>PMZS01000112.1 GCA_003170115.1 Spirochaetaceae bacterium
GTCACCCCGTACAGAGTCGTGGGAGGGGCGAGCGGCGGCCTCCCCGCCTTGTCCCATTCCGCGGCGGAAATCACGTTCGAGCGACCTTCGTAGCCTTGTGTGACCCGCGAGGTGACGTACAACGTTGTCACTTCATTGATTTCTCCCCAGCCCGCCCGGCCCACGACACAGGCCTGCATGGTCGTATGATCCAGTGTGTTCATGCTGGTGTAGAAGGCCTCCACGACCCTGCGCGGCGGGTACCCGTGCGTGACGCGGGGGGCAAGGACGTTCTTCAGCACGGTGCCCCCCAGGGCACCGAGGAGGATGACCACCGTGGCCACGATGGCAGCCACTCTCCAGTTCCTCTGCCAGAACCTCCTTCGGAGAAAACCTCTCTCCGCGGAAGCCTGCCGGGCTCCCGCGGTGGCGAGGGCGCTCTGCCGCGCCTCCTCGCTCAAAGGATGGACGAGATCGCGCGTCTGCCAGCCCTCGAGGCCCTTCCCGATCTGCGCCAGGGAGGCCGTGCCGCCCCGTCCCCGGCCAAGGCCCGCCATGATCGTGTCCGACACTTCCTGCTCGAGTCCGGGCACGAGGCTCGCCGGCGGCTGTATCTCGAGGCTGCGCACCTCTTCGTGCAGGTCTCCGGCATCGGATCCCCAGAAGGGGAAACGGCCCGTGATGATCCGGAAGAGCCCGGCAGCCACGCTGAACGCGGCACACGGCGCGCCCTTGAGATCCGGGTGATTCAGGCACTCGAATGTCTCGCGGTGCGACTCGAACGGGAGGAGATCTCTCAGCTCGCGGTCGACGCTCGGCGGGAGGAAGAGGATGGTCTGCTCGTCGGTGAAGATCACCGAATCGGACTGCAGCGGAAACCAGCCCGCGCCGGTCTCCGAGAGCTGGAGCAGTGCGCTCACCAGCCGTGCAATGAACGGCAGGGCCTGCCGTGCCGGCATCGCGAGCACCTCGTGCAGCGAAACCCCCGGTACGTGCGGCCCGATCAGGTACACCTTTCCGTCGTGCTCGACGACTCCTTCGAAGCGCCATTCGCGGACCCCGGTGGTGGGACCGGCGATCCACCCGGGAGCGGCACGCAGCGCCAGGATGCGCGTGAGAGCCGCACCCCTTGTCGCGGTGCCAAGAGACACCGCGAGGTGCAGTCTCCCCGCGTCAGTCAACTCTATTGCCATCAGACGTCCTTATTCCTGGATTTCGTGAAAAACTTCCGCGCTGAAGATTTCGATGCGCGTCTCGGGGGAGCGCCACGCGTCGGCGGGCAGCCCCGCCTTGAGGCAGCAATGCGAGAGGAAGGTTTCCCGGTCCCATCCCTGTTCGACGGCGACTTGTGGAAGGAGGAGCCCGGAGCGGCGGCCGCTTCGCACCATGAGACCATGGACACCGACAGTGATCCGGTGGAGGTCCGTGATGCACTCGAACGGCGACAGAACGGAGATCTCTATCCGTACCCGCGGCCATTCTTCGGGAGCCACCGGCGGGAATCGGGGATCGTCGAACGCGCTGGACACCGCAACGTCCTTCACGGTCTCCAGGAGCGGCTGGCTGGCGGTGGTGTGCCCGATACACCCGCGGAGCGCCTCCTTCACTTTCAGCGTCACGAATGCCCCGCACGGGATCGAGAGCGACGGCGGTGCCGGGGGGAATCGAGGGGTCCGTCGGGCCAGCCGGGCCCCGATGGCTTCACGCGCTGTCTGCAGGAGGGTCAGCCGGTCCTGGTCGG
Organism: Spirochaetaceae bacterium; assembly: GCA_003170115.1. Taxonomy (GTDB): domain Bacteria; phylum Spirochaetota; class Spirochaetia; order SZUA-6; family Fen-1364; genus Fen-1364. Next base: position 1,721 of record PMZS01000112.1, read on the forward strand.
TGAGCGCGAAGGTCATGCGGGAACGCGGTCGGACTCGACGCTCACCGCGGCATAGTGCACGATGCGCGAGGCGTCCTCGTCCATCTCCTGCGAGCGGGCGCGGGCGAGAATCTGCACCCGGCAGCCCGCTCCCGCAAGGGAGAGGACGCCCGCAATGCACGTCGCGCCGCACGCGCTGATCCTGTGATTTTCCGACGCGCTCACCACGCCCTTCCAGTCGCAGCGCGAGAGGAGCTCTTCCAGCGTCGCGCTCTCCTTTTCGGTATCGTGACCCGTCATGTAGGAGGCCATGTTGGCCGTCACGATGAACACCGTCGAGTCGGCGCGAGGACCGAAGGTTGCCGCGAGGGTCCGTGACAGCGTCTCCACTGCCGGCCTTCCCACGGCCCCCACGAGAAGCGGGACGATCGACACCCCGGGGAACATCCGAACCAGGAATGGAAGCTGCAGCTCGAGGCAGTGCTCTTCCAGGTGCGGGATGTCGTTGCGCCGGTACAGGGGATCGCGTGCGGCGAGGGCGGACACGGCCTCCGTGTCCACGGGGACCGGACTCAGAGGCGTGCTGAACGCATCGGATTCGGGGAGGTATATGGCGTCCTCCGGGTCGCGGTGGACAGGCCCGATCAGGACCGCGGTTCGCACGCGCCGATCGGCGATCGCTCGGTACGCGGCGGCCATCACCGCCCCGGCGTATTCGTAACCGGCATGCGGCGAGATGACGGCAAAGCGCGCGGCCCGGGGGGTCGCGGAGCCTGCGAGAAGTTCATCGATCCGTGCAGCAAGCGCCTCCCGCCGTGCCGGGTAGAAGAGTCCGTCGACGAGGGGGGGGCGGATGGCAGCCCTGAGCGGGGTGACGCCCATACCAGAGAAAAGTATCGTGGAATGGGGAAGCGATTGCAAGTGCGCAGCGGCGCGGGAAACGCGCCGTGCTTGACTTCGAGTGACTTCCACCGTATCGTCGAGGCACAGTCGAGAGGAGACAATGAGGTGAGGTTTGTTCCACGCAAGCTCTTCCTGACCCGAGGGGTCGGGATCAACAAGGAAAAGCTCAACAGCTTCGAGATGGCGTTGAGAAACGCCGGCATCGCCCATTTGAACATCGTGCGCGTCTCTTCGATATTTCCTCCCGGCTGCAAGATCGCGAGTCCCGAAGAGGGGCTTGCCGCGCTGGAGGCGGGCGAGGTCACCTTCGTCGTGCTCGCCGAGATGGCGACCAATGAGCCGGGCAGGAGGATCGCCTCCTCCATCGGCATCGCGATTCCCGCGGACCAGAAAATGTACGGCTACCTCTCCGAACATCACACCTACGGCCAGACGGAAAAGGAAGCGGGCGACTACGCGGAAGATCTCGCCGCGTCGATGCTTGCCACCCTGCTGGGCGTTCCCTTCGACCTGGACAAGGACTACAACGAGCGGCGCGAGCAGTACCGCATGGGCGGGCATATCGTCGACAGCACGAGCATCACCCAGACCGCGGAAGGGGCTTCCGGCGGAGTCTGGACGACGGTGGTCTCAGCGGCCGTCCTCCTTTGATGAAAGGCCGCCCGCTGGATCCGGTGCCCATCACCGGAGGCATCGGCATCGAGTCCCTGGTGGACGACTTCTTCCTCTCCTACAACGCCGGGCGGCTCCGTGACGCGTGTCGGATATTCGCGGACAGGATGCTGGAGCCCGACGTCACGGTGGGGCTCACGATCAGCGGCGCCCTCACGCCGACGGGTCTGGGCTACGCGGCCTTCGTCCCGCTCATCGAGGCGGGATTCGTCGATTGGATTGTCTCCACGGGCGCGAACATCTATCACGACATCCATCGCTCGCTTGGCTTCGCCCTGTACGGAATTTCGCCGAACGTGGACGACGTCGCCCTGCGCAAGGAAGGGATCATCCGGATCTACGACATCATCTTCGACGCGGAAGTGCTCTTCAAGACGGACGACTTCATCGCCGAGGTGCTGAAGTCGAAGGAGTTCCAGAAGCGGATGTCCACCGCCGAGTTGCACGGGCGCCTGGGCCGGTACGTGCGCGAACGGGAAAAGCTGCTGGGCACGCGGTACCGCTCGCTCATCGGCGCCGCCTTCGAGGCGGGCGTGCCCATCTACACCTCGAGCCCCGGCGACTCCAGCCTCGGCATGGGGCTGGCGTCGCTGCGGCTCCAGGGATTCGAGGTGGGCTTCGATCCCGAGCTGGACGTGAACGAGACCGCGGCAATCGTGTACGACGCGAAACGCAGCGGCGGCAAAAGCGGCATCCTCATCCTCGGCGGCGGAAGCCCCAAGAACTTCGCCCTCCAGACCGAGCCGCAGATCCAGGAGATCTACAAGCTGGCCGAGAAGGGTCACGATTATTTCATTCAGATCACGGATGCGCGCGTGGACACCGGTGGCCTGTCGGGTGCCACGTCGCAGGAGGCCGTCACCTGGGGAAAGGTAGATCCCGAGCAGCTCCCCGACACGGTGGTCTGCTATACCGACAGCACGATCGCCCTTCCCATCATGACTGCATACGCGCTCACGAAGCGCCGGCCGCGAAAGCTCCGGCGGCTTGCCGACCGCCGTGGGGAGATGCTGGCACGGCTGGCCTCTGATTTCGCCGACACACAGAAAGAACAGGCGTACCGCCCGCGGAAGCTCGAATGAACGTCAGGGAACGATTTCTCACGGTCATGGGGGGGCGGGGCGGCATCGCCAAAATGGGAGTTCGGGTACTGGGGCGCGAACTGCGCCAACTGGTACCGCCAGACTATGAGGACGCACCCGGCGGTGCCCCCGTTTTCAGGCGCTCGATCCGGGCCGGATCAATCTTCACGTGGAGGTTCTTCTCCTGCGTCGGCAGCACGGTGCCACGGCGGGCACCCTTGGCCCTCCTGAGGTACTTCACCCGGGTGTAGTACACGTCGCCCTGTCCCGAAGTCTTTCCCTTCGAGAAATGCACCGCGAGCGTCGCCGCGTCCAGCATGGTCTCCAGCGGCAGGCTTTTCCCCGGCTGCGCTTTCACGAACACGTAGGCGCCGGGCCAGTCGCGCGCGTGAAACCACCAGTCGTTGCCGCGGACTCTTTTTCGCAGAAGCTCGTCGTTTTCCGCCGCGGTGCGGCCGACGAGGATACGGAATGGCGGAGAGACGAACACCAGGCCGGGCACGTCGGTCTCATGCAGCGGCTTCCTCGCGCGCGCGGCGTCCTTTGCCACGGTGACGAGCGACTGCGCGTCGGGGTTGGCCGCGAGGGCCGCCCGCTGGGCACGGATACGGCCAAGAGTAGCTTCGAGATTCTCAATCTCATCCTGCACCTTGCTCCGGCCAAGCCGGGCCTTGCGGTGCCTGTCATAATAGCTCTCCGCGTTCTGCGCCGGTGTGAGCTCCGGCCGCAGCTCGATCTCCACGAGGACGTTTTCATGGAAGAAATCCTGCACCCGGATCCACCGCTCTCCCCGGACGACCAGGTGGAGGTTGCTCGTCAGGAGGTTGCCGAGCTCGCGGTATCTTTCAAGGTTGCCGTACTCCGAAAGCCGCGCGCGCAGCCTTTCGAGGTTGGACAGGAGCTTGTTCTCGCTGATTTCCAGCTCGGCCTCGGCCTGGGCGGCAGCGCGCTCCCTGTCTCCTTTGCCTTCCAGGTCCGCGTACAGCGCCTCAAGCTTCTCGTTGAAGGATCCTTCCCCGGGGAGCTCCCTCACGGAATATTCGGGCGTGCCGGTGACCTTGGCCCGGGGATGCCCGCTCCCTTTCCCTCGCGGTTCCAGAATCTCGCGGGAAATCTCGCCTTTCTTCGGCCGACGGTAAAAGGCATCCAGAATAACGTCTGATTCATCGGTGAGAATTGCGTTCGCCGCGGCGCCCCACAGCCTCACCCAGAGCACATTCACGTCCTCTCCGCGACGCACCGTGATCTTCACGATCCGTTCCCCCAGGGACGGGTCGGACATGGCACGGAGCTGCTCGGCGGTCTCGATTCTCCCGCCCCTGATGTGCGAACGGAGGAACGAGGCGAAGCGCAGAGGCGTGCCGGGGTTGGGGAGCTTCTCAGTCAGCGCGTGCATCCTCGGAAACCGCGGGGAAAGGGAGATGAGGAGCATGCTCTGCTCACCCGCCCGGAAGAGATGGAGGACCAGCCTGTCGTGCCGCGGCTGGTGGATTTCCTGGATCAGGCTCCCCGGAAGCGCAAGCTCCGAGAGGACGAGGTCGATCTCCTTCCAGTTGAGGGATCCGCTGGCTCCCGCGGGAGTGCTCATCCGCCGGAACCTGTCGCCAGGAGAAACACTTCCGAGTCGTCGGAGGAGTAGAAGACGAGGATGATCATGCGCGGTGTGGCGTTCTCCCGGCAGAAACCGCTGAGCGTCTCCCACACCACGCGCGCTGCCAGGTCCCGGGGGTATCCATAGACACCGGTGGAGATTGCCGGGTACGCGATGCTCCGGGCCCCCAGCCGCGCCGCCAGGGCCAGGCTCGAGCTGTAGCACGAGGCCAGCAACCGCGGCTCGCCCGCTGTTCCCCCGTGCCATACAGGGCCCACCGTGTGAATCACGTATCTGGCGGGAAGCCGTCCCGCGGTGGTCTCCACCGACTCGCCGGTCGGCAGGCCATCCGGGAACCTCTCCCGTCGGATAGCCCTGCATTCTTCCAGGATGGCCGGACCGCCGGCCCGGTGAATTGCCCCGTCCACGCCCCCGCCGCCCATGAGCCCCGAGTTGGCGGCATTGACGATGACGTCCGCCGTCTGCCGTGTGATGTCCCCGGTCCGCACACGCAGGCGTCCGTCCAGGAAGGAGAAATCCGTGCCCTCGGCCCGACGCGTGCGGCTCACAGCAGTTTTCCGATCTCCGCGATCATATAGAATGAACCAGTGACCAGAATCGGGCGCGTGCCGGCCGATTCCTCCCGTGCACGGCGCAGCGCGCGTGCGGGATCCTTTTCCAGAAACGTGGCGGGATTGAAACCGCGGAAGATCTCCGCCACCTGCTCCGGGTCGCTCTCCTTGAAGGTGCCGGGCGTGGAGATGATCACGCGCGAGAATGCCGCGGCGAGGATCGCCGCCATTTCGCGGGGCCTTTTTCCAGAGACCGAGCCGAAAAGCAGGATCGCTTCTCCGGGGAAGATTGCGCGGAACGAGGAAAGAAGCCTCGTGACGGCGAGAGGAGTGTGGGCCCCGTCCAGCACAACGGCAGGGGAGCGGCCCCGCACTTCCATGCGGCCCGGCAGCTCGGTCCGCGCAAATCCTTCCCGGTAGCAGGCCATCGGAATCTCGGGCATCGACCGCCGGAGGGTGAGAAAAGCCAGGGCGGCGTTTTCCGCCTGGAACTCGCCCCGCATTGCAAGGCGAAGCTGTTCGGCCTTTTCACCCGTGAACCGCACGGAGAACGAGGTGCCGCCGGCGTCCACCCGGGGGGACAGATCCTGAATCTCTTCATCCAGGAACGTGATCGCGCTGCCTCTTTCCCGGCCGGCCTGGCGAAAGACCTCCTTCGTGCCCGGGGGCTGCAGGCCGATGAAAGCCGGCACCCCTGGCTTGATGATTCCTGCTTTCTCCCAGGCGATCTTCTCCAGGGTGTCCCCCAGGACGTCCGTGTGCTCGAGGTCCAGGGGCGTGATGACTGAAACCCTCGGCGTGATCACGTTCGTCGCATCGAGCCGTCCGCCGATCCCCACCTCGATGACGGCATGCGTGCAGCCGGCATCGCGAAAATAGAGCAGCGCGAGCAGCGTGTACAGCTCGAATGTCGTCGGAGCAAAATGCCCGGGCATGCCTTCGGCGGGAAGCGCATCCAGGGCCGACTTCACTTCGCGGCCCAGCCGCACCAGCAGCTCGTTCCGCGGGGCTTCATCGGCCAGGGAGATTCTCTCGAACGGGCTGTTCACATGAGGCGACATGTACAACCCCGTGCGGTGTCCCGCCGCGCGGAGGACGGAGGCAATGAGCGCCGCGGTGGAGCCCTTCCCCTTGGTGCCCGCCACGTGGATGGCGGAAAGCTCCCTGTCGGGATCGTCGTACATCCCGAGGAGCCGGCGCATCCGGTCCAGTCGATACGAGCGTTTGTCGAAGGGCAGGTTGCCCCGCTCGAGGTTGGTGAAGGACTCCACCCAGGAGAACACATCCTCCGGGGTGGCCAGCTCACCCCTCATCTGCGCAGTACCGACGTCTCCCTCTCCATCGTGCCGGTCCGCAGGATCTCGTGAATCTTGTACGTGCCGTACTTGCGCGCTTTCAGAAAGCCGTTCCAGGCGGCGTCCGCCAGCCTTCCCGCCCTCAGCATGTCCATGAGCCATTGGTCGGTGTACTGCGGATCCTGCTGCGGGAAGCCGGCCTGGATCTCCAGGAGCCATGCCTGGTTGTAGTCTTCCTGCGACCCGATGTGGGGGGCCATGATGACGGGGATCCCCAGCCCGCAATAGAAGGAAAGCTCGCTGGGCTTGGTCCAGATGATGTCGGTGGTGCGCATGCACTCGGTGAATCCGCGGAAATATTCATCCAGCGTTTTGCCGTAGATGATCCTGATCTGGGGGAGGGCGAGCTCCTTCTTGATGCTCTCAAGGAACTGCACTACCTCGGGCCGGATGCCCGCAAGGATGTTGTAGGTGATCTCTCCCTTGACGATCTTCTCCCGCAGGCTGCGCGCCACCCGGTAGGAGATGTCCGTCTGCGCCCCTGCTCCGCCGACGCCGAAGGTGATCGTGAGCGCTCGTTCTTTCGCAAAGCGGCAGTTCTTCGCGCCGAGGAAATGCTCGACGTTCAGGCCGTGCAGCGGCCAGAATCGCTCCGAGGGGTCAAGGTAGCGCAGGCGCTGGCCGAGATCCCATTTCAGCACGGTGAGCTGCTCGTCGCCGAGGAGTTCGAGCGGAATGGGGAACCCGGTGAGCCAGATTCGCTCGTTGGGAATGCCGTACTCATTGAGCCGGCGCACGGCGCGCCCGCAGGGAGCGAGGTAGGTGATCTTGCTTTCGCGCGGGTTTTCCGCCACCCAGGCCCGGTTCACCTCCGCGTCGCAGATGACGCAGTATATCCGGCCGAAACCTGCCATGTCCGCGGCAATTGCGGGCGCATAAAAGGTCGTGACGAGGGGAAGGGGCTTCTGCTTCATTTTTTCCAGCAGCCCGCCGCACATTCCGCTCGTGATGAGCTTCTTCAGCCACGCCACCTGGAAGGTGGGGTGAGAGAGGTCCCGCAAGGGATAGAAGGGCGGAATGTTCTGGATCTTGTCCAGCATTCCGAACACGGCATTGCCGATTACCGGCCAGCTCTTTGTGCGGGAAAGGAACTCGTAACTGCGACGGAGCCGTTCCCAGGCCTTGTGCTCGCCGTTGGAATTGTTCTCCGCCCTGCCCAGGGTGATGAGCCCTCCCTCCGCGATGTCGCGAAGAGGGTAGGCGGCGCGCTGGTGGCCGAGGCCCATGTCCGCGGTGGCGACCCAGGCGCGCACTTCGACCGCGCGAAGGGCAGCCGTGGGCTTCGATCTCGGGGCCTTCACGGGGCGGCGTGCGCGGGCGGACGGCCGGGCGGCAGGCGCCCGGGTCGACGCCTTCTTTCGGGACTCAGGCCTGGTGGACGATTTCGGGCTCATTCTTTCTCCTCTCCCTCAGTGCTTTCGCATGCGCGGGAAAACCCTCGTAGTCCGCGAGCGTGATCGCCGGATCCTGCAGAGCGTCATAGCCCGCCGCGGTAAGGCAGGCGACGGACGAGAATTTCATGAAATCCCTGACCGAAAGCGCGGAGCACGTCCGTGCCTTCCCTCCGGTTGGCAGGACGGCGTTGGCCCCTATCGCATAGTTGGCCAGGGAAAAGGGTGTGTTCTGGCCGAGGAGAATTTCTCCCGCGTTGCGCACCAGTGAAAGCGTCTGGAGCGGCTCAGCCGTGGCGATCTGCAGGTGCTCGGGGGCCACGGCGTCAGCGATGTGCGCCGCTTCTTCCATGCCGCGGGCGAGGATGATGCCTCCGTAGTTCTCCAGGACCTTTTCCACGTACGTGGCTCGCGGCTCGGGAAGCTCCCGGATCAGGCCGGGGAGAAGCTTCGCAACCGCATCCGCGGTGGCGGCGCTGTCGGTGACCAGGAGGGCCTGCGAGTCAGGCCCATGCTCCGCCTCGATGAGAAGGTCGAGGGCAAGCCGGAACGGATCCGCGGATGCATCAGCAAGGATCATGGACTCCGAGGGTCCCGCGGGAAGCCCGACGTCCACGACGGCCGCGAGAATGCGCTTGGCCGCGGTGACGTACTGGTTGCCGGGGCCGAGGAGCTTGTCCACCCGGCTGATGCTTTTCGTCCCGTATGCAAGGGCGGCCAGCGCCTGGACGCCGCCGACGCGATACACTTCGTGGGCACCGCAGAGCCGGGCCGCGAACAGGGTTGCCGGATCGCACCGGCCCGAGGTGTCCGGCGGCGTCACGACAACCGTGCGCGGGACCCCTGCCACCTGCGCGGGCACGGCCATCATGTATGTGGAGGAAGGGAAGCTTCCCTTGCCCCGGGGAGCGTAGAGGCCCACCGAGGAGATCGGGGTGGCACGCTCACCCGCGTAGACGCCCGGCTGCACTTCTCCCAGTGTCATGGGGGATGGCAGCTGCCTCTCGTGGCAGATCCGGACGTTCCGCGCACAGGAACGGACAGCCGCCTTCACCTGCCCGGGGAGGGCCTTTTCCGCTTCCTCGAATTCCCGCTCCTGCACGGCAAGTGGAATGCCGGAAAGGTCCGCGTCATTGAATTGCCGGGTATAGCGGACGAGGGCGGCATCTCCTTCGACGCGCACCCTCTCAATGATTTCATTCACGAGCGGCATCACGGCGGAAATGTCCTGCTCCGATCGCCAGAGTATCTTCTGCCTCTGCCGGTCCTCGAGGGAGGCCCAGACCAGAACGGGCACGCGCATACCGGCTACTCTACCGGGCGATGCGGCCGGCGTCAACGCATGCACTCCAGGCCTGCGGGCTCTCGCTGCCCTGCGCGCCGCCTTCGGCGTCGCTGGGTCAGCTGCCGCCCTCCGCACGCCTTCNNGCACCAGAGCGGGAGAGCCGCGCACCTGGACACAAGCCACGGGAAACCACACGGAGTACCGTGGCCGCGCGGGAGAGCAGGATTGACAAAAGGAGAAACATCATGGGACGCGTCATCGGTATTGATCTCGGGACCTCGAACTCCGC
>PMZS01000132.1 GCA_003170115.1 Spirochaetaceae bacterium
GAGTCGATGATCCTCGACGACGAGAACTGGGTCCCGGGAGAGCATTGCCGCGTTAAAGAGCCCAACGTATTCGGTCGCGTTCGACGGTGAGATGATCCGCCAGCCCGGGAACAACGCGAAGAGGGCGGCAGGGTCGCAGCTGTGCTGCGGTCCATAGCCCCGCCCGCGGCTCGATTGCGTACGGACGATGAGCGGCACGGCATGGTGCCCGCCGTACATGTAGCGCGCCTTGGGGATGTGGTTGAACAGTTGATCGGCGGCCTCGAGGGCGAAATCCGGGTACATGAGCTCGACGATCGGGTGCATCCCGAGGATCGCTGCCCCAAGGCTGGCACCGACGAAGCCGTTCTCGCAGATCGGCGAGCTCAGGACCCGGACCGGGAAGGCGGCGAGCGCGGCCCGGCTGGCGCCGAACACGCCTCCGCCCAGGTGGCCCACCTCCTCGCCCATCACAAACGCGTCGGGGTCGCGCTCCAACCAGCGGGCGATGACCTGCGAGACGGCCGACCCGAAGGTGACCTCCTCGCCGCCGGCCACCGGGATCCCGTCAAGCACGGCGGCGGCGACGGATGGCAGGCCGGGGCCGAGCATGCCATCGTTGATGGTCGCGATGGAGGGGTAGAAGGCCGCGTCGATCGATGCGCCGGCGGGTCCTTCGATCGCGATCGCCTCGGCGCAATCGTCGACCATTCCACGTGCCAGAGCGGCAACGTGGTCCACCTCCGCCTGCGAGAAGAGTCCGGCATCGACGAGGTTACGCGGGAAGACGACGATTGGATCACGGGCGAGCCACTCCCGTTCCTCGTCTCGCGTCCGATATCGGAAGGCGCTGCCAGGGAGCGGTCCATTCTGGTGGTAGTAGCGGTAAGTCTGGGCCTCGACCAGGACCGGGCCGTCCGTGACAGCGTGGTCGCGGGCGCGCCCGATCGCCTCGAGGACGGCAATTGGGTCCATGCCGTCTACGATCAAGGCGGGCATGTCGTACCCGGCTGCCCGGATTGCGAGATCCTCGAAGCCCGCCGTCTCGCGGAGCGTGGTGGCCACCGAGTAGCGGTTGTTCTCGAGCAGGAAGATGACCGGGAGGTTCCACGCACGCGCAAGCGCGACACCCTCGTGGAAGGCGCCGATCGACGTCGCGCCATCGCCGAACGCGGCGAGCGCCACGTCGGACGTTCGACGCAGCCTGGCGGCAAGTCCCTCACCAGTGGCGATCGGGATGCCGCCGCCGACGATTCCGTTCGCTCCCAGGCTGCCCACGGCGAAATCGGCGATGTGCATGCATCCCCCGCGTCCCTTGCAGTAGCCCGTCTCCTTGCCGAGGAACTCGGCCATCATCAGGTCCAGCCGCATGCCCTTGCCGATGCTCTGACCGTGGCCCCTGTGCGTGGCGGTGATCCTGTCCTCGGGCTTCAACGCCGCGCAGACGGCAATGCCAGTGGCCTCCTCACCGATACAGAAATGCGCCGTGCCGTGGACCTTGCCTTCTGTAAACAGGCGCGCCGCAGCTTCCTCGAAGCTCCGGGTCTGCGCCATTCGTGTATAGATGGTTCGAAGCGTTTCCACCGGGATGCCGAGGGAGGCCTCGACGCCATGCGCTTTCCGAGAGCGTGTACTGACCATGGACAAATCCTAACATATGTTATAACATTCGTCAAATCCCATTAAGGAGACCAGTCATGTACGAAAGCGAAAGACAGCAGATCATCGATGTGGGGATCGCCCTCGACCGCTACCGACTCATCAGCCTCTCTGGCGGCAATGTCAGCATGAGGATCGGCGGCCACATTCTCGTCACTCCGTCCGGCATGTCCTATGAGACGCTCGTGCCGTCGGATGTCGTCGTCATGGATCCCAAGGGAAAGGTCATCGAAGGCGAACGTCGTCCTTCCGTTGACACCGTGGCGCTCCTGCACATTTACAGCAACATGCCGGATGTGAACGCTGTCATCCACACTCACCAGCCCTACGCGACGGCCGTCGGGCTCATCCTGGACGAGCTGCCGGCATTCTGCACGACCCTCGTGAACGCGACCCTGGGAGCGGTCACGGTGGCTCCGTACAGCTCGGCGGCGAGCCTGGACATGGGTGTGAGGACCGTACAGTACATCGGGGACAAGAGAGCCGTGATCCTGAGGAACCACGGGGTGGTCACCCTCGGGCCCACACTGAAGGACGCCTTGTACGCGGCCGTGTACCTCGAGGACGCGTCCAGGTCCTGGTGTGCCGCCCGCGCGATGGGGACCCCTCGCATCCTCACCCCCGAGCAGGTCGCGGAGGCCGTGGAGTCGTTCCGGCACTACGGACAGGGCAGGAAATAGCGGCCGTGAAAGACACCGAGGAGAGCGGCATCACACCCGCCGCGATGTTCCGGTGGGGTATCTACGAGAAGGCGCTGCCCGTGCAGCTTTCGTGGCCCGAGAGGCTTGCCGCGGCCTCGGCCTCGGGCTACCAGTTCGTCGAAATTTCCATCGATGAGAGCGATGACAGGCTGGCCCGGCTGCAATGGCCCAGTGATGCCCGTCGAGAGCTGCATTCAGCGCTCGCGGAGGCTTCCGCCGGCATCGACACCATGTGCCTGAGCGCTCACCGGAAATACGCACTGGGCAGCGCGTCGAAACCGCGGCGCCAACGCGCGCTGGAGATCATGCGCCGGGCAATCGATTTCGCGGCTGAGTTCGGTCTCCGTATCGTGCAGGTCGCCGGCTACGACGTGCATTACGAGGAGTCCACGGAGCAGACCCGTGCCCTCTATATGGAAAGCATTCTCAAGTCGGCTGAATGGGCGCGATGTTCCTGCGTGACACTCGCCCTGGAGAACGTGGAGTGCCCCGTGGTGGACTCCATCGAAAAGGGCATGCGCTTCGTCAGGGCCGCCGACACCCCGTGGTTCCAGATGTACCCTGACGTCGGCAACCTCACCGCCATGGAGAAGGACGTGACGCGCGAGCTCCTGGCAGGGGGGCGGAACATCGTGGGTGTGCACCTGAAGGACACGCGGGTCCGGGAGTTCCGCAGGGTGCCGTTTGGTGAAGGACTGGTCGACTTCGACGCGGCTTTCCGGACCCTGAACCGAATGGGGTATCGGGGCCTGCTCATGGTCGAAATGTGGAACGAGTCGGAGGCGGATCCCGTGGCTACGGCGGCCGCGGCGCGCCGCTGGCTGGCGGAGAAGCTCGACAGGGCGTTCGGGAAGGATATTGCAGCGGAAGGTCGGTGATGAATGCGCTCCCGGGAACTGTGCGGCGATCGTCACGCGGATCCGAGCGCCGCGTTCCCACGCCCCTGATGCGCGGATTCCTTACCGTCGGAGTGATGCTCCCCTCGTTGCATTTCGTCTCTGATCTCCCTTGACCCTGGCGGGGGAGTGGTTATCTTAGATCCAGCAAAGGAGCGCACTTATGAAACCGGTTGTCTGGGGAATCATGTCGGTATCTGTCCATTACGGGCTTCGGGTCCACACGTACCTGAGCAAATCCCCGCTCGTTCAACTGCGCGGAATCGCCTCTCGCAGCAGGCAGAGGGCCGAGGAGGCCGCGCGCGATCTGGGAATTCCCCGGGCATACGGCTCATACGAGGAGCTGCTGGCGGACAGGGAGATCGAGGCCGTCTACATCCCGCTCCCGAACCACATGCACGCGGAGTGGGTGAAGAAGGCGGCAGACGCCGGTAAGCACGTCCTGTGCGAGAAGCCCTTTGCCATGAACGCGCGGGAGGCCGAACAGGCTTTCGCGCACGCGAAGAGCAAGGGCGTGCTCGTGATGGAAGCGTTCATGTACCGCTATCATCCGCAATGGAAGAGGGCGCGGGAAATCGTGAAGGCGGGAGAGATCGGCGCCGTGCAGGCGGTGTCGACCCTCTTCACCTACATGCTGAAGGACCCGAAAAACATCAGGAACATCCTCGCTGCCGGCGGGGGCGGGATTCCGGACATCGGGTGCTACGCCGTTTCAAGCGCACGGTTCCTCATCGGCCAGGAGCCGACGCGCGTCATCAGCCTTGTCCACCGGGACCCCGATCTCGGGACTGACGTCCTGGCCTCGGGTATCCTGGACTTCGGAACAACCCGGTCCATGTTCACGGTCGGCACCCAGACATATCCCTGGCAGCGCGTGGACGCGCTGGGTTCGGGCGGAGCGCTCTCCGTTCTCCTCCCGTTCAACGCGTATCCCGACTCCCCGCTCCAGGTGTCCGTGACCACCGGCCTTGGAACACGGGAGGTGTACACCCCGCCCACGGACCAGTACGTCGAGATGTTCGAGGCGTTCTCGCGCGCCGTCAGGGAGGGCGGGTCCGCCCCCACTCCTCCGGAGGATGCAGTGGCGAACATGAAAGTGCTGGATGCGCTCTTCAAGTCCGAAAAGTCCGGCGCCTGGGAGAAGGTCTGACAAAGCCGGGCTCCGTTCAGTTTCCACAAAGAAAAGCGGCTCACCCCCTCTAAAATGAGTATCTTAGTCATGAAGGCAGATTGCATGGGAAATTAGGTATCTGTCGTCATAGGAAAATGTTATGAAAAATTTTTCCATCATGCTCGTCAAGCTCATTGCAGCCGCGGCAGCGTTCATGCTCCTCTACACGGTCATGGGATTCCTGATTTTTCCGGTAGTCCTCAAGAGGGTCGCCGTCCAGGAGTTGACGAAATTCCTGGGGCGTGCCGTGACGATCCGCCAGATCGATTTCAACCCCTACGCCATGTCACTTGCCGTCAACGGGTTCAAGGTCGATGAGCCGAAGGGCGGCATCATCCTTTCCTGGGAGGCCCTGCACATCACCTTCGCGCCCCTGTCCTCGCTCGCGCATCATACAATTGTGTTCAAGGATGCCGTTGTGCGCGAACCTGTCGTGAACATCGTTCGAGATGCAAATGGCAATTTCAGCTTCGCCGATCTGCTCCTCCTGCCCTGGCCGAAGCTGCCTCAGTTCCGCCTCGGCCTGATGCGTCTTATTGATGGAAAAGTCGTCTTTCGCGATGCGGCCCTCCCCAGCAGATTCTCCACTACCCTCAGCAACCTCACGCTCAACTTGACCGACTTCTCGATGACCCCCGACCACGACAACTCATTTTCGCTGAGTGCCGTCTCGGAAGGCGGCGAGAAGTTCTCGTCGAACGGTTTCTTTCGCCTGGATCCTTTGAGCGCGCGCGGGGAGATTGCCGCCGAGAATGTCCGGATAGGTAAATACCACCCCTACTTCGAGAATCCGTTCAACGTCACGATCGGGGACGGAACGCTGACGGCGCGTGCGTCGTACGATGTGGATCTTGCCAGGAACCGCTTCAAGGTGCTCCTTGAGCGCGGCGAAATCTCGGTCCACTCTCTCAAGGCGTACGAGCATGGGAGCAACGCGCCCCTGTTCGGTTTCGCGGAGCTCGCGATTCATGGCGCCCGGGTGGATTTGCTGCGTCAGAAGATCGATGTCGCCTCGATCGTCATCACAGGCGGGTCTGCCGTTCTCAGGCGCCTTCCGGACAATTCGTTCAATGTCCAGCACCTGGCAATGCCTGCGGGAACTCCTTCGATGTCACGCGCAGCCCCTTCCGCCAACTGGAACGTGGCGGTAGGCGAAATTCGGCTGGCGGATTTCGCCACGGAGGCGGACAATGTTTTCGGCCGGGAAACATTGGAATGGAAGGAGCTCGGGCTTTCCAAACCGACTTTTCGGACAAATCCATTCGCCGTTTCCGTGGCCGCGGTCACCCTCCGCGGCGGAAACCTGGTGTTCACCGATCCCTCCGTCATGCCGCCCGTGAGGATGGCCATGACTCAGCTGGATATCCGAATTGGAGGATTCTCGACGGAAAGCCCCCAGATGGCGGACCTGGCCCTCCACGCCAGGATCGACGATGCCGCCCCGCTTCAGATTTCCGGAGAGGCAAACCCGCTTCTTGGGGAGGGAGAAATGAACGTCCGCGGGCTCCTTCAAAACGTCGATCTCACGCCGCTCAGCCCGTATGCGGCAAAGTATCTCGGATATGAGCTGGCGGCTGGAGAGCTCAGCATGGATGTCGCGTTCTCCCTTCAAAGCCGGAAGCTCAATTCCCGGAACAGGATAGAGATCGATCGCCTGACGCTGGGAAGGAAGACGGAGAGCAAGGACGCCACGAATCTTCCGGTACCTCTGGGCATCGCCCTTCTTAAGGACTTGGGCGGAAGGATCACTCTGAATCTTCCCGTCGCAGGAACGCTGAACGACCCCACGTTCGATATTCCGAAAGCGATCATCGAATCCGTTCTGAATCCTCTTACAAAGACCGTCACGTTCCCGTTTGCGGCGCTGGCCGCCCAATCGGGAGGCGGAGGTGAAGAGCTCGGATTCCAGCAGTTCGCTTCAGAAAGTGCGGAGCTCGTCCCGCAGGAAACTGGAAAGCTGGACACGATTTTCCGGGGCCTGTTGCGATGGCCGGATGTCATGGTCGACATCGAGGGTTCCGTGGACGTCACGAATGATACCGGTGATCTTCAACTTCTCGCCGCCGACCGTTCCAGGACCGTGCAGGAGTATCTGCTCCGCCAGGGGTCGCTGGAACCGGGCAGGGTCTTCCTGATCGAGGACCCGCTGGAGAAGGTCCCCAGGAAAGGAAGCCGCGCTCTGCTCTACCTGAGGGCACGGGATTCGTAGGCGGAGGCGAGCAACAACTTCAGTCGATTGAGCTGGTTCACCTCGCTGGCGCCCGGATCGTAATCGATCGCCGCCACGGACACCCCCGGGTGCCGCCGGCGCAGCTCGCGAATCATGCCCTTCCCCGTGACGTGGTTCGGGAGGCAGGCAAAAGGCTGGATGCAGGCGATGGCGTCCACCCCTTCGCGGATGAGCTCCACCATTTCCGCTGTCAGGAACCACCCTTCGCCGGTGACGTTTCCCAGCTGGACGATTCCGTCCACTCCCTCGGCGAGCGCGTAGATCGTGGAAGGGGCGTGAAACCGCGATGACCGGGCCAGCGCTCTTTTCTGCGGCCATCGGAACATTTCCATGAGCGCGATGGCAGCGCGCGAGATCAGGGCGCCGCCAAGGCTGCCGGCGAGCGATCGGCGCCGGAACTGTCCCCCGGAAGTGGCGTACAGAAGAAAGTCCATGAGATCGGGCACCACTGCCTCCGCGCCCTCTGATTCGATCAGGTCCACGATGCCGTTGTTCGCGGTGGGGTGGAACTTTACAAGGATTTCCCCGACCACGCCGACCCGTGGCTTTCTGTTTCCCGCCGTTGGCAGCGCGTCGAAATCACGGACCATCGCGCGAATCGTGTTCCCGTGGCGGAAGGCTCCCAACCGGGCCAGGGAGTCCCGGCAGCGCGCGGTCCATTTGTCGCACAGGCGCTGGGCGGAACCAGGCACGGTTTCATAGGGCCTCACCCGGTTCAGCATCCGCATGAGCAGGTCGCCGTACACGACCGACATGAGCCCCCGGGCGATCAGCTTCCATGTCAGGCGGAAACCGGGGTTTTTCTCCAGGCCGAGCGCGTTGACGGAAATGACGGGCACGTGCGCCATCCCGGCATCCCCGAGGGCTTTCCGGATGAAGGCGATGTAGTTCGTTGCCCGGCACCCGCCGCCGGTCTGGGAAATGAGCAGGGCAGTTCGCTGAAGATCGTAGCGGCCCGAGCGCAACGCCGCCATCATCTGCCCGACCACGAGCACGGAGGGGAAGCACGCATCGTTGTTCACAAACGTAAGACCTTCGTTGACCGCCCTCCGGTCCACCTCGGGCAGGATCTCCAGCCTGTAGCCCGAGAGCCGGAAGGCGTGTTCGATGATGCGGAAGTGGATCGGCGACATCTGGGGCGCGAGAATCGTGTACTCACGGCGCATGTCCTCCGTGAAGACCGGCCGCGCCGGCGTCGGCGCGGGGGGGGTGCGGCGCGCACCGCTCCTGGTCCTGGCGCTCACGGCTGCCTTGAGCGAGCGGAGCCTGATGCGCACGGCGCCGAGGTTCGACTGCTCGTCGATCTTGATCACCGTGAAGATCCTGCCCTGCGCCTCGAGAATCTCCTGAACCTGGTCGGTGGTCACCGCATCCAGCCCGCACCCGAAGGAGTTCAACTGGACGAGCTCGACATTCTCGCGTTCCGCCACCGCGTGCGCGGCTGCGTACAGGCGCGTGTGGTACATCCACTGGTCGACGACGCGCAGCGGCCGCTGAATCCGCCCAAGATGGGCGATCGAGTCTTCCGTCAGGACGGGCATGCCAAGGGAGACGGCGAGCTCCGCGATGCCGTGGTTGATCTCGGGGTCCAGGTGGTACGGCCGGCCTGCAAAGACCAGGCCATGCAGGCCCCGGCGCTGGATCTCATCGAGCGCATCCTCTCCGTGCGCGCGCACTTCTGCCTTGAACCGGGCTTGCTCGGCCATCCCTGCATCCACGGCGGCCGAGACTTCCCGGGCGCTGGCTCCGCACCATGAAAGCTCTTCCGACAGGCGCTTTTTCAGCCGTCCGGAATTCTGCATTGGAAGAAAAGGATTCGAGTATCTCACCGCACCCTGTCGTATCCCTTCCACGTTGTTCAGGACGACATCGGGATAGGAGGTGACGATGGGGCAGTTGAAGTGGTTCCGCGCCCCGGAGTCCTCCGGCCGGCTGTGCGGAATGCACGGGTAGAAGATGAAAGGAACGCCCTCCTTCATGAGCCTGGCCACGTGGCCGTGGACGAGCTTGCCCGGGTAACACACGGATTCAGACGGGATGGTGTCCAGCCCGGCCTCGTAGACCGCGTGGCTGGACCGGGGCGAAAGGCGGACGGAAAAACCCAGGGCCGTGAACACGGTAAACCAGAACGGAAAGTCCTCATACATGTTGAGCACCCGGGGGATTCCCACGATTCCCCGCGGGGCGCTCTCAGGGGCGATCGGCTCGTAGTCGAACACCCGCTGGAGCTTCCAGGCGAACAGGTTCGGCAGGGCCTCCGCGGGCGGGGCGCCGCCATCGACACCTGGAATCCGCGTCTCCGACGCGACGCCTGGAATCCGCGTCTCCGACGCGACGCCTGGAATCCGCGTCTCCGACGCGATGCCTGGAATCCGCGTCTCCGACGCGACGCCATCGGCGCCGCGCTCGCAGCGGTTGCCGGAGATGAACTGCCGCGAATCGGAGAACCTGGTCACGGTGAGGTGGCAGTGGTTTGCGCATCTTCCGCACCGCCGGGAAGTCGTTGTCGTGGTGAGGCATTCCAGTGCATCGAGACCGAGCAGAGTGCTGGCGGTGCGTTCCGAGGGGGATCGGGCGGCCTCTTCGCGGGCCCGGAGCGCGGCACCGAGGGCGCCCATGAGACCGGGCACGTCGGGCCGCACCGCTTCCCGGCCCGATACCAGCTCGAAGGCACGGAGAACGGCGTCGTTGGCGAATGTTCCCCCCTGGACCACGCCCCGAGCCCCGAGTTGGCCGGGATCCCGGAGCCGGATCACCTTCTGCAGGGCGTTCCTGATCACGGAGTAGGAGAGCCCGGCGGAGATATCGCCCACCGAAGCTCCTTCCTTCTGTGCCTGCTTCACGCGGGAGTTCATGAAGACCGTGCACCGGGAGCCCAGGTCCACCGGCGAGGAGGCGCGCAACGCTTCCTTCGTGAAGGCTTCAACGGACAGGTCCAGGGAGTTCGCGAATGTATCCAGAAAGGATCCGCACCCGGAGGAGCAGGCCTCGTTAAGAAGCACCGATGAGATCACCCCATTGCGCACACGCAGGAACTTCATGTCCTGGCCGCCGATGTCCAGGATCGCGTCCACGCCGGGCAGGAAGGTCGATGCGGCGGTGTAATGCGCGATCGTCTCCACTTCGCCCATGTCCAGGCAGAGGGCGGCGCCCACGAGCGCCTCCCCATACCCCGTGGCGCACGATAGTGCGATCCACGCACTCGGCGGCATCGCACGTCGCAGGTCTCTCACCATCCGCAGGGCGAGCCGCAGGGGACTTCCGCCATTTCCTTCATATGCCGACCAGGCCATTGCGCCGGTGGAGTTCACCAGGACGGCCTTGGTCGTCGTGGAGCCGGCATCGATGCCGAGGAAGCAGGGTCCGGAAACCTCCGCGATATCGACCCGGGGCACGCGCGCCCGGTCATGCCGGGCACGGAACGCCGCCTCTTCTCCGTCCCGGAAAAGGGGCGTCAGCCTTTCCACTTCAGGCGTCGGCGTGTGACAGAGCCCGCGGGTCCTGCTCCGAAGCTCGTGCAGCTCGACGGTCTGAGTGTCGGATGACGCCAGGGCGGCACCCATCGCCACGAACAGCTGCCCGTGTTCCGGCACGCGAACGGCGCCGGGGGCCAGTCCGAGGGTGCTCACGAACAGGCGCCGCGTCTCGGGGAGGAAATGGAGGGGACCGCCGAGAAACGCCACGGTCCCGCGGATAGGCTTGCCGCAGGCGAGCCCCGAGATCGTCTGGTTCACCACGGCCTGGAGGATGCTCGCCGCGATGTCCTCCCGGCGGGCTCCCTCGTTGATGAGCGGCTGCACGTCCGACTTCGCAAACACCCCGCAGCGAGCGGCAATGGGATAGATCGTCGTGCTTTTCCGCGCGAGCTCGTTCAGTCCCACCGCGTCGGTTGACAACAGGACGGCCATCTGGTCGATGAAGGCACCGGTGCCCCCGGCGCAGGTGCCGTTCATCCTCTGCTCGAGACCGCCGGTGAAGTAGGTGATCTTGGCGTCTTCGCCGCCCAGCTCAATGGCGACGTCGGTGTCCGGGAGGAATCTCTGCACCGCGCGTGACCCGGCGAGCACCTCCTGGACGAACGGAAGCTCCAGCCATCGGGAGACGGAAAGTCCGCCCGAACCGGTGACCCTGGCCTTGAGGGAAACCTCGGCTCCGCGCGCCCGCATCGCGTCACAGGCTGCCTCGATCACCGCGACCAGCGTGCCGCGAATGTCGGCCCTGTGGCGCTCGTAGGTGTGAAAAACCAGCGTGTCGTCCGCGTCCAGCACCGCGAGCTTCACGGTTGTGGAGCCTACGTCGATGCCCGCGCGGAGATACCCGGTCCCGGAGCTCACGACGCTTCGCCGCGAATCCGCGCCTCCGGCGCGACGCGATCCTTTCTCCAATAGTCGCGTCCCCCTCCTTCGCGGTCCATGAAGCCGAAGTCCACCAGGCTGCGGCGCAGTTTTGCCGTGTCTTCGCTGTAGCGTGAAAGGATTTCGTTCACCTTTTTTTCGCTGTAGCGGACGCCGGGGCGGAAATCCTGCAGGACATGGCGGAGAAGGACGAGGAACTTTTTCTCCTGCGAGGGAAACGCCGTGAACCTTCCGTCGGGCCCGGTGAAGCTGGCCAGCACCTTGCGATCGAAGGAGCCGTGGTCGATCCCGCTGGCAAGCGCGGGCAGTTGTTCCGTCTTCAGGAGCCTGCGCGCCATGGCGGCAAGGGCATCCAGGTGAAGCGAGTACATGCTGTAGTGGCCTTCCGCGCGCGCGCTGACAAGGCCCGCATCGGCGAGCCGCGCGAGGTGATGGGACACAGTCGATTCCCCGATTCCCAGGAGGGCCGACAGCTGCTCTACCGCGCAGGCCTGCCGGGCGAGGAGCCCGACGATCTTCAGCCTGCTGGGGTCCGCCATGGCGCGGAAGAAGCTCAGCAGCTCATCGCCGGCAGACTCCGGCCCGTGGGATGTCGAATGATTCAGTTTTACTGGCATGAAAATGATTCTATACGCATCGAATCAATTGTCAAGCGGAACTTCTTGACGCGCGGCGTCAGCCGGTGCAGCGTGAAGCCCTGACATGAGAGATCTTGGCCATTGCCTCGTCATCGGCGGCGCGGGAATGCTCGGATTCGAGATCGTCCGGCAGCTCGTTGCCGCGGGCACACCGGTGCGTGTGCTCGACGTTCAGCCCCTGCCCGAGCGGAACCTTGTTGGAGTGGTGGATGCCCGGATCGGGGACGTCCGCCGCGGGGATGAAGTGCTCGCTGCGTGCGAGGGAATGGACGTAGTTTTCCAGACCGCGGCCGCGGTCTGGGATGTGCGAACCCCGCGCGGCATGTACGACGAGGTGAACATTGCGGGCAACGGAAACGTCCTGGACGCATGCCGGCGCCGGGGCGTGAGGCGCCTGGTGTACACGAGCTCCATGGACGTGGTGGTCGACGGCAGGAAGCCGATCGTGGACGGGGACGAAACGCTTCCCTATCCGGCCCGGATGCCCCGGGATGACTACAGCCGCACGAAGATCATCGCGGAGAAGATGATCCTTGAATCTTCCGGCCCTGAGCTTGCCGCGTGCGCGCTTCGGCCGGTCGGGATGTACGGCCCGCGGGACAAGTACCACCTCGGGACCATCATCGGCATGGCGAAGAGGGGGGTCTCCCTCAGGCTGGGTGATGGGTCCGCGAGGTTCAGCCACGCCTACTCGGAGAACGTGGCCCATGCGCACGTTCTCGCTGCCCGGAATCTCTGGCCGGGCTCCGTGGCGGCCGGCCAGGCCTATTTCATCTGCGACCATTTCCCCGCGGAGAATCTCTTCGATTTCATGGAGAGGTTCCTGAGAGCCCTCGAGCTTCCCGTGCCACGCCGATTCATTCCCTACCCGCTTGCCTTGTGGCTTGCGGCTGTCTCGGAGGTTGTCGCCCCGCGGTCCAACTTCAACCGCTTCGCCGTCATCCAGACCTGCGTCGACCACACCTTCGTGGATCGCAAGGCCGAGCGCGACCTGGGATACAGACCGATTGTCTCCCGCGAAGAAGCCTTCACGCGGAGTCTCGCGTGGCTTCGGACCTGGGCCGGCCCGCACCCGGGCTCAACGTAGGCCCTCGGCGCTTTTTGCCCCGTCAGCCGCCAATCTTGCGGATGGTCGCCTGGGCGCTGTCGAACAGAGTCTTTGAGATATTGGACAGCATCTGCAGGGTTTGCTGCTGCTTCTGAAGAGTGTTCTGCAGGTCGATTTTCTGGAGCTGGACGGTATTCTTCCCGGTGGATACTTGCGGCGTTGCGCGAATGGCCATTGAGGAGCCCTGCCCGCCGGCGAACGAGGCAGGCGCTGCGGCGATCCCAGACCCTCCGCTCGAGATGAGACTCTGGCCCGATGCCGTGACGATGGAAAGCGCGGCGAGGAAAGCGCACCCGATGATGATGGTTTTTTTCATGACGCCCCCTTTTTCTCCGGCGATTCTATTACGATCAGCAATCACGGGCAAGGTCTGTATCCGGCACTCAAATCCGCGGGGTACCGCGGCACGACATACCGCGG
The DNA here is from genome assembly GCA_003170115.1 of Spirochaetaceae bacterium. Taxonomy (GTDB): domain Bacteria; phylum Spirochaetota; class Spirochaetia; order SZUA-6; family Fen-1364; genus Fen-1364. The sequence continues at coordinate 13,158 of PMZS01000132.1, forward strand.
CGCACAAATCCGCGGGGTACCGCGGCGCGGCGGCTTGAAAGGGCGATCCAACACTGCAATACTTCCAGCCTATGCAAACCCCCAGCAGCTCGGTCCGCGGCCTCGCGGGCGAATACCGCGATTCTGCCGCGGGGACCCTTTCCTCCATCGTCAAGATCCCCTCATTCAGCGGCAAGGAGGAAGCGGTGTGCCGCACAATTGCCTCCCTGTGTCAGGAGGCCGGGTTCGCCGAGGTCCGGTTCGACGGCCTTGGCAGCGTGATCGCCCGGGTGGGCAGGGGCCCCCGGAAGCTCGCCATCGACGCGCACATCGATACGGTCGGCGTGGGCGATCCTTCGCGGTGGGCCACCGACCCGTTCTCGGGAATCATTCGCGACGGCCTGGTGCTGGGCCGGGGGACCGCGGACCAGAAGGGGGGCGCCGCCGCGATGATCACCGCCGGCAGGATCCTCACGAAACTCGGCTATGACGGCGGCTTCAGCGTGTACTTCACGTTCACCGTCCTCGAAGAGGACTGCGACGGCCTGTGCTGGAGGTACCTCATCGAGAAGGAGGGGCTTCATCCTGAGTACGCGGTGTCCACTGAGCCGACGAGCTGCCGTCTCTACAGGGGCCAGCGCGGCAGGATGGAGATCGAGGCGGTGATCCGCGGGGTGTCTGCGCATGGCAGCGCGCCGGAGAGGGGCCAGAGCGCGGCGTACAAGGCGGCCCGCGCCGCCCTCGCCATGGAGAAGATGAACGAGACGCTCGCCGTCGACGAGTTCCTCGGTAAAGGCACGGTCGTCGTCTCGAAGATCGAAGCGCACGGTCCCAGCCAATGCGCCGTTCCGGACCAGGGCATGCTGTACCTCGACCGCAGGCTCACCTGGGGAGAGACGGCGGAGCAGGCCCTCGCCCAGGTGAGGGAATCCATGGGGGGAGACGCGGAAAAAGTGTCGATGCCCTGGTACGATGGCAAGGGATGGAACGGCGCCACCTATGGCCAGGACTTGTACTTCGCGACCTGGAAGATCGCCGAGGAACATCCCCTCGTAGCGGGTGGCAAGGACGCCTACCACGCCCTGTTCGGCAGGCTGCCCGAGGTGGGCAAGTGGACCTTCAGCACCAACTGCGTGGCGATCTGCGGCAAGCACGGAATCCCCTGCATCGGGTTTGGCCCGGGAGACGAGGACAAGGCGCATGCGCCGAACGAGCACACGCGTATCGATGACCTTGTGACCGCGAGCGCCTTCTACGCCATGCTCCCCATCGCGCTGGAAGAGAGCTGGAAGAGAGAGAGAGAGTGAATCCAAATGGGGGCCCCATGAAAGTGAAACCGGTGATCGGCCTGTACGGGATCCTCGAACCTACCGAGGAGGGCGGAGAGGCCGCGGAACGTCTCATGGCGGCAGCCACAGCCCGGCTTCAGGCCGAGGGCATGGAGGTGAGACGGTCTCCCGTCATCGTGAGCGACGATGAGACGGCGCGCGCGGCCGCGCGCTTCTTCCTGACCGCGGACATCGACCTGCTCTGCGCGGTGGTGATCACATGGAGCTTCGACAACCTGCATGTCACCATTCTCAAACGGATTCCCCGGCCTCTCGCCATCCTTGCCGTACCCGGAATCCGGGCCGGCTCGATCGTGGGCGCGCAGCAGGCCGGCTCGCTGCTGACTGACCTGGGCCTGGAGCACGCTGTCTTCTACGGCCCGGAAGACGCGGTGGAAACGTACCGCTCCGCGGCAAGCTATGCCCAGGCTGCGGCGGTCAGAATGCGCCTCCAGATGGGCAAGCTCGGCTTCATCGGGCGGCGGACGCCGGGGATGACGCCGATCGCTTTCGATGAGGTGGAGATTACACGGCTTTTGGGGCCGCTGGTGGAATCCTATGGATGGGAGGAGATCGAAGAGCTCGCCCGTGCCGTGCCCCGAGGGGCGGTTCGCGAGGAGATTTCAAAACTGAAGAAGACGGCCGGCACCGTGGAAAGCGATGACGCCGCTCTGGAGGCGTCCGTGAGCACCGCGATCGCCCTGCGGGACCTGGCCCGGAAGAACCGTATCCTTGCCTTCGGCATCGGATGCTATCCCCACTATGCGGGCCGCGCATGCCTCACCGTGGGGATGCTGGCCGACGAGGGGATCCCGGCAGGGTGCGAGGGTGACCTCAACTCCGCTCTCGCCTTGTTCCTCCTCCAGTCATTCACCGGCCAGCCCGCCCACTTTGGGGAGATTCTCGAGGTGAACGAGAAAGAGAACTTTCTTGTCACCTCCCACTGCGGCTGCGGCGCCCCATCCCTGGCCGCACGGGCGTCGGACATCGCGCTCACCCCCGTGCGCATCTGGCAGCGGGGAGTGTGCATCCGCTACCCCGGCAAGGCCTCACCCCAGGCTACCTTCGTGAACCTCACAGGCAGGAAGGGGACCTACCGGCTGTGCGCCGTCTCGGGCTCCGCGGCCGAGACCGGGATGGTCTTCGAGGGAAACCCCGTGGCCTTCAAGCCGAGCCTGCCCGTGCGGGATCTGCTGGAGGCGATCTCCGCGCATGGTTTCGGCCACCACTGGATGATGGGCTATGGAGAAGTGGTCGAGCCCCTCGATCGGTTCTGCGCCATGGTCCGGATAGACGCGGTGTTTCCTGGCAGCAAGGCCTCGTCCCGCTCCTAGAGGAGATCGCGCGCGTTCTGCTGGATCTTGCGCACGGCGGCGGTCACCTCGTTCATGTCTTCCGCGTCACCGAGCAGCGCGGTCTGGGGCAGCCACACCGTCTTCCCTGCCGCCCGGTCGGTGTTGGGGAATTGCCCTTCCATGACAGCTCTCAATCGCCCGGAATGCTCTGATCCAATCCGTCCTTGGTACCCACTCGGGTCCTTGAAGAGGCCCAGTGCATGGATGGGTGGATAGCTGGCCTGCTCCGGGATGCCCTCCGCCTTCANNTAGTGGCCGTTGTGGGTGCAGCGGGGATCGAGGGCCTGCGGGGTGATCCCCTCGATCTCCGCCAGCAGACCTGCCAGAAGCTTCGCGTTGGCGAACCGGCGGCGCGTCTGTTCGGCGGCGCGCGAGAGCTGCACGCGGAGAATTGCTCCCTGCCACTCGGACAGCCTGTAGTTGGAACCGTATGAGAAGTGATCGTAGAACCACTTCCCCGGCAGGCGGCCGCAGTCGTGGACGGACCTGGCCGCGCGCTCGAAGGCGGGATCGGCCGTTGTGATGATCCCTCCCTCTCCCGCGGTCATGAGCTTGCTCGCCTGGAAGCTGAAGGTCCCCGCGATTCCGAAGGTGCCCACCTTCCTTCNNGAGCAAGCCCGCGCTTCGAGGCGATTGACGCCAGCCGGTCAAGGTCCGCGGGATGGCCGCCCATGTGCACGGCGATTATCGCACGGGTGCGGGGCGTGATCGCGCTTTCCACCAGGTCGGGATCGATGCACCAAGTGTCCATGCACACGTCCACGGGAACGGGGACGGCTCCGGTGGAGAGCACCGCGCCCGCGGTGGCGACAAAAGTGAAGTCGGGAACGATGACCTCATCGCCTCGCCCGGTGCCCAGGGCCTGGAGCACAACCTCCAGGGCGTGGGTTCCGTTTGTCACCGCGATGCCGTGCGCCGCTTCCTGGTAGGAGGCGAACTCCTTCTCGAATGCCTGGGTCTGCGTGCCAGGCGTGCGCCACCAGATCCTGCTCTCCAGGACTTTCCGCAGGGCATCGAGCTCCTTCTGGTCATAGTACGGCCACGGAGGGAAGGGCTTTCGCTTCGCAACCGGACCGCCAAGAAGTGCCAGTCGTGCCATGTCGTTTTCCTCCAATAGAGAAAGTTTCCGCTCAGCCCATGAGAGTGGATGTCGCCCCCTCGTCTGCCAGAACCTCGGCGAGCCACTGGTTTGCCGCGCCCATGGAAGCGGCGTACTCGTCCAGGGAGGAGAGCTCAATCGTGCACTTGCTTCCCGAGAACCCGAGGGCAGTCCCTTTTACGATCCGCTGCGCGGGCTCCAGGAGCAGAAGCCCCGCCCGTGCCAGCCCTCCCGCGAGCACGACCTTCTGGGGATTGAAGATGTTGATGATGTTCGCGATCCCGATCCCCAGATGCCCGGCGGCATCGCTGATTATGCTGTAGGCGAGCTTGTCACCCTTCTCGGCATGCTCCAGGATGTCCCTGGCCGTCACTGAGCCCAGGTGCATCATGCTGGAATACACGTTGTCAGCCAGCGCCTCACGCAGCCGCCGCTCCACCGCGTAGCCGGAGGCGAAGCTCTCCAGGCAGCCGAAGTTCCCACACACGCAACGGGGGCCGTTCTCCTTTATCACCATGTGGCCGAGCTCCCCTCCATAGCCGTTGGTCCCCCGGAAGAGCTCCCCGTGTATGAATATACCGCACCCCGTGCCCAGCCCGATGGAGATCAACACGAAGTTGTCGACCGTGCGGCAGACGCCGTAGATTCGTTCGGCCACGGCCATCATCCGGCTGGAGTCGTCCACCGAGCAGGGAAGCCCGATCAGCTCCCGCAGCCTCCTGGCGATGGGAAACCCTACCCAGGAGCGCTGGTTTCTGAAGTACACGCATTCGCCCGTCCTGCGGTCCGTGATTCCGGAAAGCGCCACCCCCGTGCCGTGCAGCCTCCCTCCGGGCGGACAGGCAGATGACCGCACCTGCCCGGCGAACTCGGCGATTCCGGCAAGGACTGATTCGGGGTTCGCGATATCGGGCGGGGCCGGAACCTTGCGGGTGCCGAGCACGTTCCCCGCCAGGTCGATGAGCGCGCACTTCACCTCGTATCCGCCGATCTCCACACCCAGCACGCACCCCGCGGACGGGGAGAGCTGCAGGAGCTTGGCCTTGCGGCCGCCGGAGCTCGCCGTCTCGTCCACCTCTTCCAGGATCCCGCGGGTCTTGAGGCCGTTGATCACAAGGCTGATCTTGGCCTGGCTGAAGCCGGTAAGCTCCACGATCTGCCGACGGGTGATGCGGCGATGAGCGTGCACGATCCGCAGGATCCCCAGCCGCTCGCTCGCGGTGTCGTGCTTGCGATAGTCGCTCACCCCGGCATCTCTCATCGGTTGCGGCGCCACGAGGCGATCATGGCCTCCACCCTGTCCCATGGCGCGTCGCTGAACACGGCATCCACGGGAAAGAGGATGAACCCCCCGCCGGGGGCCAGGGTCCGGATTGCCGAAGCCACCGCGGCGTCGATCTGGGGCTCGCTCCAGCTTGAGAGCATGAGGGCGGAGTTCACCCCGCCCATGAGGCACAGGCGACCTGCGGTCTGGCGTTTGACGGCGCCAAGGTCAACGCGATCCTGCACGGGATCGATGCCCATGATGCAATCCACCCCGGCGTCCATGATTTCGGGCAGGAGCGGCGCCAGTCCCTTGGTGATGATGTAGCGGTACTTTGCCCCGCCGGCGTGGGCACGTTCGACCAGCCGCGTGATCCGGGGGAGGAGGAAAGTGCGGTAGTTTGCCGGCGTCCAGAAATCGGTTCCCTCGTACCAGGCCATGTGCACGATCATGTCCACTCCCTCCGCAAGGAGCAGCTCGAGGCGGCCGAGCTCCCATGAGAGGAGGATGTCGAGGAGGTGCTCGATGAACCGGTGCTCGTCCATCTGCGCGAAAAGGATGCGCTCCATCCCGCACAACATGACCGCCGCGTCCGCGAGTGCCACCCAACCGCCGTCGAGTGCAACCCCGAGCCTTCGCGCGTGGCCGCGCAGCGCTTCGGCGTCGCGCCGGAAGGCTTCCGCCTGCGCCAGCGACGGCGTGCCGAGCAGGGCGGGAAGGATTTCCAGATCCGCCTCGGTTTCCACGGCGTTCCGCACGGCCCGGGACACGTTGTAGTCGCTGAACAGGTACACGTCATCGCCGTGAATCCAGTCGTCGGTCTTCCGCACGATGTGAGCGAGGGTCCCCCCGGCCGTCCGGTACTCCTTGTGCAGCGTGGGGTAGTCTTCACCATCGCGCGGGGGCTCCATCCGAACGGAAGCTTGCACACCGGGCACCAGGTCTGCCCGGTAGTCTTCGATGTACCCGAGAGGCGGCTGGAGCAGGAGCGTGTCGTCCAGCCCTCGTGCAAGGGTGTTCTCCACGCGGCGGACCTGATCCTTCCATTCAAAGGGAATGGTATTCTTTTCGCCCATTGGCCAGAAGCGCAGGAGGAGCGGGACATGGTCCACATCCCGGCAGGACACCGCATTGAGGATTCTTTGCCGAGACGTCATGGACTCTCATACCTCCGAATCATTTCGGAGTGTAGCGAAGTATTTTAATTATGTAAATACTTTCTCGTTGATTCTTGACATGTTGGAGATATTGCTGCTACAGTTTCATGAAAGTTTCCTCGCATTCGCTGATAGAGAGACTGTTTCTTCAGAACAGGAAGGAAGTAGTGGCAAAGGTGCAGGCGGTTCGAGGGCTCGTAGACACCAGGGACCTTGGGGTCACTCTGGTCCACGAGCACATCTGCTTCGACTTCCTTGGAAAGCTTCAGACCGGAACCCCCTTCATCGAGAAAACATTTGCCTTCAACCTCGACCTGCTGAAAAAGGCGCGGGACGTCGGCATCCAGACCATCGTGGAGCTGACCCCGTGGCCGAATGTCGAGAAAATCCTGGCGCTTAACGAGAAGGTTCCCGAGCTCAGCATCATCCTCTCCACCGGCTCGTACCTGCAGAGTTGCGGCCATCCCGTCACCGGGATGGGCGAGACAGAGCTCTACGATCACATGGTGGCCGACATCACGCGGGGATACGCGGGCTTCGAGACGGACGGAGTGAAGGCCGGGATCATCAAGGTGGCGGCGGACACCTCGCGGCTGACCGATTGGGAGAAGAGGACCTTCCGCATCGCGGCGCGTGTGCAGAAGGAGTGCCGGGTCCCTGTTGCAACCCACGCCTGCGCCGGCGCCCGGGAGCAGATGGAAGTGCTGAAGGCGGCGGGGGCGAACATTGCGGCCACCTTCTATTCCCACGTAGAGGCGGAGTTCGGCTGGGACGGCCGCAGCCTCCAGGAGGAAGCGGAGTACCTCGCCGACGTTGCCAGGGCGGGAGGATACCTTCACTTCAACAATTTCGACTTCGAGTTCGACACCCCGTTCCCCGACCTGATGTACCTGATCAACCATCTCGAAAACAGCGGGTTCGGGGACAAGGTGTTCTACAGCATTGACACAAACATCACCGTGGACGCGGACGGGAAGATCTGGATGGAGGCCGAGCGGGAGCATCCCGAGACGGGCAGGCGCACCTACGCATATGCCATCACGGACGCGACCCCCAGGCTCATGGCCGCCGGCGTCTCTCTCCAGCGGATCACCCGATACCTGATCGACAACCCGCGCAGATATTTCGAGGCAGCCACTCCTGGTGGCATTCAGGCGGCCACTCCTGGTGGCATTCAGGCGGCCACTCCTGGTGGCATTCAGGCGGCCGCCACTCCTGGTGGCATTCAGGCGGCAACCGAGGGATGAGAGCCGCGCCGCAAAGTCGGCCGGCTGATCGATTGGTCCTTCCGTCGGGGAGGACCGGAGAACCGAAATAGGAGGATCCTATGAAGAAAGGTCTTTACCTTCTCGTGGCGGTGGCCCTGGCCCTGCTCGCCACAGGGTGCGCGGGAGCGAAGAAGCCCAACGCGCTCAACCTCCTCGTCTTCGAGGGATACGCGGACAAGTCGTGGGTCGATCCGTTCATCAAGGAGACGGGCGCCGTCGTGAATATCACCAACGCGACCTCGGTGGACGAGATTTTCAACAAGATGGCGGCGGATGGCGGCAAAGGCGTCGACCTTGCCACCATTGACACCAGCCTCTTCAAGCGCTACTACGAGCACAAGCTGATCAAGCCCATCGACACTTCGAAGCTGAAGAACTACAAGGACGTGCTGCCCGAGTTCCAGAACCTGAAAGTGACCCAGTTCGAGGGCAAGCAATACGGCGTTCCCTACGCGTGGGGCACGATTCCCCTGTTCTGGGACGAAACCGTGATAAAGGAGAAGCCGGACTCCTGGGCGCTCATGTGGGACCCGAAGTACAAGGGGAAAGTCCTCATCCTCGACGAGCCGCAGAACGCCTATGTCACCATGGCGCTGAAGCTTGGTGGATTCAAGGACCTGTGGAATTTCAGCGCGGAGGACTTCTCCCGCCTGGCGGACGGCTTCAAGAGCCTCGCCCCGCAGCTGCGCACCCTTACCACGGGCGCCACGGACGCGGTGAACCTCATCGCCAACCACGAGGCGGTGATCGGAATGGCCTTCGGTGAGCAACTGAAGTCGCAGGCGCAGCAGAAGGGCCTGAAGGTGAACCTCACCATCCCCAAGGAGGGCGGCATCGGGTGGCTGGACAACTGGGTCGTCTCTGCGGGAACCCAGAACGAGGATCTCGCGCTGAAGTGGATCGACTGGTGCATCCGCAAGGACAACGACAAGAAAATGTCGGACCTCATCGGCTATCCGGGGGCCTCCAACCCCGCGGAGGGCATCGATTACGCGAGCCGTTGCGTGTGGCTGCAGCCCCGCGGCGACTACCAGCAGCTTACCGAGAAGTGGAGCGAGGTGAAGCTCCAGATGAGCAAGAAGTGAGTATTTCGTAAAGGACCGGTGGAGGTGACGGCGCGGCCATGAAGGAGCTTCTCAGACTTGATTCTCTGACAAAAGCCTTCGGTGCGGTCGCTGCCGTCAACTCCGTTTCGATGAGCGTGTTCGACGGCGAGTTCCTTACCGTCCTGGGGCCAAGCGGATCCGGGAAGACCACGATCCTGCGCATGATCGCGGGGTTCGAAGCACCCACCTCCGGACGCATTCTTCTTGATGGCGAGGATATCGCGGACAGGCCGGTGAACCGCAGGCCGTTCAACACCGTGTTCCAGGACTACGCACTGTTTCCCCACATGACCGTGTTCGACAACATCGGCTACGGTCTGAAAGTGCGCCACGCGCCCAGCGCGGAGATCAGGAGCCGCGTGGAGGAGGCCCTCAAGTCAGTGGACCTCACCGGATACGGGGCGCGCTACCCCGACCAGCTCTCCGGCGGCCAGCGGCAG
>PMZS01000002.1 GCA_003170115.1 Spirochaetaceae bacterium
CCTTAAGCCAAGTCTTTCAAAACGGCAGTTTCTCTCCTTCCGCCGGTCCCTATCGCTGGTGGACGATTCGGCGAGAAACGGGTCGGTCACCACTGTGCGGTTTTCCTATGACAATGAACGATCCCGATATCGTGCGCCTAGTTGTTACGGGCCGCTCCTTGACGCCTTCCTCGCGCGGAGGAAGCAGGACGGTATGCAGCTGTCAACAGTACAGATGGACTTCGTTGCATGCGCACAGTTTCTTTTGTTCCTGCGATCGAAGGGAATAGCAGAGGTAGGATCCCTTACCCCTGAAATCGTCAAGGAGTACCAGACTCAAGCAGAGCATCAAACGGCCGAAGGCAGGAACGCCTACATCCGCCGAATCCGTGGCTTTATTCGATTTCTGGCTGCGCAAGGGCTGGTGCCCGAGACTCTCGAGTTCGCCTTTGCGACCGAAAAGGCGGCCAGAGTACCTATCGTGACTACCTTGTCCGAAGAACAGGTCAATACCATAAGGACTTTTGCAGAGAAGAGTCGCTCACCCTTGGAATTGAGAGGCGTTTCCATGATCATGCTCGCGCTTCGCATGGGTTTGCGGTCCGTCGATATCTGTAACCTTCGACTGTCCAACATTGCGTGGAAGTCTAGGACCATATCCATCGTGCAACAAAAAACCGGGGTCCCCTTGACGCTTCCGTTTCCTATAGAAGTAGGAAACCTCCTCTCCAGATATATTCTCGAAGGCCGTCCCCAGTGCGATGAGCCGTTCGTGTTCATAACGTCGAAGCACCCGTATACGAGATTGACTTCTTCCAGCTGCTATTCTTCTTCGAAAGCCATACTGGGCAGAAAAAAGACCGCAGATGACTTGAGAGGGCTACACATCGCCAGAAGGACCTTCGCCTCGAACCTTTTGGCAGCCGGGAATCCTGTGTCTACGATTGCTCACACGCTCGGACATGCGAATGAATCGAGAGTCGACGAATACCTTGTGACCGACGAACGAAGAATGCGCCAGTGCGCAATCGGACTCTCGGGAATTGAAATCGCGGGGGCCCGCAAATGAGAGAATACAAGAGCTCTCTCGCCGAATATATTACCGGCCTGATTAAGCAAAAGAAGGCGTGTGGGTACGCCTACGATTTTGAAGCATACATTCTCCAATCCTTTGATCGGTTCTGCATTGAGCAGAATCACAGCCCCGGAACCATTACCCGCGACCTTGTGATGCGATGGGCGATCCAGCGGCCCACCGAAGGAAAGAACTACCGCAATCAGCGAGTGTCGTTCGTACGCCAACTTGCACTCTACATGCGGTCACTCGGAAAGGATCCGTATGTCCCCAAACATTTTGCCTCGGAGACGGTCGGGGTGCCGCACATCCTTTCCCGGACGGAGTTGGCGAGCTTTTTCTCGGTCATCGATGTCTATATGCCGCCGCAATTTACCTTCCACCGTTTGGCTCGGGCGTATCAGGTGCTGTTTCGCCTTTTCTATTGCTGCGGCCTCCGTCTCGCAGAGGGGTGCTACCTCAGACGCTCATGCGTCGACCTGACCAATGGAACAGTCAAAATCTTGCACTCCAAAGGGAACAAGGATCGAATTGTGTTCCTTTCCGAAGACGTGCTCGAAATGTGCAGGGAATATGACCAAGCAATGCAGAAAATCGTTCCGAACCGGGAGTGGTTCTTTCCCGGGTGGCATCCTCACCAGGCAATCAGGAAAACGTCCGTCGACAAGAAGTTTACCGAGTTTTGGAACAAAACTTCCTTTGCCGGCAAGGTAGACAAAAAACCGAAAGTCCAAAGTCTTCGTCATACCTTCGTCGTAGACAAGATGAACGAATGGATGGAGAAAGGAGTAGATACCGGCGTGATGATGCCGTATCTAAGCCGCTATCTGGGGCATTCCTCCATTTCAGAGACGCAGTACTATTTCCACGCCATCGAGCAGGCATTCCCCGCCATCCGTAGACACGATGCGGCAAGCCAAGGCGTTATCCCGGAGGTGGCGACGTATGAAGAATGAGGACAGGTCCTCCGCACTATTCTTTTCCATGACCTATGAGTTCCTTGAGGTCTACTTGCCAAAACAGTGTGGGAGAAGCCCGCACACTGTCGAGTCATACCGGGACGCGTTGACGCTTTTCCGGCGGTATATCGTCGATACGGCTGGCATCTCGATCAGTAAGTTCACTTTCGCTGAGTGTACGAGGGAGCGCGTTCTTGGTTTCATGGATTATCTTTCCCGACTTCACAGTAAACCCAGCACGCGCAACCAACGCCTTGCTGCGTTGAAGTCATACTTGTCATTCGCCGCGGACACGGACATCACGCTGCAATCGATTGAGCTGCAAGTCAAAAGAGTACCGCAATGCAGGGTACCCAAAACCGAGAAGACCGTAATCGAAGAAGATGCGATGTCCGCCATACTTCAACAGCCAGCCAATACGAGGATGGGTCTCAGGGACCGTACCATTATGATTTTGTTGTACGACAGTGGAGCCAGGCTCGCGGAAGTCTTGAATCTCAATGTCTCCGATGTTGCAATCGACGGCAACAGCCCTTACATCCGAGTAAACGGCAAGGGCAGCAAGCAACGTATCGTACCGATTTCAGTTAAAACCGCCGCTCATATAGCCCGCTACCTTTCCGTGTACCATAGCAATAAACAAACGGATTCCCGACGGCTCTTTTTTACGGTTATTAAGGACGTAACCGCAAGGATCTCCGAAGGAAACGTCGAACGATTCGTAAGAGAATATGCGACAAAGGCACGATCCCTGTGCCCTTCGGTTCCAGATCATGTTCATCCCCACATGTTCCGCCGAACACGGGCTACCCAACTCTACCAGAATGGCGTGAGCTTGCCGCTCGTCTCGCGGCTTCTCGGGCACGCATCGTTGGAAACGACCCAACTATATGCAAAGCCCAGTCTAAAGATGCTTCGCGCTGCAATTGAGTCGGTGGAACCGCCGTACCAAAAAGCAGTAAAGGCTATCTGGGAGGGAGACGAAAACGCAATGGCAAGACTGAGCGGCCTCAGATGAACAACCCGATTATCCTCAGGATTCACGCCTCGAAGCCGTGCAATGTGCTTTACAGTAAAGGAGTTACTTTGAATCCTGAGGATTTTAAAATCCGGAGCATAAGGCCAGTTTGTTCTCGATCTGGA
>PMZS01000015.1 GCA_003170115.1 Spirochaetaceae bacterium
TGCGCGCGGCCCTGCATTCGGAAGACCCGGGGCTCATCAAGTCGAAGATGGAAGCGTTGCAGCGCGCCGCATATGCTCTTGCGGAGGAGGTCTACAAGGACGCCTCCGCCCGATCCGCGCAGAATGCGCAGACTGCCCAGTCAGACACCACCAGGGACGCCGGAGGGGATCACGGCTCACGCGGGGGTGCCGAGGACGTGGACTACGAGGTCGTTGAGTAAGAGATGGCCAAGCGTGACTTTTACGAGGTGCTGGGCGTTAAGAAGAACTCCAGCCGTGAAGAGATAAAGAAGGCGTACCGTCAACTCGCCATCAAGCATCACCCCGACCGGAACCCGGGGAGCAAGGACGCGGAGGAGAAGTTCAAGGAAGCCACCGAGGCGTACGAGATACTGGCCGATGACCGCAAGCGCCAGACCTACGACCAGTACGGCTTTGCGGGCCTGAGCGGCATGGGCCAGCCGACGGCACAGGATTTCTCCACGATGTTCCAGGGATTCGAGGACATCTTCGGGGACGTCAGCGGCATTTTCGACTCCTTCTTCGGCGGGGGAGGGTCCCGCAGGCGTTCGTCGAGCCGGAGCTCCAGCCAGCGCGGCTCNNGACCTGCGCTACGACATGGAGATCACCTTCCTCGAGGCAGCCTTCGGCGTGAAGAAGGAGGTCACCTACGCCCGGGCGGAGCGTTGCGACGTCTGCAAGGGAACCGGCTCGGACAAGGGCAGTGGCAGGAAGCTGTGCCCCACTTGCGGAGGGTCGGGCCAGGTCCGGAGGAACTCAGGGTTCTTCTCCATCGCTTCCACGTGTCCCAGCTGCGGCGGTGAAGGTGAGATCATTGAGAAACCATGCTCCGAATGCCGGGGCGCGGGGACCGTCCGTAGATCGCGCACGATCACCATCACGATCCCTGCCGGCATAGAGGACGGCAAGCGCCTGAGCCTGGCCAGCCAGGGAGATGCGGGTGCGAACGGGGCGCAGGATGGCGACCTGTACGTGTTTCTCAGGGTGCAGCCGCACGAGAGCTTCGAGCGCGACGGCAAGGACGTGTACTGCGCAATCCCCATCTCGATGACGCAGGCTGCCCTCGGGGCTGACATTGTCGTTCCCACCCTGGACCAGAAGACGGTGCGGGTGAGCATTCCCCCAGGCACCCAGAACGGCCGGGTCCTCCGCCTCAAGGGCGAAGGTATCCCCGAGCTCCATTCTTCCACCAGGCGAGGGGACATGTACCTCAAGATCGTTGTCCGGATACCCACCAGGCTGAACGCCAAAGCGCGGGAGCTTCTCAAGGAGCTCGCCTCTTCCAACGGAGAGGAGAGCAATCCCCGGCCCATCCCTCTCTCCGAGCTGAAACAGTAGGCGAGATAAAGCCGCCCGGAGTGCGGGCGGCTTTCGTGTTTTCTGGCGATGACCGCAGGGGCGGTCACATCACCTTGTACTTGATTCCCAACACCATCGTGAGCGACCAGAAGGTGTCGTTGAAGTGACCGTTCGTAGCGTTGTTTGGGGTGGTGTCCGTAAGGCCCATGTCGAACTGGAGCGCCGGTTCCACCCAGAGGCTGCCGCCGAGGGCAAGGTCGGCTCCGGCCGTGAAATGCAGGCCATACTCCCACCGGTTGGCGCTGTCGGAATCAAACGACCCGGAGTTGCTCGGGATGAACGGGTTGCTGAAGGTGTTCTTGTAAGTTCCGGACAGGAAGTAGCCTATAAAGCCGCCGGCCCTCACGACCAGCTTGATCGACGGATTGATCGGCATGCTCCCGACCAAAGAGATCGGCAGATTCAAGTAATTGTATATCGAGTCAGTCGTCATGTCGGAAGGGGGAAGGGCAACTTTATTGGCCCACGTGCTGTGGAACGTGAGATAGGAGTATTCGACTCCAGTCGATAGGCCGATGTCGACCGGGCCCAGGCTGAGAAGGTAGAGGTCGACTGAAATCCCGCCGCCCGCCGCCAGGCGCGCGACTCCGGTGATATCCGTATTGTCAGTAGTGCCGAGCCCCACGCCAGCCCCGGCCTTCGCCTCGACATCGAGCCCCAGTGCTGTGACAGTCATGGGCACCGCAAGAAAAACGAGGCCCAGCAGGATTAGTACAGATAGGCGCTTTTGCATGATCGACCCTCCCTCAAGATGTCTTGTCTATCTATGCATAGATAGACTATGCATAGATAGACGATAATAACATCGGAGAGTCGATCTCTGTCAAGCGAAGTATTTCAAATCCCAGATGGTCTGCTGCGGCTGTTCGGTTACCAGGGTCGCGAGCCTGCCCATGAGTTTCTTGAACACCCCGGTCTCCATGAATGCCCGGGCATGCAGGTTGTCCTCCCAGGTGCCCATTGCCATGGCCTTTGGGCGCGCCGTAAGGAACTGCATCCTGACGAAACCCTTCTGTGATTTCGCAAGGTCGAGGATTTCGTTCTTCCAGATCTCACACGCAAGATCGAAGGCTTCATCCTTGAAGTGGTACAACATGGTCGCCGTGTACATTTGTGTTTCTCCTTGCGGCTTTTATAACATAACTTTCTCCGTCATTCATCCTGCATTCATGGGATTCAAGCGCGCGGCGCGTTAGTTTTATGTCGATATACGGAGGATAACCTATGAAACGACTTGCTTTTACGGCCCTTCTGGTTTTACTGCCCCTTGCGTTGTTCGCACAGGCGCAGCCGGCCCCCCAGACGAGGATGCTTCAGCAGCTCGGCTTGACGGACTCTCAGGTCAGCCAGGTGATTGACATCCAGGCAAAGACACGGGAGGCCATGCGGCAGGATGTCGCCCAGGTACGGCTCCTGCGGGCGCAGATCGAGAAGGACATGGTTGCCACCACCGTCGACATGCAGGCGGTAAACGGGCTCGTCGATCAGCTGTCCCAGGCCCGTGCCGCCATGCAGAAGTCATTCCTGGCGGCGAGGGTGCAGCTGCAGCAGATCATGGGACCCGACAAGCTCCATATGTATATGAAGCACATGAGGAAACAATTCGCCCGCGGGTTCCCTGGCAGGCGGCCGGGACCGAGACCCCTGCCCGGGGCGCGTGGCGGAGACGCCTGGATGTAGGGCGATGACCAGGCCGCGCGCCTGCTGAAATCGGAAGCTGTTTTCTCGCGGGGAAGGATGTTTTCCCTCCTTTTCACCTTCCCCGCATTTTTCACACCATGGGAATTGACATCGCTCTCTGTCGATAGATAGCATGTCCGCATGCAAAATGTCGTTTCGATTCCAGCCGTGGCCGCCGTATGCCTGCTTGCGGCCCAGGCAGTCCTGTTGCTCGTGCGAATCCCCTCATGCGTTCGGCGCGCGGTTCCTCTCCTCCTTGTCACGTTTCTCATCCTGCTCTCAGTACATGCTCTACTGCCCCAAGGGTCAGTCCTGCATGACCTGATCGTTGCCGCCCTGCTCTGGGCCGCGGGCTCATTCCTCATTCGCGCCACGAACAGGAAAATGCTGGGGACATGGACAGGCGCCAACATTGCTTTCATTTGCACACTCCTGCTCTGCCGAGCACTTGGATATGAGGGTTCCATCTCTTACGCGGCGCTTCTTTCCTTCGGGATCACGCTTCTCGCCGCCGTTCCGCTTGGCATTCTGCTGCAAGTCTGGCGGGCGAAACATTCCCTTTCATCGCTGTTCACTTTCTTTGCAGGCTCCCTCTGGCTTGCGCTTGCGGGAATTCAAGTTATCACAAGTGATGGAATCACAACCCATGGCCCGTTTGTCGCCGCGCCTGAGCTTTTGCTTTCACTTTGCACGGGCTGGCTCGTCTTTCAGGAAGGGTACCCGAACAGAGCTGCCTGGCGCGGGAGTCTTTCAGGGCTCACAAGAAAGGAAGGGATGACGCAATCCCTCTACGC
>PMZS01000321.1 GCA_003170115.1 Spirochaetaceae bacterium
GAGCTCCGTTGCCACCGTTTCACGCTACGAGAACGGCTGGAGCCGCTTCGAGCTGGCAACGCTCCGCAAGCTGGCCACCGCTCTCGGCTGTCGAATTGAAGTCACCTGGCATCCGCTGGAAGAGCACGAGGCATGCGAATCAGAAGCCCAATTGATCGACCACCTCGGAAGGCTGTTCTGGGATCGTCGGCTGGAACAGGGGGACCTGCAGCGCTACCCTCAGTGGATCGTAAAACGGGCGATCCAATACGGCAAGATTGCGGACATCCGGGCGCTCTCCATGTTTCTCGGTCGGAGGCGGTTCCTGGAGATCGTATCCGACCTGCGAATGCCGTCAGCGAAGCTGCAGAGTTTCTGGGGCGCCATTCTGCGACTTGAGGGTGTGTCATGCACGAAAAAGCGCTTCCACCAGCCAGTCGCGAACTCCTGGC
Organism: Spirochaetaceae bacterium; assembly: GCA_003170115.1. Classification (GTDB taxonomy): domain Bacteria; phylum Spirochaetota; class Spirochaetia; order SZUA-6; family Fen-1364; genus Fen-1364. The sequence goes on from PMZS01000321.1 coordinate 432, forward strand.
CGGTCTAGGGGCTAATCCCGCGGAAAGCCTTCTCGGTTGGACCTTGGCCGGGGGGACTGGCCTGGCGCTGCATCTTGGCCATCGCCGGTCGGAGGACTTTGACTTCTTTCGAACTACGGGGATGCAGACCAAAGCCCTGTATGAGGCGCTCGCGGCTTACTCGACGTGCGAGACGTTGCAGTCGGGAGAGCGCACCCTGACGGTCCTGGCCGGAAGCGTCAAGTTGTCGTTTTTCCAGGTAAACGATCCGTTCCTGTTCGGTTCGACGCCATACTCGTTCTTCCAGGTCGCCGACCCGCGTGATATCGCCCTGATGAAGCTCCTTGCCGTCACCAACCGTGGAAGCCGCAAGGATTTTGTGGACCTGTACACGATTCTTCGCGACGGGCCCGTGCTCAAGGACTACCTGGTTTTGCTGCCAAGAAAGTACGGCGAAGGCCGTCTTTCCGATTACCAGGTGCTCCTCAGCCTGACGTACTTCGATGACGCCGAGTCGGAACCGATGCCCGAGATGCTGGAGCCTTTCCAATGGAAGGAGTGCAGGGATTTCTTCGAGCGGGAGGCGCGAGCCTTGACGCTGCCGCCGTAAAGGCCTTCGCGTAGCCCTGGCGCGGCATGCAGTCCAGGTCGCTCTTGGGGTCGGCCTGGTCCATGTTGCGGGTTGGCAAGAAGAACTGGTGGTGGATCGTCTTCACGAACACGATGGCCCCGATGCGGGCGGCGGCTTGTTTACACTGTACGATCTTGGCATGAAAGGGGTCGAGGAGCCACGCTTCGCCGGCTGACCCCGGAATTGGACGGGAGACCAAGCGGAGATCTGCAGCGCGAGGCCTGCTTCATGGGCTTGCACGCACTTGTGCAGCTGAAGACGGCCGTCTCTCTTGGCAAGTTCTCGAGGCAAGTCATTCAGAGCTATGATCCTGCCGTGAAGACACATTGCTGGAGGCGCATGAGACCGCACTTCGAGCCATGACTCACTCGAGTATGCCCTCGGCGGCGCGGATCCCGCTCGCCCACGCGGCCGTGATGCCCCGGCTGGTTCCTGCTCCGTCCCCGACGAGGTAGATGCCGGGTCGTGCCTGGAAGTGACCGTCGAGGAATCTCGGTTTGTTCCCGTAGAGCTTGATCTCGGGGTAGTACATCACGGTGGATGGGTGGAGCACACCGGGGATGATCGTGTCCAGCGCTTTCATTGATTTCCAAATGGCGCGCAGCACTTTTGCCGGCACGGCCAGCGAGATATCGCCCGGCGTGCACGAGGCGAGCGTGGGTTCGAAATCGTACAGGTCACCCGTGAAGCTCTCGGACTTTGAACGCTTCCCCAGGCGGAAATCACCCACTCGCTGCATCAGCGGCTGACCTCCGCCCATGAGCATTGCCTGCTGTCCCAGCATCTCGGCGAACTCCTGACCGCTGGCCAGAGGGGCGGTGAATCGCACCGTCTTGAGGAGCGCGAAGTTCACGAGACCACTGGTCCTGCCTCGCTTGGAGTAGGCGTGGCCGTTGACGCTGAAGTAGTCCCGGCCCGTTCGCGTCGTGTACTTTTCTTTCACCACGAACGCCCTTCCGCTGTTGGTGCAGAATGTGCGCACCTTTTCGGGAAAGAGGAATTTCGGGTCGTAGTAGTCGAGCACAATGGGATAGTTCGTCTCGCGGGTCTCCACGCGCAGGCCGATGTCCACGATGTTGTCGATATAGGGCACACCGAGTGAGTCCATGAGATGCTGCATGAAGGCAAAACCCTTCCGCCCCGGCGCCACAACCAGCGACCTGTAGCCGATCTCCCGGCTGTCAGTGACGACGATGCCATCTTTCTCACGCACGCCTGTCATGGTCTCCTTCAGCGAAACCTCGACCCCACGTCCCCTCAGATCACCGATCAGCTTTCGCGCGAGAGTCACCCCACCGTCTGTGCCGAGGTGAGACTGGCGCACCTCGATGAGCTGGGCGCCGAGCTTCTCCGCCCTGCGTTCGTAAATGCCGATGTTGTTCTTCGGAAGGATCTGGGGATTCAGGTGCGCGACGACGGCCTCGAGGTACCGCTCCGCTTCCTGCCCCTCCCAGCAATCCGCGGGGAAACCAATCGGGAATGTGAAGTTCATCTTGCAGTCGTTGCAGAGTCCGCCTGTGCTTGTGCCCGAGCTGTCGACGAGGAGGATGGACATGCCGGGGCGCTTTGTGATGAGGGTGAAAGCGGCACCAAGCCCCGCGGGGCCAGTGCCGACGATGACGCAGTCAAAACGCTCTTTCATGTCGCGTGGTGCCACGCTGAGCATATAGGGCAGAGTGGACCTGCTCAACTGTTCCTCTTCGATACCGCCGCGGGAAGAACTGGTCGAGGATCGCATTCACGGATACGATGGCCTGGAGACGCCGTTGGGTGCAGACCCGGAGGACGGGCGCGCATGCATCGCACTGTTCGAGCCTGTCTGTGCGGAATCGGATCCTGCTCTTGCCGCCGTCCTTGTCGCGCTGACCGATACAGTCGAGCTGAGCCTCGCCTGTCTGGATCGCTACGCGATACAGCGCCTGCCGCCGGCCGACCCGTCGGCAGATCTGAAAAGGATCCGCGCCTACTGCGCGGAAAATCGAATCGATCAGGCCATTGGAGAAACCGCGAGCGCTCGCAAGGGAGGGGGTTACTCCTTTCGCCTGGTCGTGTACGACCGCCTCAAAGATTCCGTCACGCTCATACGGGAAGCTGCGTCGATCGGTGCACTGGACATGTTCGACGTGACGGATGCCCTCGTGGCATCCCTGCTGGACGGCTTGAGCGGGTCACACCTCCTCTTCGGCTCCCTCGAGGTGGAATCGGAGCCGCCCGGGGCCGCCATTTCGGTGAATGGCCGGGACGCGGGCGCACCCGCTGTCATCGAGGATGGCGTGACGGCGAGCGTTGTCCTGAAGCTCGTGCGCAGCGCCGGCCGCCTGCGGTTCGGTGTGCCGCAGGACGCGTCCCTGGCAATCATCGGCCAGGACAACACGGACAGCCGCGTCGGCCAGGCATCGTCGCCGACCTCCCGACGGGCAATTACGAAGTCAAGGCGCGTTGCCCGGGACTGGCGGATGCGTTTACGCGGGTTCTGGTAGAACGAAACCGAGTGACATCCTGCCGCGGCCGTGGACCGCCGGCTGCTTGAGCGTAGAGTCTGACCCGCCGGGCGCGTCGATCCTCGTGGACGGAATCGAGAAGGGCGAGGCAGGGACAAAAAACCCCATTGCCGTGACGCTCGTCTTGCTCCACGGATCCATCAGCATCGAGACGGACGTGCCGTATGCTGATGTCCTGCTGGACGGTACGATAAAGGGGCAAAGCCCGTGCGTTTTCGGAAATCTCACGCCGGGAGAGCACGCGATCAAAATTTGCGATGTTCTCCAGGAAAAAGGTTCCTGACCTGCGGCCAGCCGGAGAATGTCATCGTCCGACCAGACGAAGTCACTGTCATCTCGCGGACCTTCCACCGGGGATCTGGAACGCTCGTCATAGCAGGTGCGCCCAAAGGCGGCACCCTCCTCATTGACGGCGCGAAAATCAATTCCCCCGAGGTTCCCGCAGGGATAGTGGAGATTGTCGTGAGTGGGGGAATGTTCCAGAGATGGATGGGCACAGCGACCCTCGCTTCCGACGTGACAAATGTGGTAAACACTTCCAACTTGACACGGCGTTGACCGACCCGCGCAGGCTTTACCGGCGGACGGACGTGACGCGATTCGAAGGCTTCTCCCCTCTCAATTCTGCGCTTCGTTCAGCTCCCGAAAAGCGTCAGTACCCTTGAGCTTTGCATTGGCCCGCGCGCGATCGAAGGCCGTTCGCTTGCTCTTGTCTTTCGCCTTTGCATCCGCGCCAGCCTTCAAAAGCGCGATGATCACGACGGGATTCGGGTTCGCGACTGCGTACATCAGCGGGGTCATGTCTGTCGTATCCCGGGCGTTGAGGTCTGAACCCGCCGTCAGTAGAACGGCAATCGTATCAGTGTTCGGATTGCCGATGGCCGCGGCCATCAGGACGGTCATGCCGTACATGTCCCGGGCGTTGAGGTCGGAGCCGGCCTGCAGGAGAGTGACGATCACCCTGGGGTTCTGGTTGTACTCGGCGGCTGTCATCAACGCGGTCAAGCCGTACATGTCCCGGGCGTTGAGGTCGGAGCCGGCCCGCAGGAGAGTGATGATCACCTCGGGGTTCTGGTTGTACCGGGCGGCGAGCATCAGCGCAGTCATGGCATTGTCATCCTTGGCATTGACATCTCCGCCCTGGTCTAATGCTGCCTGTATCTGTGGGGGGGCCCCGGTTTTCACAAGCTCGAATAAGTCTGCTGTCTGCGCATGCGCCGAAGACAGAAAAACGAGAGCAGAGAGAACAACACCTATGACCATTGGCTTCTTCACTTTTTTTCCTCCGCGGTGCTTCCGCAGTGTGCGACTATGCAGCTCAAAGATACCGCTCCCGGCTTCCAGAGACGAGACTTTCTGAGGCAGGTGCGCAAAGTATTGCGTTACGTGCGCCACCGTACAGAAATGCAATAGAATCAATGTTCTTATATTCTCAGCCAGAAAATATCGAAAAAGTGCCCAGAGGTGATGACGCTGAGAATGCGTTTCCCCCCAGGCTGGAAAGGCGGACCGCCTTCCCGCCGGCTTCTTCGATTCATCCGGCGCGAAAGGAAATCGCCATGACGGTCTTGTGGGTTGTCGGTTGCGCAGTAGCGGTGTCCCTGGTGATCGAATTGTTTCTTGGGCGTACCTGGCTGCTGCGTCAGCGAAGGGAACACAACGAAACGATCTTTCAAAGCCGCCAATATGGCAGCCAGGACTCGCGGGGCCGTGAAGAGAAGGTATGATCGAGTCCGGGGACGTTCGGTACTTCTGTGAAAAGTGTCGCGTTCTGATGGAGGAACCGCGCGAAGACAGCGTCGTGCGTTGTCTTTCCTGCGGCTCTTCCATCCGCCGGGGCGTGTGCGTGACGTGGGATTGCAAGGCTGCATTCGGACGCGTGGAGATCATTGTGAAGTGGTCGAATTCATGCGGGACAAGGATGCTCCGCTCCTGGCGTCCGGCTTTCTTTTGAGGACGGGCGTGCGCGGAAATCAAATCGCGGCATACCCGCGATACCGAGGGTAAAATGCCAGGGTGGATCGATCATGTCGTACTCGGGGGAATCCGGGAGCTGATGCGCGCCGCGCACGCCAACTACGGCGTTGATCCCGTCGCGTTCCTGGTCATTTACGTCGCGTCGGGGCCCTTTTTCTACTACTCGATCTTCCGCATGCTGCGGGCGCTGGCAAGAAAACTGCCGAACGAGGTCATGATCTGGAGCACGATCTTCCTTGCTTCCATGTCGGCACCTTTTCTCTACGTTCTGTTTTTCGGAAGGAATCTTCCCTGGTGGGTCTACGGCGTGATCGCGCTTCTCATCGGACAGGGCATCTTTTCCCTGATCCGCTGCCTGACGAAAAAGCGGGCTGATTCGCCAGGGCGCCGCAGATATCGTCAGGAGAACCTGACCGTGAACGGAGAGCTTTCCATGCCGGCGGTCGGACTTGAACCGACACGAGAGTTGCCCCTCACCTGATCTTGAGTCGCTCACCTGCCTGTTGCCAGCCGCAATGGCGGGTTGCGCAGCGCCCGGGTGCGCCGATGTCCGTCAATGCCCGGGTGTGCTATCATAGGGTACACTTTCCACCGGGAGGAGACACACGATGCAGCCTGCGATCCCGCTCAGACAGCGTCCCCTGGATATCGTGCTTCTGGCCTATTTCATTTTCAACCTGGTGGCAATCAGTTATCTGTTCGACATCGAGCAGATCATCATCACCAATACCGCGAGCTTCACCTACCCGGCGTGGCCGCCGCGCGCCATTATCGACCTCGGCCACTGGTGGGGGCGGACCTTCGATCCGCTCCTCAACGCGCGGCCGGTGTGGTGGCGGGCCACGATCTGGATCGATGCGATCTTTTTCGGGCCGTACTATGCCTTTGCCATCTATGCGTTCATCAAGGGGCGGAACTGGATCCGGGTTCCGAGCATCATGTACGCGTCGGTCATGCTCACCAACGTGACCATCATCCTGAGCGAGGAGATCTGGGGGCCGCACGCCACGCCGCACCTCGTATCCGTCGTCGGGGCCAACGTCTCATGGATCATCGCCCCGATTCTCATCATCTGGAGGATGCGGAAGGACCCGTACCCGGCCGCCTAGGGCGCGCGTCTTTCCTCCACGAACTTCGCGAGGAACCGCGCGGTGTGCGAACCGGACTTCCTTCGGGCAAGCAGCGCGGGTGTTCCTTCCGCCACGATTTTTCCGCCTTCGTCGCCGCCCTCGGGGCCGAGGTCCAGCACCCAGTCGGCTTCCGCGATCACGTCCATGTTGTGCTCGATGATCACCACGGTGTTCCCGGCGTCCACCAGCCGGTGCAGCACGCGCACGAGCTTCTCCACGTCCGCCATGTGCAGGCCGATCGTGGGCTCGTCCAGAAGATAGAGGGTGCGAAGCGGGGTGAACCCGCGGCGGGGGGCTGGAGTACCTTCCGCCGCGGGAAGCGCCCCGTTCGCGAGCACCCGCGCCTTGGCCAGCTCCGTGACGAGTTTGATGCGCTGGGCTTCGCCGCCGCTGAGAGAGGGGCTCTGCTGGCCGAGGGAGAGGTAGCCAAGTCCCACCTGCTGGAGGAGCTGGAGCGCATGTCGGATCCCCGGGTGGAACTCGAAGTACGCGGCCGCCTCGTCCACGCTCATTGCCAGGACCTCGGCGATGCTTCGCTGCCGGAACCGCACCGAAAGCGTCTCCGCATTGAACCTCGCGCCCTGGCACGCATCGCAGCCGACCGTCACATCCGGGAGGAAGCTCATCTCGATTTTCTTCACCCCCTGGCCTTCGCATTCGGGGCATCGCCCGCCGGCCACGTTGAAGGAGAAGCGGCTTGCCGTATACCCGCGCAACCGGGCCTCGCTGGATCCGGCGAAGAGCCGGCGGATGTCGTCCCAGATTCCGACGTAGGTCGCCGGGCAGGAGCGGGGGGTCTTGCCGATGGGAGTCTGGTCCACCTCGAGCACTCGCTGGATGCCCTGCCATCCCTCGATCGCGTCGCAGCCCAGCAATGAATTCGGCCTGGCGCCGGCGGAATGACCACTCGTGCGCCGGCCCCTGGTTCCCGCCAGAAGATGCCGGAGGTTCGCGTAAAGCACATCCCGGACGAGTGTGCTCTTGCCGCTTCCGCTCACGCCGGTGACGCAGGTGAGTCTCCCCAGGGGCACATTGACATCGATGCCCTTCAGGTTATGAAGCCGGGCGTTGCGGACCCGGATCATGTTTCCGTCCTCCGACGCCGGAGGCCTGCCGTTCATCGCGTGCTTCAGGGGATGCCGCAAGAGCCTGCCGGTGAGAGATGTACGGCTGCGCATGATCGCCCCGACCGTGCCTTCCGCCACGACATACCCTCCGTTCACCCCGCCCCCCGGGCCGAGATCCACGATGTGCTCCGCCCGCCGGATGGTCTCCTCGTCGTGCTCCACCACGATGACCGTGTTCCCCTTGGCGCGCAGGGCATGGAGCGTGTCCAGGAGCACGATGTTGTCCCGCGCGTGAAGGCCGATGGTCGGCTCGTCCAGGATGTAGCACACCCCGCGCAGGTTGGAGCCGAGTTGGGAGGCCAGCCGTATCCGTTGAGCCTCCCCGCCGCTCAGGGTCGGGGCGGAGCGGTCCAGAGCGAGGTAGGAGAGGCCCACGCTCTGGAGGAAGGCGAGCCGGGAAAGGATCTCGGCGATGAGGTCCCGCGCGATCTCGGTCTCTCTCTGGGACAGGCGCAGCCCGTTCATCTCACGCGCTACCTCTGCCACGGGAAGCCGGGCGTAGTCGGCGATGTTCTTTTCCCGGAATCGCACAGCCAGCGCCTCCGGCCTGAGCCGTTCGCCCCCGCAGGCGGGGCAGGTCTTCTCGGGCCCCCCCCACCAGTCGTTCCACCAGATCTCCTCACCGGTCTGCTCGGCGTCGAACCCCGAGAGCTGCACTCCCGTGCCGAAGCAGGACGCGCACCAGCCATGCTTGGAGTTGTAGGAAAACAGGCGCGGGTCCAGCTCCTCGAAGCTCCTTCCGCAGCGTGGGCAGGCACGACGGGTGGAGAACACGGTCCCGGCAGCCTTGACTGCCCTTGAACGGGTCACGGCGATGACGCGTATCACGCCCTTGCCGAAGGACAGTCCGTTCGAGAGCAGCTCCCGCAGGGCCCGCTCCCTCTCGGCGGAGACGATCTCGCTCCCGATGGGGAGCTCGATCGTGTGCTCCTTGAACCGGTCCAGCCGCGGCCAGGCTGCCGTGGGAACCAGCTCCCCGTCCACGCGCAGGTGCTCGAACCCCTTGCCCGCGGCCCAGGCGGCGAGGTCCGTGTAGTAACCCTTGCGCGCCGTGACCAGCGGGGCGAGCACCGAGATTCGTTTGCCCCTGTACTCGCGGAGAAGCCGTGCGGCGATCGCGTCCGGCGTCTGGGGCTGGATGGGGATCCCGCAATCGGGACAATGCTGGGTGCCGAGCTTCACGAATAACAGGCGGAGGAAGGGATACACCTCAGTGAGCGTCGCGACAGTGCTCTTTCTCCCGCCTCGGCTGGTGCGCTGCTCGATGGCCACGGTGGGCGGCACCCCGTACACGCCGTCCACGTCGGGGCGCCGCGCCGGCTGCACGAACTGGCGCGCATACGCGTTCAAGGATTCGAGGTAGCGCCGCTGGCCCTCTGCAAACAGGATGTCGAAGGCAATGGTGCTCTTGCCGCTGCCGCTCACGCCGGTGATGACGCTGAAGGCGTCTCGGGGAATGGACAGGTTGATGTTCTTGAGGTTGTGTTCCCGGGCCCGCCTGATCACTATGGCGTTGTCCGTGACGCCGGGCAGGGGCTTGTCCGGCTTCCCTTTGCCGCGGCTGCGCGGTGTGTTCGGCTTGAATGCCGCAAGCCCGGAGGTCCGCAGCGCGACCCCGGTCCTGCTCTCCCTGGATCGCGCCACCCGGGCGGGCGAGCCCGTGCACACGATGTGTCCGCCGGCCTCTCCTCCCTCGGGTCCGAGGTCGATGATCCAGTCAGAGGCGCGGATGACGTCGAGATTGTGCTCGATGACAACGACCGAGTGACCGGAGCCGACGAGCTGCCGGAACGCCCCCAGGAGCGTGGCGATGTCGTCGAAGTGCAGGCCGGTGGTCGGTTCGTCGAAGAGGAAGAGGTTCCCCCTGCCGCCGCGGCCTGGACCCGAATCACCGAGGAATCCCGCCAGCTTCAGCCTCTGCGCCTCTCCGCCGCTCAGCGTGGGCACCGGCTGTCCGAGGCTCACGTATCCCAGGCCCACGGCCGCAAGGGGAGCGAGCGCCGAGATGATCTCTGGTGAGTCCGAGAAAAAATCACAGGCCTCGGAGACCGTCATGTCCAGGACGTCGGCAACGGATTTCGCCGGCTCTCCCGAGCGGGCAGCCGTTGCGCCGGCGGTCGATGCGCCGCTCGGGAAGAGGCGCACGTCGAGCACCTCCTGCCGGAAGCGCCTTCCGTCGCAGTCGGGGCAGCGCAGGTACACGTCGCTCAGGAACTGCATCTCGATGTGCTCGAAGCCGCTGCCGCTGCACGTGGGGCAGCGGCCATTGCCGGAGTTGAAGCTGAAGGTTCCCGGCGTGTACCCCCTCTCTTTCGACACGGGCTCCGAGGCGAAGAGCTTGCGGATTCCGTCGAAGGCCCCGACGTAGCTCACGGGATTCGACCGGGCAGTGCGTCCGATCGGCGACTGGTCCACCAGCACGACGTCCTTCACCAGCTCGTGACCGGCGATCGCCCGGTGTTTCCCCGGCGGGTCCACAGGCTTGTGCTTGAGCGCGGCAAGGGCGTTGTACAGGACATCCTGGATGAGGGTGGATTTGCCGGAGCCGCTGACACCCGTAACGCAGACCAGGCGGTGCAGGGGAATGTCCACGTCGATGCCCTTGAGGTTGTGTTCCGCCGCGCCGAGGATGCGGATCGACTCATTCTTCTGTTCCGAAAGCGCGCGGGGCATGTGCGTGACACCGAGTCGTGCTTCCACCTTCCTGCGCCCGGTGAGGTACTGGGCGGTGAGCGACCGCCTGCTTTCCAGGAGCTCGGTCAGGCCGCCGAAGAAGACGATCTGGCCACCCCGTTCTCCTGCGCCAGGGCCCATGTCCAGCACGAGGTCCGCGGCCCGGATCACGTCGGGATCGTGCTCCACGACGACAATCGTGTTTCCCGCGTCCCTCAGGCGCTGCAGGACACCGATCAGACGGCCGATGTCCCGGGGATGAAGGCCGACGCTCGGCTCGTCAAGGACGAACAGCGCGTTCACCAGGGAAGTGCCCAGCGCCGTGGTGAGGTTGATCCTCTGCACCTCGCCGCCGCTCAGGGTGCGGGACTGCCGGTCCAGCGTGAGGTACCCCAGGCCCACGTCCACCAGGTACCGCAGGCGCGTCCTGACCTCGGAGAGAAGGAGAGAGGTCGCCTCGTCCATCGGTGAGGGAAGGCTGATCCCTTTGAAGAGCGCGAGGCAACCGTCTATCGGCAGGAGCATGACATCGTGGATGGAAAGCTTCTCCTGCCCCACTTTCCAGCGCAGCGCATCGGGCTTCAGCCGGGCTCCCCCGCAATCCGGGCACGGGGTGTAGGCCCGGTACTTCGAAAGGAGCACACGGATGTGCATGCGGTAGCTCTTGGATTCGAGCCATTTGAAGAAGCGTTTCGCACCGAACCAGACTCCGTCGTCCCATTCGCCTTCACCCTCGATGACCCACGCGCGCTGCTCCGCCGTGAGCTGGGCCCATGGCACGTCGGCGGGAATCTTCCGCTTTCTGGCGAACTTCAGGAGCTCGTCCTGGACCTCGCGAAAGCTCTCCGTCTGCCACGGCCGAACAGCGCCGGAGGCGAGACTCTTGCTGTCATCGGGCACAACGAGATTCCAGTCGATGCCGATGGTACGGCCGAACCCGCGGCACGCGGGGCAGGCGCCAATGGGCGAATTGAAGGAGAACAGGTTCGGAGTCGGGTCCTCGTAATGGATGTCGCAGAACGCGCAGTGCAGGTCGGCGGAGAACCGCAGCTGCTCCACGGCCTCCCCGTCGGCATCCGTGACGTGAGCGGTGACGCGCCCCTGTCCATATTTCAGCGCCGCCTCGAGATCCTCTACCATGCGGGCCCGGTTGTCGGGACTCGCCGTCAGCCTGTCTTGAAGAACTTCAAGCTTTCTTCCGTCCTTTTTATGGATGCGCGTGTATCCCTGCTTCGAGAGGAGCTCCTGGACCTCCTCCTCCGTGAAGTTGTCCGGAACGACAACGGGAAAGGTGAGGAGGAGCTTCTGGCCGCGGGGAAGCTGATCGGCAATGCTCTCCGGGGTGTCGCGGCGCACCTCGCGCCCGCAGCTTCCGCAGAACAGGCGTGAGGCGCGCGCAAAGAGGAGCTTCAAGTGGTCGTTGAGCTCCGTCATGGTCCCCACAGTGGAGCGCGACGTGCGCACGGGGTTGGTCTGGTCGATCGCGATGGCGGGAGGGATGCCGTCGATCCTGTCCACCCGGGGCTTGTCCATCCTGTCGAGGAACTGCCGCGTGTAGGAGGAGAAGGTTTCCACGTACCGACGCTGCCCCTCGGAGTACAGCGTGTCGAAGGCGAGTGACGATTTGCCGGATCCGCTCACGCCCGTGATGACGATGAGCTTTCGAAGGGGCAGCTTGAGGCTGAGGTTCCTGAGGTTGTTCTGCCGCGCTCCCTCGATGGAGATGAAATCGCCGGCGCGGCGTGTCTGCGGGGGTTTTTTTGTTGTCATTGTCCGGGGGCCTGCAGGGCGGGGTAAAATATAGCGAACAGGAGGAGGTGAGACAATGCGGTATCGCATTGACCCCTCAAGAATCCATGGCAACTGATTCGCCGATTTCGTCCTCTTTGGCACTCTGAATAGCTGCAAGGGAGACGCGTGTACCCCTTCCCATGCAACGGCTGGTTCCCGCCGCCATCCCCCGGTCGTATATTCATCACGGAGGGCATGCGGAATGCCGGGACCCGACACAGCGCTTATCATTGAAGACGACAAGGACATCGCGGATGTGGTGGCTCTCCACCTGAAGGACCTGGGACTGGACACCGAACGTGCAGTCGACGGCCGGACCGGACTTCAGAAAGCGCTGGAGAACCGTTACGCCCTGGTCATTCTCGACCTGATGCTGCCGAAAATGGACGGGCTTGCCGTCTGCGCTCGAATCCGTGAGAAGAACCCCGCCATGCCCATCCTCATGCTGACGGCGAAATCGGAGGAGATTGACCGCGTGCTGGGCCTGGAGATCGGCGCCGACGAGTATGTCACCAAGCCGTTCAGCGTCCGGGAGCTGGTGGCCCGGGTCAAGGCGCTCCTTCGCAGGGTACAGGTGGACAAGGCTGCGGCGGCCGGCGAGAGTGAAAAAGGCCGGATCGAGATCGGGACCCTCGTGCTGGACTTCGACAAGCGGAAGGTGACCCGGGAGGGTGCCACGATCGATCTCACCGTGAAAGAGTTCGAACTGCTGGCTCTCTTTGCCCGCACGCCCGGGCGGACCTACAGCCGGACGGACCTCCTGAACCTCGTCTGGGGCTACCAGTTCGAAGGCTACGAACACACGGTCAACTCGCACATCAACCGGCTGCGTGCCAAGATCGAAGCCGATCCCGGGCATCCCCTGTACCTGCGAACAGTCTGGGGCGTGGGCTACAGATTCGCCGAGGCCGCGGAGCTTTCCTCTTGAGAGGATTGTTTTCTTCCTTCTATGCCCGCCTTTCCACCATCTTCCTGCTCCTCATTCTGGCCCTCGGCGCGGGGTGCGTGGCAATCGCCTTCCGCTCCTCCCAGCACCTCTTCGACGACGTCGAGCAGCTGCTGAACCGCGAGTATGCGCGCAGCATCGCCGAGGAGCTTCGCCCGCTGGTCGCGCAGGGCTTCTCCGAGGAGCGCGTGAAGGGCGCCATCCACTACATGATGGTGCTCAATCCAATGGTGGAGATCTACCTCCTGGACCCCGCGGGGAAGATCCTCGCCTATTTTCTGAACCCCGCCGAGAGGATCGCGCGAAGCGCCGTTGACATTGCGCCCGTGGAGGCCTTCGTGCGGAGCGCCGGACGTCAGTTGTCATTGGGCGAGGACCCGCGGAGCGCCTCCCGGTCCCGGCCTTTCTCCGCCGCGCCCCTGCAGATGGGGCCCGACCAGGGCTACGTCTATATCATCCTCGGAGGCGAGCGCTACGATGCCTCCCTGCGCATGATCAGGGACAGCTACTACCTGCGCGCCGGTATCGTGGCGTTTTTTCTTGCCCTGGCCGTCACCGTGGTGGCCGGCCTTTCCCTGTTCTTTTTTCTCACGCGGCGTCTCAGGTCGCTGAGCGACGCGGTGCGTGACTTCGAAAAGGGGGACCTTGCGCGGCGCGTGACGGTGCAGGGCCGCGACGAGCTTGGCGCACTGGGCCGGAGCTTCAATGAGATGGCTTCCACGATCGCGGCCGACGTTGAGAAAATCCGCCTCGCCGAGAGGACGCGACGCGATCTGATCGGCAATATCTCCCATGACCTGCGCAGCCCCCTGGCTTCCATCCAGGGGTATCTGGAGACAATGGTGCTGAAAGACCAGCAGCTCTCCGCGGAGGAGAGGCGCACCTTTCTTCAGGTGAGCCTTCGCAACACGGCGCATCTCCAGCGCCTCGTGGAGGAGCTTGTGGAGCTGGCAAAGCTGGACGCTCGGCAGGTGGAACTGCGCCTGGAGCCGCTGCAGATCGCCGAGCTCGCGCAGGACGTGGCGCTGAAGCTCGCTCCCGACGCGCGGGGAGCCGGGGTTTCGCTTACCGTGGAGCCCGACGACGACCTGCCGCTGGTCACGGGTGACGCCGGGATGATAGAGCGTGTTCTCACGAACCTGATCGAGAACGCGCTGCGGTTCACGCCGGAGGGCGGCGCCGTGCGCGTTCTCCTGCACGCGGAGCCGCGGGCGGTGCGGGTGACCGTGTCCGATACCGGCGCGGGCATCACGCCGGAAGACCTGCCGCGCATCTTCGAGCGGTTCTACCGGGCGGACAAGAGCCGGGACAGGGCCAGGGGCGGCGCCGGGCTGGGGCTTGCCATTGCGCGGCAGATCGTGGAGCTGCACGGCAGCACGCTGGAAGTGCAGAGCAGGCCCGGCGACGGCGCGCGTTTTTCATTCCTCCTGCCGGCACGCAGCGAGGGCGCCTCGTGATCCATATGTGCGCTTTCCGTGACACTTTCGTGACTACGCGTCCGTATATTCAAATCATGAAAACATTCCTGTTGGTCGCCGCCGTGCTTTCTTTCTCTCCCCTGGCGTTCGGCCAGAGCATGATGAGGAGCGCCGCCTCCGTAGGGCGGAAGGTAGTCTACACGGACCTCGAGGCCGCGAAGGCGCTGGCGGCGGAGGGGCCGACCGTGCTTTTTTTTGCCGCGGACTGGTGCCCGTACTGCCAGGCGGACCTGAAGGACATCAACGCCAACGGTTCCCGCCTCGGTGACGTCACCATCGTCGTCGTGGACTACGACAAGGAACGGGAGCTGGAAAAGCTGTACGCGGTCACGGCGCAGGACACCTTCGTGCAGATCGATTCGAGGGGCGCAAGGCTTGTTGCGTGGAACGGCGGCGGGGTGGACGGGATCCTCTCCCACGTGAAGCGCGGGTAGGGGGAGGGCCATGTTCGTTCTCCTTGCCTTCGCGTTTCTCTCCGGGGTCATCACAATCCTCTCCCCGTGCATCCTCCCCGTTCTGCCAATCGTCCTCTCGGGCGGAGTCGGCGGCGGGAAGGCCCGGCCCTTCGGTGTCCTGGCCGGATTCGTGGTGAGCTTCACCGCCTTCACCCTCGCGCTTTCTGCGATCGTCCAGGCACTGGGCATCCCGGTGGACGCCCTGCGAATCGTAGCCGTGGTTCTCATCATCCTTTTTGGCGTGGTGATGCTCGTGCCGTGGCTGAGGAACCGATTCGAGCTTCTCACATCTCGGATTGCACGCCGGTCCGGATCGGCGCCCCAGACGCGGCGGCGGGACGGCTTCTGGAGCGGCGTGGTGGTCGGCCTGAGCCTCGGCCTCATCTGGACTCCCTGCGTGGGTCCGATCATGGCATCGGTCATCAGCCTTGCCCTCACCCAGCACGTGGATGGCGGGTCGGTCTCCATCACTCTCGCCTACACCCTGGGAACCTCCCTGCCGATGCTCGGCGTGATGCTCGGGGGCCGGGCGCTTCTCAACAAGGTTCCCGCGCTCACGCGGAACGCGGGCCGGATCCAGAAGGTGTTCGGCGCCCTGATGATCGTCATCGGTGTGGCCATCGGCCTGGGTTGGGACCGGCAGTTCCAGACTTTCATCCTGAGGGCGCTGCCGGGCTACGGCACGGGGCTCACGGCAATAGAGAAGACGGTTCCGGTGCAGTCCGCGCTGAAGGCGCGCGTGCCTTCTTCCGCGAACGCCATGCGGAAAGCGGGGAGCGCGGCTGGCGTTTTCCAGGCGCCCGAAGTTGCGCCGCAAGACGGGATTCTGGGTGATTACGGGGCCGCACCGGCGTTCCTGGCAAATGGCACCTGGTTCAATACGGAAGGAGTTTCCGCGGCACCGGGACAGACCGCCCAGGGCGGTTCCATGCCGCTCACATTGGAGAGCCTTCGCGGAAAGGTCGTGGTGGTGGACTTCTGGACCTACAGCTGTGTGAATTGCGTCCGCACTCTGCCGTACCTCAGGGCGTGGTATGACGCCTACCGGGACAAGGGACTCGTGATCGTGGGAGTGCACACCCCGGAGTTCGAGTTCGAGAAGAGCGCCTCGAACGTGGCCCGGGCGATTCACGAGCTGGGCGTCACCTGGCCCGTGGAGCAGGACAATGATTACGTGCAGTGGAGCTCGTACGCCAACCAGTACTGGCCGGCCCACTACTTTATCGATGCGAAGGGGCGGGTGCGCTACTTCCACTTCGGTGAGGGCGAATACGACGTCTCGGAGAAGGTGATCCAGGCGCTCCTCAAGGAAGCCGGTGCAAATGTCGGGGGCATCGTGTCCCAACCCGATACGCCGATTGAAGCTCAAACGCCTGAGACGTATCTCGGCTACGACAGGAGCAAGGGTTTCGCGTCGGCGGTCGCCCCGGTGGCCGATGCTCCCACCGAGTACACGCCTGCCCGGCGGCCCGCCAACGGGGAGTGGACTCTCGCCGGAACCTGGACCATCACGCCCCAGTACGTTCTCCCCGCGACGAACGGTACGCTGCAGCTCGGGTTCGACGCCCGCAGCGTTTTCCTGGTCGTGGAGCCGGTGGACAGCACGGGCAGCATCTCGGTGTTCGTAGACGATATGCCGGGGACGGACACGATCGATGTGAAAAAGGGCGCCCTTTCGCCC
>PMZS01000381.1 GCA_003170115.1 Spirochaetaceae bacterium
GTCGTCGGCGGTGCTGAAGATCTCGCTCTTCTTGGTCGGGATCGTCGTGTTGCGCTCGATGAGCTTGGTGAACACGTTGCCCTTGGTCTCGATGCCGAGGCTCAGCGGCGTGACGTCCAGCAGCAGGACGTCCTTGACCTCGCCGGCGAGCACGCCTCCCTGGATGGACGCGCCGACGGCGACGACCTCGTCCGGGTTGACTCCCTTGCTCCCGTCCTTGCCGAAGATGTCCCGCACGATCGCCTGCACCGCGGGAATTCGCGTGGAGCCTCCGACCAGGATGACGTGGTCGATGTCCTTCGGGCCGAGGCCCGCGTCACGGAGGGCCTGGAGGCAGGGACCCCGCGTCTTTTCGAACAGCTCCTCAAGGAGTTGATCGAGCCGGGCCCGGCTCAGTGTCTGGTTGAGGTGCCGGGGTCCAGACTGATCGGCAGTGATGAATGGCAGGTTGACCGATGTCGTCTGGGCGCTGGACAATTCGATCTTGGCCTTTTCCGCCGCTTCCTTGAGTCTCTGCAGCGCCATGCGGTCATGGAGCAGGTCGATGCCCGTCTCCTTGCGGAACTCCCCCACGAGCCATTCGATGATCCGTTGGTCGAAATCGTCACCTCCGAGGTGGGTGTCGCCGTTGGTGGACTTCACTTCGAACACGCCGTCCCCGAGCTCCAGGATGGAAATGTCGAATGTCCCGCCGCCCAGGTCGTACACGGCGATGGTCTCCTCCCGTCCGCCCTTGTCCAGGCCGTACGCAAGGGCTGCCGCGGTGGGCTCGTTGACGATCCTCTTCACGTCGAGGCCCGCGATCCTCCCCGCGTCCTTGGTCGCCTGGCGCTGGGCGTCGTTGAAATATGCGGGGACCGTGACGACGGCATCCGTCACTGCTTCGCCGAGATAGTCCTCCGCGGTCTTTTTCATTTTCTGCAGAATCGCCGCCGAGATCTCGGGCGGAGAGTACAGCGTGCCGCGGATCTCCACCCGCACGTCGTTGCCCGACTCAGAAACCTTGAAGGGGACCCTGCTCTTTTCTTCGCGTACCTCGTCGAACCGACGCCCCATGAAGCGTTTGATCGAGTACACGGTGCTTTCAGGATTGGTGATCATCTGGTTTTTCGCCGGCTGTCCGACGAGACGCTCGTCCCTGTCCGTGAAGGCGACGATGGAGGGGGTCGTGCGCTGACCTTCCGAGTTCTGGATGACGACGGGCTGGCCGCCTTCCATTATCGCGACGCAGGAGTTGGTCGTGCCGAGGTCGATCCCTATGATCTTTCCCATGCAGCCTTCCCCTTACCGTGCGCCATCATCCGGGCTGTCCTTCGAGGTCCCGTCCGCGGCGGGGACCATGACCTTCACCCTTGCCGGCCGCAGGACGCGCTCGTGCAAGTAGTATCCCTTCTGGTAGTCCTCCACGACCGTGGGCTTGCTGCCGGCAGGACCCTCGACGCGCAGGACAGCCTCGTGCCTGTTCGGATCGAACCCTTCCCCGACTGACGCAAAACGTTTCAGCCCCCACCTGCTCTCCAGCATCTCCACGAACTGTTTCTCAATCATGCTGATGCCCTGCAGGAAGGTCCCGAAGTCGCTTGATTCCTCCGCGGAGCGGATTGCGCGCTCGAAATCGTCGATCAGTCCAATGATGTCGGTCAAGAGTGATGCATTGGCATATCGCGCGGCATCTTCGCGTTCGCGGAGCATCCTCTTGCGATAATTCTCGAAATCGGCCTGCTTGCGGAGGAGCTTGTCATTGAGATCGGCAATTTCCTTGTCCTGCGCGGCAATCCGGTCCTCCGCGCTCGCGTACTGGCCGCTTTCGGGGGCGCTTTCCGCGGCCGCGGTGCTCTGCTCGGGCTCGGGGCCGGAGCTATTCTGCGGCCCTTCGGAAATCTCTTCCTGGTCCTTCTTCTTCGACATCGGTACCGCCTGGAGAAAAATTGATTATGGTAAAGGTAACAGCGCTCTTCTCGTCCGGTCAAGCACTTTCGCAGGCGTGCAAAAACGCTTCTTCAGATCAAACTTTGGGAGCAAGCTCCAGGATGAGCTCCACCTCTCCCCTGCTGAGCTGCGTGACGCGGGATATTTCCTGCACGGACCAGCCCTGGTGGGAAAGCTTTACAACTGTCTCCCGCTTGTCCAGCGGGGGCGCGCCGCGGTCCGGCTTCTCTTTCTTCGTCTCCGCCTTTATGATGGATTCAAGCAGCCGCACCTGCTCCTGGGCCTGGCGACCGATCTCCTCGAATCGGGTCTCGGTGCGTGCCATCCATTCCCGCGAGCTCTGTGCCTTCTCCAGCCGGGATTCCAGCTCTGCCATGATCCCGTGGAGCTTGCCCACGGTTTCCATGGCCGAGTCCGCATCCTTCTTGTTGCCCGCGAGCGTGTCATACTCCGAGCGCAGGTCCTGGACCTTGGCGACAAGATCGTCCGCGGCTCTGTCCGCCTCCTGCAGGGATTTCTCCATCCCCTCGAGGCGTTGGAAGTTCCGGTCCACGCCCTCGGAGGTGATGCTGAGGATCTCGCGCTTCTTCTCCAGCCTCTCGAAGCCGCCCTCGACGGCCTTCCCCATGTCCTCGAACTGCCGGATCTTCGCCTGGATCTGCTGCAGCGCGTCGTTGCTGGAGGAAAGCGTGTTGATCTTCAGATCCACGTCACGGGAGAGCGCCATTATCTTCTTGAACTCGCCGTCCATGTCCTCGATGCGTCTTTTCTCTGACAGGAAACGGGTGAGCTTGACCGAGACCTCGTCGGCGAGCTTCTTCGTGCGGGAGAGCTGCACTTCGATCTCCGTGATTTCGGATCGATCGGCGTTCAGCTTCCCCATTTCCTTTTTCATCTCGTCTATCGTGCCCTCGAGGGCGGCCTTCAGCGAGTCCGCGCGCTCGAACAGCCTCGTCTGGGACATGAAGTTCTTCACCCGCTTGTCGATCTCCGTGATGTTCACCGAGAGGAGCCGATAGCTCTCCTCGATCTTTCCGAACAGCTTCTCCTGCATTGCTTCGGACTTCTCCCGGGTGTCCGTGAGCTGCAGCTTGTGCTCCTTGATCCGCCCCTCGACCTCCGTCTGCACGTCGCGCATGCGCGCCAGCAGGTCTTCGCGCTGCGCGGCAAACCCGTCGCGGATCGAGCCGATCGAAGAGCCCGCCTCTCCGGAGAGCGCGGAGATCTTTTCCGCAATCGCGACCTCCGCATCAGCCAGCTGCTGCCGGGCCTTCCCCTCCCAGACCGTCACCTCCGCGCGGGACGCCTCGAACAGCTCCGCAATCTCCTTGCGGCCGGCGTCGAGCTCAACGGCAAGTTCCTTGAGACGCGCCTCGATCTCCCGATGCATCTTCCGCGTCCCTGCCTCCACGGTGTCCCGCACGCCCGCCAGGTCCTTCTCAAAGGACTGCGTGGCGTCCTTCTTCACCTTCTCCATCTCCTGGCGCGTCGATTCCCGGAGGGTCTGGATTGACTCGTCCGCCGCGGTGACTCGCTCCTTCACGTCGGTCTCGAATGCGGAAGCGCGGGTCTCCATTTCGGTCTGCCAGGCCTGCAGCTTTTCCTGCATCGAGGTGGAGCGCGTCCTGAGATCCGCGAAAAACTGGTCCTCGAACACGGACAGCTTCTTCTCCACGTCCTGGTAGGCCCGGGTTTTCAACCCCACGAGCCCGGTCTCCAGATCCGCCATCCCCGCCCTGAGCTGTTCCCTCGCCGTGGATGCTCCGGCGATCTCCGCCGTCCACCCCGCGATCAGCTCAGCGCTCATCGCCTTCATCTCCGTGCGGACGCCGGCCGCCATCTTCTCCATGGTCTGGGTGAGCGATGCGCGCAGGGCGTCGACGTCGTGGTTGGACTCCTCCAGGGCTTTCACGCGATAGTCCACGTCCCCCTGGTAGTCCGAGAGGCGCATCTCGATTGTCTGGATCGATTTCGCGACGGCCGATTCGTCTTCCTGGATCCGGCCGCTCAACCGGGCGAACACCTCGTCTTCCAGGGTCTCTGCCCTCTGGGCGGCGCCGGCAAGCTTTCCCTTCAAGTCCAGCTCGAACGCGTTCAGCGCCTTGCCCAGCCCGGCAAGCCGTTCCTTCTCCGTCTGGTCCTCGCGCGCTTCCAGGCGCGCCATGTAGGCGGAGAAATCCTTCACCTTTTTTTCCGACTCCGTGAGCTGCAGGGAAAGGGAGGCAACCTTCTCCCCGGCGTCCGCCACGATCTCGGTCCGGACAACCCCCAGCTCCTCACGCGCATGCGCGGCGAAGCCCTGCTGGAGGTCCGGAATCTGTTTCTCGATGACCTCCAGGCGCTTCGAGGACTCCTCGATCCTTCGGCCCACTCCATCAACGAAATCCGATTCGTCCCTGATTCGCAGAAGGTTCTTGTCTACCCTCGCCGACATGGCGGTGAGCTCGGCAAGCGTCTTGTCGTACTCCGAGAATCGATTCTGGATTTCATCGATGTCCCTGGTCCTGCCCTGGAGCAGCTCCTCCACCCCGCGGGCGCGGGTGAGGATCTCCCTTCCCGTCTTCAGGTTGGCCTGAAGCTCCAGTGACAGGTCTTTCACCTGGCCGGTCTTCCGCTCGACGAGCGCGGAAAGGTTTTCCGTGATTTTGTCGCTGAATCTCTTGAGCTTTTCGAGCGATCTGTTGTTCCTGTCGAGCGCCCGGAAGATGACAAGCATGAGAAGGACGACGACAAAGGTGATCAGATCACCAATAGAAAAGATCATTGTCCCCTCCCCAGGAGTTTTTTCAATTGTACTGTACCGCTATCTGCCGGCACTGTCAATGTGAGATCGCGCCCCGGGCGGCGCAGGTTCCTACTGGGCGCGGATGACGAACGAAACGCGCCCCTTGGCAAGGAGGGATCCCGCCGAAGGCGAGTAGCGCCACTGGCGGAGGGCGTCGATGACCGCTGAATCGATGTCCGCGTACCCCGACGAGCGCTGGGTCGTCACGCCGGTGACCAGGCCGTCGGGAAGAACAGAGAAGCTCATGCTGACCGAGAGGGTGAGGCCCTGGGCGCCGACCCACGCGGGGACCTTCGGGAGGACGACCGGTGGAACGAGAGTTCGTTCCTTCCCGGCATCAGCTCCCTCCCAACTGACGCTGTAGGGCTGGCCGCCGCTGGCTCCGGTACCGCTGCCCCCGCCGCCTGCGCCTCCGGTTCCGGCGCCCGTGCCGCCGGCGCCCGAGCTCGCCGGTCGGCCCGCGCCCTTGCCGGAGCCCGCTCCTGCCAGCGACTTGTCCAGCGGGCTGAGATCGAGCTTCCCGGCCGGCGCTGATCCCGACGAGCCGGCCACCAGGACTCCGGTGCCGCTGTGCTGCACGGAGGAGGCCCCCGAGCCGGACGATGCCGCGCTGCCTGCTCCGCTGCCCTGCTGGACCGGTGCAACGGCAGGCGCCGGCACGGCGCTGGGAACGGACGGGATCCCCTGGACGACGCCTGTCCTTCCACCGGTTTCACGGAATGCAGGGCCTCCGGAAGCCGGCGCAGCGTCCGTGGGCCGGGCACGCGGCGTGGGGATGACGAATCCGCTGGTGTCCGAGCCTTTGACGGCAGAGCGCACGGCCGGTACGGAAGGCAAGGGAGACGCGGGTGCTGCCGGCGCGGCGACCGCCGTACCTGCGCTCTCCGCTCCGCCGCCTGCCGCTGCCCCTGCACCCCCCGTCGCCGACTCGGCCAGAGC
>PMZS01000162.1 GCA_003170115.1 Spirochaetaceae bacterium
GACCAGGCCCAGATAATTCTTGCCGAGTCCCGGCAGAAGGCAACGGAGCTGGAAACCGAGATCAAGCAGCGCGTGACGCAGACCGAGCGCGAGGCATACGAGCGCGGCTACGGGGAAGGGCACGCGAAGGGTTACGAGGAGGGCAGGGCCGAGGTCCAGCGACTCGTGGAGAGCCTGCACTCGATCATCACAAAGGCCATCGAGAAGAGAAACGAGATCATCCAGGAGGCCGAGACACAGATCATCAACCTCGTGCTCCTCATTGTGAAGAAGGTCATCAAGGTCATCTCCGAGAACCAGAAGAACGTGGTGATCAACAACGTCGTGCAGGCCCTGCGGAAGCTGAAGAGCCGCGGCGACGTGGTCATCCGGGTGAACCTCGCCGACCTGGAGCTCACCTCGGAGCATGTGAAGGATTTCATGAAGATGGTGGAGAACGTGAAGTCCGTCACGGTCCTGGAGGACTCCTCCGTGGACCGCGGCGGATGCATCATCGAAACGGACTTCGGTCAGATCGACGCCCGTATCTCTTCCCAGCTGCACGAGATCGAGGAACGCATTCTCGATCTCATGCCCATCCGCTCGAAGGGCGAATAGGGGGCCCATAGACATGGGGGTGTTCGACAAGTACACGGCGGTCCTGGAAAACCTGGATCCCATCAAGTTCACCGGGACCATTGAGCGGGTGCAGGGTCTGCTGATCGAGAGCACCGGGCCCTCCGCCCAGGTGGGCGAGCTCTGCCAGATCCTCGTGCCAAAGGGCCGGGGAATGGTCTGGGCGGAGGTCGTGGGTCTGCGGGGCAGGACCGTTCAGCTCATGCCCTACGACGAGATGGAAGGCCTTGAAGTCGGCAACCTCGTCATCGGCATGGGGGAGACGCTGCGCGTCCCGGTGTCCGCGAAGCTGCTCGGCAGGACTCTCGATTCGATGGGCAAGCCCATCGACGCCAAGGGTGACATAGGGTCCGATGCGTGGTACCCCGCAATCAGCTCCCCTCCGGACGTCCTGAAGAGGAAGCGCATCCGCGATATTCTGGCCACCGGAGTCCGTTCCATCGACTCTCTGCTCACGGTGGGGAAGGGCCAGCGCATGGGCATTTTTGCCGGCAGCGGGATCGGGAAATCCACCCTGCTGGGCATGATTGCCCGCAACACGTCGGCGGACGTGAACGTCATCGCCCTGATCGGCGAGCGCGGCCGGGAAGTCCGTGAGTTCATCGAGAACGACCTCGGGCCCGAGGGGCTCGCGCGGTCGGTAATCGTGGTCTCCTCCTCCAACAAGCCGCCCCTTGCCCGGATCCGCGGGGCCTACGTGGCCACCGCGGTGGCCGAGTATTTCCGGGACCAGGGGAAGGACGTGATGCTCCTCTTCGATTCGGTCACACGTTTCGCCCGCGCCCAGAGAGAGATCGGCCTGGCAATCGGGGAGCCTCCCGCAAACAGGGGATTCACGCCGTCGGTCTTCTCCCAGCTGCCCAAGCTGCTGGAGCGCAGCGGCACCTCGGAGAACGGAAGCATCACGGGATTCTACACGATCCTGGTCGAGGGCGATGACATTGATGACCCGGTCTCCGACAATGTCCGCGGCATCCTGGACGGCCACATCGTCCTCACGCGGAAGCTCGCAAGCAGAAACCACTATCCGGCGGTCGACGTCCTGCAGTCGATCTCCCGTCTGGCCAACACGGTGACCGGGCCGCGCACCCGCGAGGCCTGCGGACGGATTCGGCGGCTGATGGCCACGTACGCGGGGGCGGAGGACCTGATCAGCGTCGGCGCCTACGTCAAGGGGAGCAATCCCGAGATCGACGAGGCCATAGAGAAGTTCCTGGACATTGAGAAGTTCCTCGTCCAGCGCATCGAGGACAAGGCGCCGCTCGCGGAAACCCTCCGCACCGCGGGGCAGATCGCGGGCATCGAGATCCCGGACGAGGAATTGCGCGGAGTACCGCGCCGGGAGGAGCTGGCACTGAATGCGGCGGTTCCAGTTCAGACTTGAACGGTTCCTCGACCTTCGCCGCTGGAAGGAGCGGGAGTGGGAGCTCGCCCTGGCGAAAATCCTGGGAGAATGCCTTCTTCTGGAGAACCGCATCACTGATATCGGCGCGGAGATCGCGGAAAGTCGGCTGGCCGTGTTCACGGTCGGCGTTCGTGTGGACATCGAGGCAATGTCCCGACGGGAGCTGTACGTGCAGCGCCTCCTGAGGGAGCGTGAGCGCGCGCGCGCAGCCCTGGAGGAGAAGCGCAAGGAGATGGAAAAGGTGCGTGCGCGTTACCTGGAGGCGTCGAAGGAACGCAAGGTGCTGGACAAGCTGAAGGAACGCCGGGCGCAAGAGTACTACGACCAGCAGCGGGACGAGGAGTTCAAGACCGTCGATGACTTGAATACGTCCGCCGCGGCATCCCGCGGTATAGAGAAGGTCGAAAAGGCGCGTGAGTAAGAACGAAGCGGACTGGGGAGGGGAGTCGTGGCAGAGTATTCCGAAGTAAGACCGGGCGTCAGGATCTTCATCCTGTTCCTCCTTATCATCGTTCTCGCCCTCGGCGGCATTATCTGGTTCGACTATCTCGGAGTTGTGGATGCCAAATCCATGATCGCACCCGTCTACCAGCTTCTTGGGCTGGGGAGGAGAAGCGCGGTGGCCAACGCCGACGACCCGAACCTCCTGGACAGAGAGAGGCTGGCCAAGCAGCAGGACTCACTCCTTCTGACCCGGCAGGAGCTGGATTCCCGGGAGGCGGCGCTCACGGCGAAGGAGAAACAGCTCAACCAGCTCGGGCAGGACCTCAACGACCGGCAGGCCGCCCTGGAGGCTCAGCAAAAAGCGCTTAATGACGCGCGAAAAGCGATCGAAGATAGAAGTGTGAACCTCGACCAGAACGCTCTCTATCTGACGAGCATGGCCCCGGCAAATGCCGTCGCGATTCTGGCCAAACAGGACGACCAGTACGTGATCGATACGTTTCGTACCGTCGAGGCCCAGGCGAAGAAGGCCGGCACGGATTCACTGGTCCCGATCTGGCTCTCGCTGATGCCGGCTGACAGGGCAGCGACCCTGCAGCGAAAGATGGCGGGAAGCACGGGAGGCTGAGAGTGAACACCGCGGCGCCACAGGCGCCCGTTTCCCAGAGCTCGAAGAACAGGAAGACTTCCGGCATATCGCATTCCGCGGCGCTGGAGCATGGCCCGAACAAGGGATCCACCGCGTTTCAGAAACTCGTGAGCGCGCGCGTGAGGCTCAAGAATGACACCGGGCACATCGTCGAGAAGAATGCCGGTGTGGAAAAGGGAGACCACATCCTTGCGGTGCTTTTGAAGGCTTCCCGCCAGGGCGCACGAAACCCGAACCCACCTGAGATCCTGTCCGACGCGAAAAGCATCGTTGAAGCAGGGACGGCGAAAGACAAGCTGGACTGGGCGAGGAAAGCGGCGCGTGCGAAATCGCTCCCTACCGTCACTCACGCGGGACAGGACGCCGGCAACTCCGAGGCGCTGCAGACGGCAGTCGCTGCCGGAAAGGAACTGAAGAGGGACTCCGGTGAGCCGGCGAAAGCGCCGGTGATCGATACCGGGGCAGCTGCCTCGCGCGGCGAGCCGTTGATTCGAATCGTGGATCTTCGCCGTGCGGAGAAATCGCCCGCCTCGGCGGAGGCTGCCGCAACCGGCACGGCCGGGAGATCCCCTTCATCCGACAAGGACCCCGCGACCCCCGTGGCCCTGCGGCTCGGCGCGGCGCGCGATCCTGCGACGGACACTCTTGCGAAGCCCGCCCCCGTGTCCGCGTCGCACGCCCAGACGCCGCTGGAGAGGCTGCGCGAGATGGCCGGCTCCGAGCTCGTACGCGCGAGCAGCCTCGTGCTGAAGGACGGCGGCGGAGAGATCAGGCTGGTGCTGAAGCCTGAGTCCCTCGGAAGTGTTCGCATCCGCATGAATATTGTCGATAATGCCATTGAGGGCCGTATCATCGTGGATTCAGCGGCGGTCAAGCACGTGTTCGACGGGAGCGTGGATGCTCTCAGGCGCGCCCTGACCGCGGAGGGCTTCCAGACCGGGTCCCTGCAGGTCTCCGTGGGAGGCCAGAACGCGGACACCGGCGGACGGCAGCAGCAGGAGCAGGCTCCTGCCGAGGTAAGAAGGATTTCGGCGCAGGGTTTCGAGAGGAATATCCCTGGAGTGGAGAACGTGAGCCTGGGAGATCTTTTCGTGAACATGTTCGCATAGGAAGAAAGCGGAGGAACGGCATGGACATATCCCTATCACTCTCGCCGCAGGACCAGGCACGGGTTGCCCAGGAGGTCAACACCTTCAACAGGACGCTCAACGAAGGCAAGGGAGCGAAGGCGAACATGGCGCTGGACAAGAACGACTTCCTGAAGATCCTCATTACCCAGCTCAGCCATCAGGACCCCACGCAGCCCATGGATGACAAGGCCTTCATCGCCCAGATGGCGCAGTTTTCGAGTCTCGAGCAGATGACGAACATGAGCACGGGCTTCCAAAAAGTCTCCGGCCTCCTCGCCTCGAGCGAGGCTTCGCAGGTGCTCGGCAAGACCGTCGAGATCCGGGACGGCGAGAACCTCGTTACCGGGGTAGTCGACAGGGTAGTCCGAGGCGAGAGCCCGCTCGTAGGCGTAAACGGCAAGATATACGACTTTTCCCAGATCGAATCCGTCGTAAGCAAATAGGAGGGCTAGCCCCATGATGCGTTCTTTGTTTTCCGGCGTCGCAGGCCTGCAGGAACACCAGGTCAGGATGGACGTCCTCGGCAACAACATTGCAAATGTGAACACTACGGGTTTCAAGAAGGGGCGTGCGACTTTCCAG
>PMZS01000032.1:0-6578 GCA_003170115.1 Spirochaetaceae bacterium
GAAGAGGCCGTCCCCGGATCCGCCCGCCGCATGGAACACGATCGCCGCGCCCTGCTTGTAGAAATTGGAGGAGATGTTGTACCCGTTGGTCGGGTCATTGAACGCCGTGGGGTCCTTCCCGATGTACTGGTCCATGATCATGCCGTTCGCGCGGTAGGCCTTGCTCACGAACATCGCCCCCGCGTCGAAGCCGTTCTGGAACCGGTGGATCAGGGGGATGTCCATGCCGCCGAGGAACGCGATTGGCTTGCCCTTGGCCTTCAGGGCCGCGATTGCGCCGACGAGGAACGAGCCTTCGTTCTCCTTGAAGCTGAGGCACGTGATGTTGCTGGAGTCCGTCAGGTCAGGGATGTAGCCGTCTATGAGGGCGAATTGCGTGTCGGGGAAATCCTTTGCCACTTTGGCCAGCGCGTCCGAGAAGAGGAATCCGACGCCGTAGATGAGCTGGTAGCCGTCCTCGGCCAGGGCGCGCAGAAGGATCTCCCTGTCCTGTCCGCCCGCCTTGGGCTCGAGATACTTGATCTGGATGTCGGACCCGAAGTTGACCTTGCTCGGGTCGTCCTGGATCCAGCCCTTATTCGATTTCGCAAGGGCCACCAGGCCGTTGTACGCGGAATCGTTGAACGAGTTGTCGCCCCTGCCGGCGAGGTCGAACACCATGCCAATCTTGAAACTGGGTGCGGCGCTCACCGCGATGACGCCGATGAGAAGCAGTACCACGAGTACAGCAATACGTTTCATGGACACCTCCTTCACTTGAATGTCAACGTTACTCTACGGCCGCCGATTGGGGAAGTCAAGACTTGGCGAGGAGCGCGAGAAACTCTCTTTCCGTCACAATCGTCGCACCGACTTTTTGCGCTTTCTCGAGCTTGCTGCCCGGGTTGGCTCCGACAAGGAGGTGCGTGGTCTTCGATGTCACGGAAGCCCCCGCCCTGCCGCCCCGGCGCTGGACTTCTTCCATTGCTTTTTCGCGCGGGTTGAACTGCTCGAAGCTTCCCGTCACGCACCAGGTCTGCCCGGCGAATATCCGGGGAAGGTCGGCAGAGCCCGCGGGAGGCTCTCCTTCGCTGAGCTGAAGGCCGGCCTTTCGCAGCTTCTCGATCCTTCGCCGCATCCGCGGACGCGCCAGCTCCCGGATGAGGGTCTCCGCCGTCCTCTCGCCGATGCCATGGATCTCGAGGAGCGGGGCAGGGTCTCCTTTTCCCGCCACCTCGAGGAGCGAATCGATGTCGCGGTAGCCCGCTTCGATGAGGATCTCCGTCACTTTCTGGCCTATGTCGGGAATCCCGAGCGACGGGAATACGACGTGGAAAGGCTGGCTCCGGCTCTTTTCGATGCCCTCGCGGATCTGGGTCACTTTTTTCCCGCCGAAACCGGGAATCTCCAGGAGCTTCTCCGGATCGAAAGAGTAAAGGTCCTCCACGTCGCGGACCAGGCCGTTTTCCACCAGTACCTCGATCGTTTCGGGGCCGATTCCCTCGATGTCCATCTGGCCGCGGCCCACGAAGAAGCTCAACCGGCCTCGCACCTGGTCGGGGCAGGCTTCATTTGGGCAGAAGTGGTGCGCGCCCTGCTTCAGCAGCCTGGTCCCGCAGACAGGGCAGGTAGCGGGGAGCTGCCAGGTGGCGGCGCCTGCCTCGTTTTTCTCCAATACTCTCTCCACCGCGGGGATCACGTCCCCCCGTCTCGACACGGCCACCTTGTCCCCGATTGCGAGCTCGAGCATGTCGATGTATTCCTGGTTGTGGAGCGTGACGTTGGAGATCGTCGCCCCGGATATTCTGACCGGCTCCACTCGAGCGACGGGAGTCACACGCCCCGTGCGCCCGACCTGGGTCTCGATTGCCCTGACAGTCGTCGCACCTTCCGGAGATTCGAACTTGAAGGCGATCGCCCATCGGGGGTGATGCCCCGTGTAGCCGAGGGACTCCCGCACCGAAAGCTCGTCCACCTTCACCACGATCCCGTCAATCTCGTAGTCGAGGTTCTTTCTCTCCCGCCGTTCGGACTCAATGAAATCGACGAGGTCTCCCAGAGATCCCGTCCGCCATCCGGGGTGGCGGTCCTTTACTTTCGTGCGGCTCGGGCCGTCGGAAAAGAAGCCGATCCGGGTGTTCATGCGGAAGCCGAGGTCCTCCAGCTCCTCCAGGGTCTCGTGGTGCGTCGCGGCGGCGTCCTTGAAGTAACCCTCGTAGACGAAGATGGACAGGGGGATGCTGGCGACCTCGCTGCTCTTGACCCTCCGGAGGCTGCCGGAGGCGAGATTGCGCGGATTCGCGTAGGGCTCTTCCATCTTCGCGTTGATGGAGTCGAAAAGGCTTCGTGCAAGGAACACCTCTCCGCGCGCCGCCACGGTCACCGGCCGGGGAAGGCGCAGGGGAACGGCTCCGATCGTCTTCACGTTCGCGGTGACGTCATTTCCGACCAGGCCGTTTCCCCGCGTGACCGCGCGGGCGAGAAGCCCTTCCTCGTAGTACAGGACCATCGATGCACCGTCGATCTTTTCCTCGCAGACGAATGAAAGCTCGCGCCCCGCATTGCGGGCCGTTTTGGCGATCCACGAGGAGAGCTCTTCCGCGGTGTAGGACTTGTCGAGGCTCAGCACCGGGATTTCGTGGGCTGCCTCGGGAAGCTCCTGCGTGAGATCGGACCCGACGCGGCGTGTCGGTGAATCGGGCAGGGCGAGATCGGGATACCGTGCCTCGATCGCCGCAAGCTCGTCGAAGAGCCGGTCGTATTCCGCATCGGAGACGAGCGGCCTGCTCTCCACGAAGTACGCCCGCTGGCAGTCCCTGAGCTCCGTCGAAAGCTCCGCCGCCCGCTTCTGCGCTTCTTTCCGCGTCATCGGGCGGGCTCTTCGCGGAGTTATTCCTGCTTCAGGAATGCGTCGGGGAAACCCCGGTAACGGAACCAGGTGAGCAGGGTCCCGCTCTCGGCGCGATTGAGAGGCCCGATGACCACCTTGAACACGGAGGAGCCGGGGTTGGAGGGGCTCAGGACGAGCGCGGGGTACGTGGGAGCGAGCTTCGCCGCGAGATCGCGGGCCACCTTCTCGGTTCCGTACGCCGCAAGCTGCAGGAAATAGTTTCCCGTCGTGCCGGTCCTGGGCAGGGATGCGGCGGTCTGAACCGGGGCCGCGGCTGGCGGCTTCCCGGTTGTCGCGGTCGCGGTGCTTCTCGGGGAGGTCGCCGCGGCCGCGGCAGTGGTTTGCTGGACGGGCTGGGCAGGAGTAGGGGCGGGGGCTTCGGGCGGCACAAGTGCGAGCTTCGGCGCTCCTTGTCCGGCATGCGGAACCGCGGCGGGACCCGTCACCTCGGTCTGCACCGGCTCTTTCGTGACGGTTGGC
Source organism: Spirochaetaceae bacterium (assembly GCA_003170115.1). Taxonomy (GTDB): domain Bacteria; phylum Spirochaetota; class Spirochaetia; order SZUA-6; family Fen-1364; genus Fen-1364. Next base: position 3,350 of record PMZS01000032.1, read on the forward strand.
TGCCCCTCGGGTGCCGGCTCGGGAGACGCCAGCGCGACCTGCGCCTGCGAGGCCGCGGGGCCAGGGACCGCCGATCCCGCGCCCACGATCTCCTCGGGCCGGGACTCCTCGGGAGCCACGACGTCCGCCAGCGCCATGTCTGACGCCGGTTGTGCCGCGGGACTCACGCCCGGCTCACCCGCAACCGAGGTGATCGTCGGTTCACCCTGCGGGGTCACCGCGGGGGTCGTTGCGGCGACGGCCTGTGGAGGGACCGTCGCGGGCTTCTGATAGACGAATTTCTCATCTTCCCGTGGAGGCTGGAAAACCTGCTTCTGCGGGGTGCGGGACTGCGCCGCGGAGAGGATCGCGGCGCTGTCCGCATCCGGACCTGCCGGAGTTTCCGGCGTGGCCGAAGCCGCGGTGGTCTGCGGGGCGGTTACCGGCTGCTCCTGCGCGGGTGATTCGGGGGTGGCGGCCGGCGTGGCCTCCGACGGCGTCTCCGTGGCCGGCGCCTCGGCCGCGGGAGTTTCCGTCGCAGGAGCTTCCGCGGGAGCTTCCGCAGGAGCTTCCATGGAAGGACTCTCCGTGGCCGGCGGCTCCGTTACGGAGCTTGCGGCGGCGGGGGATTCTCCCGCGGGAGTTGCGGTGGTGTCCGTCGGGGCAGAGGCGATCTCGGTCCTGTCAGGCGCTCCATAGGCAGCGGCCGGATTGACATCGGGATCGGAAGAGGCGGTTTGATCGCCGGGTTGGGCGGACCCGCTGGAATCCGCCCGGGGCGGGACCGTGACCCGCACCCTTCCGAGGGTTCCCTGCGGCAGGTCGAGGGCTTCGGCGGTCTTCGGGGAGAGCAGGACAAGGATATCGGACTGGCCTTCGATGCGTCCGGTGATCGTTGCGGTCACGGTTTTTCCCGTATCCTGGTTCTGGATTGTGATCTGGGTCCCGGGCGGGAAGGAGTTCGAGGTGGCGAACAACCCGCTTTCGAAGCTGGCATCGCCCCTCTGCAGGGCCGCGTTCCCGTCCCAGAATCCTGCCGCCGCCGCGAGGAGGGGCACGAGGAGCAGTGACAGGACGATCCATCTCTTCATACGATGATACTCCTCCTTTCATGATCGGACAGAATGGCGAGCCCCTTCACTCTACTATCATACCATCGTTTCAGCGCGCCGGCGACCGGTCCAGCGCTTTCTTCACCAGGGCGGCGACGTCCTTTCCGATCTCGTTTCCAAGGGCAGCCCGGCCCACTTCGCGCTCCCGGTCCTTGTTCGTGGCCTCCCTGGTGCCCTGTGCGACGATCCCGCTCGTGGAGGAGTCGATGAGGGCATACGAGGTCCGCGCCGAGATCCGTACCAGGTCCGTTCCCAGGGGAATGTCCGCGTACTCGGTGGCGACCTCGAGCACGATCTCCGCGCCGGCGGAACGCGCCAGGCGCGCGAGCTCCGCGGGCCCGGGGACCGGCGCCGAGCCCGGGGCATCGAGGACGATGAACCCCGCGTCAAAGAGACTGCCGGAAATGCCCTCGCGCACCGCGAGGGGAGGGGGGAGGGGCTCGGCGTCCGCCCTCTCCCGCACGACAAGGAGAAGGGTCTGCGCGGTGGCGGGCAGGACCGACAGGAGGCAGGCGACGGTCAGGGCGGCTCGCACGATCAGTGATGGCGCTTTCATACAGCCTTTGTATCGGCATGATTGACTCTCCCTGGAGCGCCGGACATGATGCCGTACGATGCCTTTTTTCGCCCTTCAGGTCTGGACGGGAAACGAAGCGCGCTTCCTTACGCTGGCGCAGCGGCCGCTGTCGGGCACCGGTGTGCGTCTCCTTTGGCCGCGTCGAAGCCTCCGCATCCGCCGGGCGGGAGTGTGGAGGGATTCCGTCTCTCCCATCTTCCCAAGCTACGTGTTCCTCCAATCCGCCGGGGTCGATCCCGATCTCTACGGGGAGTTGAAGCGCACTCCCGGGTTCGTCCGGTTTCTTCCTTCAAACGAGGCCCTGGCCCCGCTCGAGCTCAAGGACCAGGCCCTCCTGTCCCATTTCCTCACCTTCGGCGAGGTCGTGGAGAAGTCCGCTGCCTACTTCGACGAGAACCGGCGCATCCGGGTCATCTCCGGCCCCCTGAAAAACCTGGAAGGGATGATCGTGCGGGTCGACCGCCGCAAGGGGCGGGCGCGGGTCAGGCTGGAGATGTACGAGGATTCCTTCGAGGTCGATTTCGGCTTCGAAGCGCTGGACTCCGCGGCTCCTCCGCCGGGGAAAGAGTACTGAAGCACCCGTTTCGGTCCGACATTCATTGTGATGCCGGACGAATCGCGCAACACGATCTACATTGTCGGTGCCGGATTCACCGGGACCACCATTGCCGCGGAAATCCGGGCAAAGAGGATCTTCGGGCACGTGGTGGCATTCCTCGACGATGATCCCGTGAAGATCGGCACGCGCGTCGACGACATCCCCGTGCTGGGCCCCATCGAGGCGGCGGCGCGGGTGATCAGGACGACTCCCGCCGACGAGGCGATCATCGCCATTCCCAGCGCCACGCGCGAGCAGCTGGCGCGGATCTACGCGATCCTCCGCCGCGCGAAGTTCTCCCGGATCAGGATCGTCCCCCGTATCGCCCAGATCCTGGACGGGGAGGCGCACCTCATCCAGGCTCGCGAGATCGATCCCGAGGACTTCCTCGCGCGCAGCCCCGTCAGGGTGAATCTCCGCAAGAGCCTCGCCTACGTGCGCGGGAGAAGGGTGCTCGTCACCGGCGCGGGCGGGAGCATCGGGTCCGAGCTCTGCCGGCAGCTCCTGGAAGGCGGGGCGGAACGGCTCTACCTCTTCGGCCACGGGGAGAACAGCATCTACGAAATCCAGCGCGAGCTGCACCTCCTCCAGGAAGAAGGTGTCGGGGAGAAGGCGACGATCGTTCCCATCGTCGGGGAGATCCAGGACAGGGAGTACCTATCGTTCATTCTCTCCCGAACCAAGGCGAGCGTGGTGTTTCACACCGCGGCGCACAAGCACGTTCCCTTGATGGAAGCGAATCCCGTCGAGGCGGTGAAGAACAATGTCTTCGGCACGAAGAACATCGTGGACGCGTCGCGGAAGAGCGGCGTGGAGCGCTTCGTCCTCATTTCCACCGACAAGGCGGTGGAGCCCAGCTCGGTGTACGGGGCCTCCAAGCTTCTTGCCGAGGAGATCGTCCTGCGCGAGGGAAAGAGCGGGCACCACTTCCTGGTCGTGCGGTTCGGCAACGTCCTCGGCTCG
>PMZS01000032.1:6660-8774 GCA_003170115.1 Spirochaetaceae bacterium
GAGCAGATGATCCGCTTCTACGGATTCGAGCCGGGCACGGACATCCCCATCGTGTACACGGGGCTGCGCGAGGGCGAGAAGCTCCTCGAAAAGCTGCACGCGGACACGGAAATTCCCGAGCCGACCGAGCATCCCCGGATCCTGAAGCTGCATCGCAAGACCCTCATCAACGGACGGATCACCTCTGTACTCGAAAGGCTGCGCCCCATCTGTTTCCACGATCCGCAGTCCCCCCGCGTCTTCCGCAACCGCCGCGATCTGCGCGCCGTTCTGGAAGAAGTGATACCCGGAATCGGTCCGTCCAGCGCCGAGCCGGAGTTTTGAGGCGGGTGCCGTGAGTGACGATTCTTCCCTTCCCTTTGTCCCCTTCTCNNCGGCCGTCCCTGGACCACGAGGAGGAGGAGGCCGTCCTGGCGGTCCTGCGGTCCGGATGGCTCACCACGGGCGAGGTCACCGCAATGTTCGAGAAGGAGTTCGCCCAGGTGGTAGGGACGCGCCACGCCCTGGCGCTGAACTCCGGCACCGCGGGCCTGCACCTGTCCCTGGAGGCCGTTGGCGTGGGGCCCGGAAGCGTCGTGCTGACCACGCCGTACACGTTTATCGCGACCGCGGAAGTCGCGCGCTACCTCGGGGCCGACCCCGTCTTCGTGGATATCGATCCCGCAACTCTCAACATCGACGTCGCACAGCTCGAGGGATCGCTGGAGACCCTTGCCGCGGCCGGCCGGCAGGTGTCCGCCATCGTTCCCGTGCACGTTGCAGGTCTTCCCTGCGACATGGAGGCGATTCGCCATCTTTCCTTGAAGCACGGTGTTCCCGTGGTCGAGGACGCCGCGCACGCCTTTCCCGTCCGCCAGGCCGGGCGGTACGCGGGCACGCTGGGCGACGCAGGGGTCTACTCTTTTTACGCGAACAAGACGATCACCACCGGCGANNGCCGTCACCTGCTTCAGCTTCTACGCCAACAAGACGATCACCACCGGCGAAGGCGGCATGGTGGCCACCGACCGCGACGAGGTGGCCGCGCGCATCCGCATCATGCGCCTGCACGGGATCGACCGGGAGGTCTGGAACCGCTACACGGCGCCGGGCGCGAGCTGGAAATACGACGTAGTGGCGGCCGGCTACAAGTACAACATGACCGACATCGCGGCGGCCATCGGGCGGGTGCAGCTGAAGAAGGCGGAAGCGTTCCTGTCGAGGAGAAAGGCAATCGCGCGCCGGTATGTCGCCGCGTTCAGCGCGCTGGATTTCCTCACTCTCCCCCAATGGACGGAGAATCACGCCTGGCACCTGTTCATTGTCCGAATCAAGGAAAAGAAACTCACCCTCACCCGGGACCAATGCATCGAGGAGCTGCAGAAAAAGGGAATAGGTGTGTCGGTCCACTTCATTCCGCTTCACACGATGAAATACTACCGGGAGAAGTACGGGCTGAAGCCCGACGATTTTCCGGCGGCCATGGACTGCTACCGGGCCTGCATCAGCCTCCCGCTCTCTGCTTCGCTGGGCGATGATGACGTGGAACGGGTTATCAGCGCGGTGACTGAACTGGGCGGCTGGCGCCGCTGATTAAGAATCTTCTTGTATGGGGTCGCCGGAAGTGGTACACTCAAGAGAATTGGGGAGCGCCGGGGTGGAAGTTCGTGTGATCCCCTGAAGCCGCGGTCGCATGCCGTTGCAGGCTTCTGGGGTCATTCCCGGGCTCCCCTTTTCCTATTCGTACGGGTCCTATTCTACTGAATGACGATGCATGAAGACCTTTCCGCTGGCGTCAACATAATACTGGTCAGTCGCAGGGTTCGGCGCCCAGGGGGACTCGGCCCCGATGGCCTCCATCGAAAGATACACAAGGATCGTGCCGCCGTTTCCGTCGGAAGCCGTGGATGCAGGCTGTCCGAGGGACTGCACCAGAGCGTCCCTGGTGATGCCCACCTGCGGATCTGTCGTAGACATCGGGTCCGCGAACAACGAGACGCCCGATCCGAGAACGAAAACGCCAAGAACGAGGGCAAGAACAACCAGACTCTTTCTCATAAAAAACCTCCTGGAATCAACTTCCACAAATGAGAAGCTATGGCGTGCGCCTGCCCTCGGCAAATAATGTGTTGTTA
>PMZS01000084.1 GCA_003170115.1 Spirochaetaceae bacterium
GCGTTTATTTTGTGTCGGTTCCTTATCGAGCAATCGGTGCTGGTTGGGCACACGAGCACACGCCAGCTTTACAAAAAGACGGGGCGCGGCGCTAAACAATCATCAGGTGGCGGGAAGTAAATACCCCCCTTTGCGAAAGCCTCGTCTCTTAGCGTCGCCGCAAGCTGGCGCGGGAAGCTGCCAGCTTGCGGCGAGAGGACTTTAGGGGGACTTAGAACCCCACCGCCTATGGCGGTGGTTATGTGCTGATGGCTTTGCCGTAAGACTGATGACGAAGTAAGATGCAAGAATGGCGAAATGGCGAAAGCAGTCGCACGTGGTCTACCAGTGCAGCTATCACATAGTCTGGTGTCCCAAGTATCGATTTCGGATTCTCGAGGGAGCTGTCGGAAAATATGTCGAAGAACGTATCAGGACTATCTGCGAATGGAAGGGTAGTGAGATAGAGGAACTGAAAGTGATGAAGGATCACGTGCATCTGGTGGTGACCGTTCCTCCGAAAGTATCGATATCAGAGTTGATGGGTTTTCTGAAGGGCAAGACAGCAATTGGATTGTTCAAAACGTATAGGAATCTCAGGCGCAAGCCGTACTGGGGAAATCATTTCTGGAGCCGCGGGTACTGCGTGACGACCATAGGGCTGGAGGAGGAGAAGATACGGCGCTATGTGAAGTATCAGGAGGACAAGGAGCGGCTCGAAGAGAAAGAGCGCGAAGAACCAGGCCTCTTCTAGAGGCCGGGGCTCAAATCCACCGCCTCAGGCGGTGGATTTTTAAGACTGGCGGCTGCCGAAATAGGGCCCCTGCTCCAGATCCTGGATCAGATTCGGGTGCGTCGGAAGCCATCCCAACCGACTCCGGGTAAGGCTGCTGGACGTCAGATTGTCCACCGGGGCGATCATCGCCAGCCAGCCGAAATGATCGTTGGCCTCCTCTCGGGGAATCGAGACGACCGGCAGATCCAGCTGCTTACCAATGACGCCGGCAATGTCGCGAAACGGCAGGCCCTCGTCGTCGACAGCGTGAAACCTCGAACCCGCAGCCCCTTTTTCCAGGGCCAGCTTGAAAACCGACGCAGCATCTCTCCGATGGACCGCGGGCCAGCGGTTGGAGCCATCGCCCACATAGGCCGAAACGCCCTTTTTGCGGGCAATGTCAATAAGCCTGACGGTAAAGCCGTGATGATCGCCGTCACCATGGACGAGGGGTGGAAGGCGCACCACCGATGCGCGGACGCCCCGAGCCGCTATCGACAACGCGAGCTCCTCCGACGCACCGCGGGGTATGCCCGGACCCGGAGCATCGTCTTCCGTCGCCAGGGGCCTTGGAGCCAACATAAGTGTCCCTGACGCTATGACGAAGGGGCGAGCAGATCCCGCAAGCGCTGAGCCCAGCGCCTCAACGGCACGGCGATCCGTTTCCACAGCTCCCAGGAAGTCCGAGAAGTCGTGGATGAACGCCGTGTGAATCACACCGTCCGATGCCTCTGCTCCACGCTTCAAGCTGTCAAGATCATCGAGAGCGCCGCGATGCACGTCTGCCCCGACGGTCTTGAGAGATGCAGCCGCGGCATCCGAGCGGGCCAGGCCGAGAACCCGGTGCCCCGCACCCATCAGTTCGCTCACGATGAGTGAGCCGATGAACCCTGTCGCTCCAGTAACAAAAACACGCATGAGAATCCTCCTCGTCTTTAAGTTGCAGGCTCATCTGGTCCGCGAAAAGTAGTGACGTTATACTGGTATAAGGACTAAGAGGCAGAGTATGGCGATAACGCAGGATGACAATCAGCTTGGACATTTCCTAAGGGACCGCCGTACCAAGCTCGATCCAGCGAGCTTGGGGTATTCGATGACCAGAAGGCGCACTCCTGGTTTGCGGCGAGAAGAGGTAGCGCAACGGGCCAACGTCAGTGCAACCTGGTATACGTGGCTCGAGCAGGGACGCGGGGGAGCGCCTTCGGCCGATGTTCTCGACCGCCTCGCTCGTGGGCTCGCCCTGACGGAAGTCGAGCGTGAGCATCTCTTCCTCCTTGCCCAAAACCGGCCCCCGGAGGTCCATTATCAGGAGAGCCAGAGCGTTACGCCCCAACTCCAACGGGTCCTGGACTCTTTGGAGTGGAGCCCTGCTTACGTGAGGACCTCCGACTGGGACGTCGTGGCGTGGAATGAAGCCGCCAGGGCGGTGCTGGGCGATTACGCGGCGCTTCCCGACGGGTGGCGAAACATCCTTCATATGTTTTTCAGCGAACCGGAGGTCAGAGCCAGGAACCCCCACTGGGACAGCATTGCCCGCACCATGGTCGCGTCGTTCCGAACCGAAACAGCAAGGACCGGTGCCAGCGCGCACACCAAGGCGTTAATCGATGAGTTGAGCCTATCGTGTCCGGATTTCAAGGAATTGTGGCTCGACCATGACGTCAGCACGAATGGCGAAGGAACCAAATCCATTCAGCATCCGACCGTCGGACCGATCACGCTCGAATACTCGACGTTCGCTGTCGATGGAATACCGCATCTCAGTCTGGTCATCTTCAATCCGGCGACGCCAAAAGACAAAGCCAGAGTGCGTTCGCTCATGATCAAAAAATGAACTCCCGCGGACAGGGGTGCGAGCACTGCTCATCGCCGGTGCTGTCGTCATCGTCCATAAGATCCGAGGAGCCCATGTCCTGGGAGGGCGGCACCTCGGCGCCGCAGGACGGGCACAGCCGCGTGCCCACTCGGGCAAAGAGCATGGGCAGGTAGGTGAATACCTCCGTGGCGGTGCCGACCGTGGAGCGCGGGCTGTGGTTGGTGATGCGCTGGTCCACGCTGATGGACGGGGAAAGACCCTGGAATGGAATCCATGGGCGGCCGGCAGTTCCTGTCGCAGGGCCTGTCATGGTGATATAGTGGAAAGCAGCCTGAGGGCTCAACCGCTCGCAAGGCGAAAAACCACAATGACGCTGCGCACCAAGACGACCTTGATTGTCAGCTCCTGTTTTCTCGCTCTGATCGCGCTCCTTCTTGCCGCCGCCGTGATCGTCATGTTGGGCCGGTTCAGGAGGTTGGAAGAGGCAGAAGCGCTGCGAAACGCCCGCCGCGCGGGAGATGCGGTGAAGCTCATGGCCGACAATCTCGCTGCGTCAGCGGGTGACTGGGCCCACTGGGACGAAACGGCGGCTTTCGTCCAGGGACGCAAGCCGGAGTATGTCGCGGCCAACCTGACTGATGACACCTACCGCACCCTCAAGCTGGACGTCATCGCCTTGATCGGGTCCGGGGGTCGGGTCGTGTACGAACGCTGGTTTGATCGCACGGCCGGAACGACCACCGAACCCCCGACGGGCTTCTCAAAGGCCCTTGCATCCGGCTCACCGCTCGTGACCTATGCGGACATCAAGAGTCACCATGAAGGACTGCTCGTCCTGCCAGGTGTCGTGCTCCTGGTGGCCTCACAGCCTGTCACCGGCAGCGTGCCCGTCCCGCCTGCCGTCGGTGCCGCGGTCTTCGGGAGAATTCTTAACCACGCCGAGATGACCGCCCTCTCCGACATCACACAGCAGGACACGCACCTGGCAGTCCTTGACGATCCCTCACTGTCGCCTGATGAGCGGATGGCGCTTACTCGACCCGGTGCAGAGCCGGCGCCGTTTGCACTCGTGCAAAGCAAGGACCGCATCACTTCCCTGCTCCGACTAAAGGACGTCATGGGCGATGCACGGGTGGCTTTGATCGTCAATGCCCCACGGCCGGTCTTTCGCGAGGGGGTGCGCAGCATCTACTTTCTCGCCGGGTCCCTCACGGTGTTTTTCAAGATAGTTG
>PMZS01000387.1 GCA_003170115.1 Spirochaetaceae bacterium
GGTCGCTCCTCCCGACAGTGTTCTTAGTGAGCTGATTCGGCCGCAGCGGGTTTTCATCACATGATCGTAATCAGAGATCCTCGCGCTGTGCGATCATGACAATTTCACGGACGTTTACGTGCGGCGGTCGGGAAAGGATGAAAACAACGGCGTCCACGATGTCCTCGCACCGAAGCGCGCTGTGCGCAGCGACACGCTTTTCTATCTCTTCGGGCTGCGTAATGCCCCACAGCTCGTTGGCCACCATCCCCGGAGCAATAGAGCACACCCGAATCCCATGAGGCAGCAGTTGGCGCCGCAGCGTATGCACCAGGCCCTGGACAGCATGTTTCGATGCGCTATACACCGGCTCCCAGGCGAGATCCACATGGCCTGAGATCGAGCTCGTGATGAGGATGTCCCCGCAGCCCTGGGCTATCATGTGTGGCAACACTGCATGCACGCAACGCACGAGTCCGTTGACATTCACGTCAACAACCCTTGCAAGAATATCCGGATCACCCTCCGCAAGCTGTCCAGGAACATATATGCCTGCGTTCGCGAACAGCACGTCGATCCGGCCGAAGCGTTCGCGGGTTCTAGCGATCAGGTTGGCGACCGCTGGACCGGAGGTGATATCCGTGGGAACAGCGATCGCGGCGGGCCCCAGCTCGTCCGCCAGCGCATGCAACTTCTCAGCTGAGCGCGCAGCGAGGGCGACGCAGCACCCCAGCCGCGAGAGTGCGCGTGCCGTAGCGGCGCCGATCCCCGAGCTCGCTCCTGTGATGATGATGACTTTTCCCGCCAAACTTTGCGACATGACCATCTCCTTGCTTCCTGCGATCATTCCCGCTTTTCATGGATTTCGTTACGACGGCTCGCGACCGCGTCGATCGTATCATATGCCGCCATGCAACTGTCAATTTATCATTGAGTGCCATGCGGAAAGGGGATTCACCCATTGACGTACGGGTGCTTCGCGCTTATCATGAAAAATGAGGTAAGACGATGGACGAGTTGAAAAAGGTTCTCGATATTGCGCTGGTCGGAGAACAGAGGGAGAAAGTGATTAAGGAGTTCAAGGGCTATCTCACCGGATGGGGGATGACAATGCCGCCGGCGGAAATGCTCGTGCAGGATTTCGGACTGGGCGATTTCAAAAAGGAAGGGCTGGTCGAGTGCTGGGTGGCGAACGAAATGGAGGCTGGATACTGCGGCAAGTTCCTTTTCGTGTTCAAGGACCAGACATGCCCCAAGCATCATCACCTCACGAAACATGAGACGTTCTACATCGTCCACGGAACTGTCAGCATGACTTTCAATGGCGAGACACGGGTGATGACGCCCGGTGAAGTTTTGCCCGTTCCCCCTGGCACGCCGCATAGTTTCAAAGGAATCAGCGCTGCGCTCCTGCTGGAGGTTTCCAAGACCTGCTTTGTCGATGACAACTACTTCGCCAACCCACGTATTCCCATCGGGGGAAACCATCGAGGACCCTGAGCACTGATTCCCGCCCCGCTGCGGCTCATGCACTTGTGAGCTCGATCGAGAACTTAATGCGATCTCCCCGGTACAATTCTGTGTTGTAGAATATAATCCTGGAATCATGTGTATAGGCGGTATACTCGACCAATTGACAGAGCTCCTCCTGGTGCATATGAAGCATCTTCTTCACCTGCTTGTCGGGCACCTTCGGCTCGATTGTTTCGATGGCTCGAACGGCAGGGATGCCGTAGTCCTGCGCGAGTACATCATTGAGGGGAACTCTGGCCAGGTCCTTCAGGTGAAGGTCGGGGCACAGGGAAACGGGGACCCAGATCTCCTCAAGCGAGAGGGGCTCCCCATCGCCAAGGCGCAGCCGCTCGATCCGCGTGACCCGATCTCCGGGTGAAATGGAGAGGTGCTTGGCAATGATGCTGCTGCACTCGATTGTCTCGACGCGCAGCAGCCTCGACTCTGCTCGTATCCCGTTCTGCTGGGCCCACTTCGTGAAGCTGAAGAACTTGTTCAAGCGCTGCTCAAGCTTGCGCGAGCAGACGAATGTCCCCCTTCCCTGGATGCGCTCAAGCCTGCCTTCGTGCACAAGAATCCTCATCGCTTCGCGAACGGTGATCCTGCTCACTTTCAATTCCCTGCACAGGTCCTGCTCCCGCGGTATCATGGTGCCCGGGCCCCAGCGTGACGAATCGATCTTGTCCTGGACATAGTCTCGGACCTGGAGATACAGGGGGTGGCCGGTTTTCCTGACGACCTTTTGCTTTTTCGCGCCTGTTTTCACTATGCGTCTGCCTCCTCTTGTCCCCGAGGCACCGGCCTATTACATCCTCATGTAATCATCGATCAGGCGGACGTACATCTCCACCGTCCCCTTCATGAGGGCTTCCCCGGTTTCCCGCGAGGCCTCGGTCGGATCTCCGTAGACCCCGGTCTTGCTTTCCTGCACGTACCACGTGGAGAACGCGGTCCCGCCCGGCGCCGAGGCGAACATGTCGGGCGCATAGAAATCGGATCGGTAGCGCATGAAGTCCGTGTTCGTCGCCTTGCTCATGTCGACGAGGTCCGTGAGAAAGAGCATCAGGGATGTCTCGAACTCTCCCGCGTGCAGCTCGCCCCCGATCTCGGATTTCCTGATCCTCTTTGCCGTGCCCGCGGCCAAGGACCACCAGCTCGTCGTGGCCACGTGCACGTCGCTTCGATCGGAGATCCTCCTTGCCGCCAGCTTGATGATCTCGGGGTTCATGCCGTGGGCGTTGATCGTCAGGATCTTCCTGAACCCCATGTCCACCAGGGACGACATGATGTCGACGATGAACTCGGTGAGCACCTCGGACCTGACGCTCATGACGCCGGGCCATCGGTTCATCTTCTTCAACGAGTAGCCCGACCAGATGCCGGGCATGACAAGCGCTGGATGGCGATCCTTCACCGCCTCCGCCACCGCCACGGAGACGCCTTCCGCGATCACGATGTCCGTGTTCAGGGGGAGATGCGGTCCATGTTCCTCCACCTGCCCGATGGGAAGGATGATGAGCCCTTTGCGCTTGACGTAGGTATCGATCTCCGGCCATGATTTTTCGGCGAAAAGAATTGACATATTCCTTGTCTCCTTGCGTCAGTGTGTATGAAGCGGTTCCACCGCCTTGCGAAGGCTCTCGTACCTCATATAGAGATCCTCATAGAGAGGGCGGAGCGAAGCATCCGGATTCAACGGCTCATCGAGGCGCACGAGCGCCTGGCACCCTTCTTCGATCGTGGCGTACACGTTGCAACCAACCCCTGCGAGCACAGCGGCTCCACAACAGCCGGTTTCGGCAGAGGACGACGTACGAACGGGAAGCCCGCAGAAGTCCGCCTTGATCTGATTCCATAGCCGGCTTCGGGAACCCCCGCCGAAGGAGCGGATCTCCTTGAATCCCAGGCCCGCATTCCTGAGCGTATCGACATTGCTCCTGAGAAGACAAGCGACCGATTCGAGCAGTGCCCGCACGAAATGCGGTTTCCCGTGCGAGAGCGTTATTCCGTAAAACGCCGCCTTTGCGCGCAGATCGGGTTTCGGGCTCCCACTTCCGGACAGGAATGGCAGCATCACGAGACCATCCGCGCCGGGCGGGATCACACTCGCATCGCGGGTCAGGAGGTCGTAGACGCTTTCCTTCATCGCCTGCGCCCGCATGTTCTCCTCCGAGCAGAAGGATTCTTTGAACCACCGCAGCGCAGCTCCTGCCGTCTGGCAGACGGGGATCAAGGCGTATGGACTTCCTCCGAACGCACAAAAATTGAATACCCCGGCCTCCTCGTGACGAAACGGCTTGTCCGAGAGGGTATGGAGTGCGAGCACGGACCCGGTGCTCTCGGAGATAAGACCCTTTTCGATGTTCCCGACCCCGATCATTCCGCAGATCTGATCGATTCCCCCCGCCACCACGACCGTTTCTGACGGCAACGAAGTTTCTTCTGCAGCCCTGGCTCCGACGTGACCAACTGCCTGGCCATGCTCGCAGATCCGGGGAAGCTGCTTCTCAGAAAGCCCGATGAGATCGAGCATCTCCGGCCACCAGGACCGCCTGCGGATATCAAGCAGGAGGGAGGTTGACTGAATCGAAGGCACCGTCGCGAACTCGCCCGTCAGTCGGTACACGAGGTAGTCGTGCACGAGCAATACCTTGTGAATGCGCGCAAAGCGCTCGGGCTCGTGCTCGTGGATCCACAGCAGCCGTGCGGCCTCGAACATCGCATTAATCGCGGGCTGACCTGCCCTGTCGTAGACCGCACGGCTGCCGAACGCGTTCAGGATTTTTTCGGCTTCCTTCACCGCCCGCGCGTCGTGCAGGTAGATCGCCTGCCCGATTTCCTCGCCCCGGTCGTCAACAGGAACGAACGTGACCCCCTGGCTGGAGACGGACAGAGCGCGGACGTCCCTGAGGCGAACCCGCCCCCGGGCCCCGATCTGGCGGATACATTGCACGACAGCATTCCAATAGTCATGCATCGGAATCTCGAACCTGTCTCCGCACATGCGAACGTCGCAGCATTCTACGGAAGCTGCGTCGATGCAGCCCCCCTCGCTGTCGAATACTGCGGCCTTCACGTTCGTCGTTCCCGAATCTATGCCCAGAAAAAAAGGCATTCTGTTCGCTTTCAGACGAGGTCGCGCATATCGGCAACGTCGGCGTAGATCCGCTCGATCACCTTCTGGATGTAGGCGCCGTCCTCAAGGGATGGCGACGCTGGGGATCCGCGTGAGATGCAGTTGACGAAGTTGTAGTGGCACGCGACATGACCGCGAAGCCATCCGGCGCCGAACCGAGGTCCTGGAAACTGCGATCTCGAGTCAGGGTATTTATTGACAGTTTCTATCGCCTGGAATCCACTGGTTCCTCCAATCGGCCCGGGCTGCTGTGTCGCATCATAGATGCTGAGGAAGTTCGGGTTCATCGATTCATATTTAATCGCTCCACGAGAGCCGTAGAAGGAATAATTGAAATCGTCGTTGCTCCCCGCGGCGACCTTGGAGACCTCGATTGTTCCGATGATGCCGTTCTGCATCCTCACGTTCAGCAGGACGTGATCCTCGCCTTCCACTGCCCTCATCTTCCCGGAGGCATCCGGACGCTCCCGATAGAGAATGATACTTTCCATGCTCACACGCGCGTAGCGGCCGAAGAAGCTGTAGACAAGATCGAGAGCGTGGCAGGCCCTCTCGATCAGGACCCCGCCGCC
>PMZS01000330.1 GCA_003170115.1 Spirochaetaceae bacterium
TCTCAGTCCGACAAGCTCCTAGCTCTGGTAGGCTCCGCGGGAATACGTCAGTTCGTAGCTGTGGCTGTAGAGCTCGAACACGTTGCCGAAGGGGTCCTCAACGTACACCATGCGGTATGGGAGCTCGCCAGGATAGTATTCCCGGATCGGCATGCGCTGTCGTCCACCGTTGGCCACGATCTTCTTGACTGTTTCCTCGATTTCGGGATCCTGCACGCAGAAGTGAAAGATCCCGCTCTTCCTGTATTCCAGGTTGTTCTTGGGCCTTACAGTGTCCGGCCACTCGAACATCTCGACGCCGATCTTGTCAGAAGTGGACATATGGGCAATGCGGAACCGGCCGAAGCCCTCGCCAAAGACATCCTTGCACATGACACCGATGGCGCTGTCGTCCTCTATAACCTCCGTCGGTTTCATGATCAGGTACCATCCGAAGACCTTGGTGTAGAAATCCACCGCCTTGTCGAGGTCAGGAACGGTGATCCCGACGTGGGAAAAGGCTCTCGCCTGTGCCATGATTATACCCTCCTCGCGATGAACGTGGGATAGTAATCACAACACAAAATGGCCGCCCTGTCCACTTGAAATGTGAGACGCGCCATTTTTCTGTTGACCGCCTTCGGAGAAGCGCTATACTGACCGAGTACACGGGGCGGCATTCGTCTTCAATCACTGGGCGGGGAGGCGGGCGGGATGAACAGCATGGTGGAGGTGGCTTCGGCACCCCGCTGTGTCCATGCCGAGGGGCCGGTCTGGTCGGACGAGACCCAGCTCCTGTACTGGACGGACATAGAATCAAGGACGCTGATGAGCCTGGACCCGCGGATCGGGAGCGCCGCCAGCCGGGCCATGAGCCGGAAAGTCTGCTCTCTCACTTTCCGGGAGCGCGGCGGGCTCCTGATTGCCTTCGAGAAAGGTCTTTCCTTCTACGATCCGGATACGCGGTTGGAGCAAAGGATCGTGGACGTCGAGCTCGGTCTGCCCACCACGCGGCTGAACGACGGGAGGTGCGACCGCCAGGGCCGTTTCATCGTCGGGGGGTTCGATTCAAGTGAAAAGGGTCTGTCAGCCGCCTACCGCCTCGATGTCGATCTCAGCCTGCACCGCCTTTTCGGGGGTTTGAGCAGCGCGAACAGCACCTGCTTCAGTCTCGACGGAAGGATCATGTATTACGCCGATTCGCCCCAGGCCGTCATCTGGGCTTTCGACTATGACCTCCACACGGGCAACCCGGGCAACCGTCGTGTCTTCTGCGATTTCCGCGACCAGCCGGGCGTGCCCGACGGATCTGTGATCGATGCGGACGGGTATCTCTGGAACGCGCAATGGAACGGCGGACGCGTCGTCCGCTACCGGCCTGATGGGTCGATCGACCGCGTCATCGAGGTGCCGTGCCGAAACCCGACGAGCCTGGCTTTCGGGGGAGCTGCCCTTGATACCCTGTTCATCACCACCTCTCGTATGACCCTCACCGAGGAGGAGGCGAGGCTCCAGCCCTTGGCGGGTTCCCTCCTGGCGGTCCGCCCCGGAGTGACGGGGCTGCCGGAGACCCGGTTTCAGGGCTGAACATCATGGCCGGTTACAAGGTCTACATCAGTGATTTCGACTACCCCGACAACGAGGTCGAAAAATCGGTGCTCCAGCCCATCGGTGCCGAGGTGATCGGGCTGCAGTGCAGGACGGGAGAGGGGCTCGCGGAGCAGGCGGCCGACGCGGACGCGATTCTCCAGCAGTACGCGAAGATTCCTCGCTCGACGATAGAAAAGCTCACGCGGTGCAAGGCCATCTGCCGTTACGGCACCGGGGTGGACATCGTCGACGTGGAGGCCGCCTACGAACATGGCATGGTCGTCACCAACGTGCCGGACTACGCGCTGGACGAGGTTGCGGACCACTCGATCGCTCTGGCGCTCATGCTGGTGCGTCGGATCCCGTGGTACGCGGCGGCCACACGGGCCGGGAAGTGGCACTGGAGCGAATCGAAAGGACCGCTGCATCGGCTGCGGGACTCCACGTGGGGACTGATCGGTTTCGGGCGGATCGCGCAGAACATCGCCCGCAAGGTGCGGGCGTTTCATTTCCGCATTGTCGCATATGATCCATATATATCGCAGGGGTTCATGGCTACCTTTGGCGCCGAAAAAGTGCCGCTGGAAGACCTCCTGGCCCGATCCGACGTGGTTGACGTGATGTGCCCTCACACGCCTGAGACGGAGCACCTTGTCGACGAGGCCGCCTTGCGCAGGATGAAGAGGACGGCGGTCCTCGTCAACTGCGCGCGAGGCAAGATCGTCGACAACCGGGCGCTGTACCAGGCGCTGTCGGAGGGCTGGATCGCGTCGGCCGGGCTGGATGACACAGAGGAGGAGCCCGCGAAGCTGGGTTCCTGGAATCCCGACGACAATCCCCTGTTTTCCCTCGAGAACTGCATCATCACCCCGCATGTGGCCTACGTGTCGGAGGGCTCCCTCGAGGAATGCCGGCGTGTCGCAGCGGAGAACGCGAAGGCGGTGCTTCTGGGGAAGACGCCGCCGGATCTCGTGCGTCCCAGGAGATAGCTTCTTTTATCGTTTTTTGTTGACTGCTGGCGAATTGGCGGTGTAAGATGAGTTTCAAGTCAAAAAATCGCTCGGAGGCAAAAGATCTCAAAAAGGGAATGTAGTTCCCTTAAGCGGAGGATACTCCGCAAATCTCTCAAAGGGGGAGGCCCAACATGAGTCGCAGGATCCTATTGGTACTTGCAGTAGTGGTTGCGCTTGGCGCCTTGATGACATTTGGCAATGCCGTCAAAGCGGATGCGCAGGCACTGAAAGGATCTCCGAACGAGGAGTACATCGCAGTCACCTGCATGGGGAACCTGGAGTACTTCAGTGCACACAAGTTCGCCTGGAAGTGGATGGGCGATCAGCTTGGCGTGAAGACGTCCTACATCGGGCCCGCGGAGTACGATGTGCCGGGGGAGATCGCAGCTTTTGACCAGGCAATCGCGCGCAAGCCGGCCGGGATCGTGTGCTTCGGGGTTGATGAGAGCCTCAAGCCGAGCATCGACAAGGCCGTGGCAGCCGGCATCCCGGTGGCCACCATCAGCGGCGACGTACCGGACTCCAAGCGCTCCACGTTTGTCGGAACCAACCAGCACGACCTGGGATATTTCGGGGGCCAGAAGATCGGGGAAGTCCTCGGCGGCAAGGGCGATGTGGCTATTCTCACGATCAGCGGGGTCGGCATGTTCGACCAGCGCGAGCAGGGCTTCCGGGAGGGTTTCGGCACCTACCCCGGCATCAAGGTCGTGCAGACCGGAGACACGAAGGCTGATACGGTTACCGCGATCAACGTTGCAAAGGCAATCCTGCAGCGCTTCCCGAACCTCTCCGCATTCGCATGCACGGATTCGACGGGTGGCATAGCCGCCGCTACCGCGGTCAGCGAGGCAGGAAAGGCCGGCAAGGTCAAGGTCGTCTCCATGGACCGCAACTCGGATGTTCTGGAGAAAGTCAGGTCCGGAGTCCTGTTCGGAACCATCGCGCAGGATGACTGCGCGGAGATGGTCTGGGGCCTCCTGGTACTGTTCAGCAAGAAGCATTTCGATCCGCTTTTGACGTCGAACAATGCCAAGGCGGGAGTCGATGCCGCCCCGGCGAACATCTTCACTTCCATCAGCTGGGTCGACAAGTCCAACGTCCAGTACTTCCTGGACGCGAACAAGCTGTACAAGTAGCGAACGAACGGGGAGGGCCTTCAAAGGCCCTCCTCTTCCATCGTAGAATCCGACGACACGACATACCCTCTCCCTGTGAATGAGGAGCGCGGAACCCATGGAAGAGCTTCTGGTCGTCGACCACCTTCGAAAGAGCTTCCCCGGAGTGGTGGCGGTTGCCGACGTGAGCTTTTCCCTGGGCGCAGGCGAGATCCTTGCCCTGATCGGGGAAAACGGCGCGGGCAAGAGTACGCTGAGCCAGGTTCTCGGCGGGGCGCTTCGTCCTGACAGCGGGAGGATCGTGCTGGAGGGAAAGGAGGTCTCATTCGGTTCCCCCCAGGAAGCGATCCAGGCAGGAATCAGGATGATGTTCCAGGAGCTGTCCATGGTAGGAAGCCTTTCCATTGCAGAGAACATTTTTGCGAATCGACAGCCCACCGGCCTCCTGAACTTTATCCGGTGGAGGCAGTTGTACCGGGAAACGGCGGAGTTCCTCCAGCGCTTTCATTCGTCCCTTGACCCCCGGGGTCTTATCAAGCGTCTCGTCAAGGGTGAACAGCAGATCCTGGAGTTCCTCAAGGCCATCTCGACGACTCCGAAGGTCCTGATCCTGGACGAGCCGAC
>PMZS01000323.1 GCA_003170115.1 Spirochaetaceae bacterium
GGACAGCGCAAGGGATCGACATCATAGATCATGGCCAAGAGACGCGCCCACGCCTTGCTGCGTTCGCTCGCGTTTACTGCATGAACCTCGGTTGGTTGCCCCGCGGCAGGAGGCTGTACGGCCTGCCGACCGTACCAGTTCTGGGGGGCACGCGAGGCCAGGGCGGGACGGTCTTTCCAGGTTCCACGGCCGCGGGAGGAATACAGGCCGTAGCGGCGCAGCAGATGCCGGCCGCGAGGGGGGATGTGGAGCGTCTGTTGGGCGATGAAGTCCAGACAAGAGAAATGCCGCTCCTTGCCTTTGAAGTATCCCTTCTGTGGCGCCTTCCAGGTGACGGTGTCTTCCTGCTCATCCCATTCGATCATCGTCAGGGACAGCGGGGCGCGCACGATATACTGGCTCAAAGACCTGCGCGCATCCTGGTCATAGATACGAGTTCCGCTGTCGATGGAAAACCCGGAGTGGCGCCAGGAAAGCAGCGTCCGTGCGAAATGCGGATTCAGCAGTCCCTTCGTAGCGATCGAATCCGCCTTCCAACACGATGGTATGCCAGTGGGGGTTCCACACGGCGAAGGAGCCGAATGTCTGGTGGCTGCTGACCATGGCTCCGCGGATCGGTCTGCCCGCCGCCTGGCTGAAATAGGAAGTCAGGATGTCGAAGATGAGCCTGCCGATGTCGGCGAACAGATTGCGATCGTGTCTGAGGAATGAGCGGAGGATCTTGGGTATGGTCCAGACGAGCTGACGGTGTGGCAGATTGAGAAGCAGGTTCCCGCTGAGGTACTCCCCCAGAAGGAGGGTCCGCTTCTGTGCGCAGGTGTCACGGCGCACGTTGAACTGACTGGCGGGGGGCCGAGGCGGCATGCGCGATGAGCGGCAGGCGGAACTTGCCGCAGAAAGAGGCGTAGCGCTCCTCGTAGAGGGCTTCGAATGCCGGGGAACGCTGCCGAAAGAGTTTACGGAGAAGACCCGGCTGCCGTGGACAGTATGCCGGCCGGATGAACGGCAGGACGGGGGTCTGGACTGTGGAATTCACATAGCAAAGGACGCAGGGAAGCCATGTAGCGCTTCGACTCCGGACTTACTGAGAGCGGCTGAGTAGCGAAACCGCTCGAGTTGACACTGCATAAATGTCATGTAATTATGCAGCGAGGTGATTCTTATGAAGTATTGTACCAGGGCGCTCCAGAACAGGATCAACCTCGCCCGGTCGCCAAGTAAGGTTATCCTCCTATTCGGGGCACGGCAAACCGGTAAGACCACGCTCCTGCAGCATCTGGTAGAAAACGAAGAGGCGTACCTTATCAACCTGCAGGATCGCAGGTTGAGGCGGCGGTTTGAAACGGACACCGGTCTCCTGCTTCGTGAATTGGAGGCAAGGCCGGAGATCAGGACTGTCATTATCGACGAAATCCAGAAAGTGCCTGCACTGCTTGACGATGTACAGCTCCTTTACGACAGGGGCGCTGGTCAGCGGCGTTTCCTTCTTACCGGGAGCTCCTCCCGGCAACTTCGGCGTGGCAGCGCGAACCTGCTTCCCGGCCGCAGCGTTGCCTACACTCTGACTCCGGTCATGCAGGCCGAATGCAGGCCATGTGAACTTCTGCCCATGAGCCTTCCACCGGAGCCCCGGTTTCCCACGAGAGCACTCGAAGATTGTCTGTTGTTCGGAAGCCTGCCAGGGCTCTTTGCGGAAAGCCGGGAGAGCTGGGCGGAAACCCTCGCAACCTGGGCAGACCTCTATATTGAGAACGAGATTCGACAGGAGAGTATCGTCCGGGACATGGGGGCTTTCAGCCGTTTCATAGAGGCTGCCGCCATCGAATCCGGCCGTCTCATCAACTACACGAAAATGGCATCCACGGTCGGAGTTGCCGTGAACACCCTTCGAAATTTCTTCCAGGTGCTGGAGGATACTTTTCTCGGGATGCGCATTCCGGCCTTCACTGAAACCCGCCGACGGGTAGCGCTCGCACCTCGATTCGTGCTCTTCGATCTGGGCATTCGCCACGCGCTTGCCGGCCTTCGCATGTCAGAGGACCTTATCAGGACAAGTGCGGGGGAGCTGTTCGAGCAGTGGGTTATGGGCGAGCTCTGCCATCGTGCGGCAACCCTCGGCGCAGGATTTTCGGTCTCAAGCTGGCGCACGGCCGGCGGAGCGGAGGTGGACGTGATCCTCCGTACTCCTGACGAGGTCATTCCCGTTGAGATCAAGTGGACCGAGGGACCTCGCCCCTCCGACGCGAGGCATGTAGAGACCTTCATCGACCTCTACCCCCGGGCACGCAGGGGCTACGTGATCTGCCGTTCGCCCACTCGCCAAGCCCTCTCTCCGCGAGTCACAGCCCTGCCGTGGAATGAGTTCTGAGGCTGCCGTCGGCACGTCCGACCTCCCGGAGCGCCTCGCGCAGGAGCTATAATTGTTACTACTATTTGAGGAGTGCCCGGATCATGGGGTAGGGCGCGTTGTCCCTTGTTGCCAGCCTGAGAATCTCAGCGCGTGGTATGATGTCCGGGGTAACCTCGGAAAAGGATTCTCGTTCGATTCGTGCCTTCTCAAGCGCAAGAAGACGCGTCGCTCGACCAATTCGTTCCTTGTGACGATGGCACATTGGCTCTTTTTTCGTTCGGCCGTCCGTCTACACTTGCACCATGAAGTCGCGCTTCTGGTCGGCATTCGCACTCTCGGCCTTGGGCTACGAGATCACCTTTTTTGCCATGACGCTCGTCGTTTTCAATCGCAGCCGCAATCCGTTCGATGTGGGTCTCTTCACCGCTCTCACCTTCGCGCCGCAGCTCCTCGCGCCCTTCTTCGGGATGGTGTCGGCCAGGATCGGCCGGCGCACGGGGTTGTCCGCCGCGTGCGGGATCACCGGCGTCCTGATCGCGTGCGAGGGAATATTGAAGGACGCGCTGCCGCTCTTCGTCGTGTGGTTTCTGATCTCCTGCCTCTTCGTCTTCATCTCGAACGTCCGCACGACGCTCATGGTGGATCTCATGGGACAGCAGGGGAATCGGAAAGGCAACTCAGCCGTGCTCCTGACTCTGAACGCGGCGCGAATTGTCGCTCCCGTCCTGGGAGGAATCGCGTCTCTCGCGTTGCCCCCGCAGCTTTTCTTCGGGCTGATAGGGATCGTCTATCTGATCGCCATGTGCCTGGCATGGGTGTCTGATACTGCGTCGATCAAACCGAAGAGTGAGGGAGCGATCCGCCTGATTGGCCCATTCCTTCGCGGGGCCCGAGAGATTGTGGGCCATCCCGATCTCTCCTTCCTTGCCGCCATCGTCATCCTCCGGCAGGTTTTTCTCGGCGTCCAGACCTCCCTCTTCGTCGTCTACGTGAAATCTTTCCTTCGACTCGGCGATGTCGAATATGGATACTTCATGGCTGCCATCGGGGCGGGCAGCATCGTGGGGAGCCTGCTGGGCTCTCGATGGGGGAGCCCGGGGCAAGGACGGTTGCTTCTCATCATCGGGCTGAGCGTGCATTTTCTCAGCTTCGCAGCCCTCGGATATGTCCGTTCCCTCGGGGGGGCCATCGCGCTCATGAGCGGGAGCTTCGCCGCGTTCTATGCGACGCTTGTTTCCCTGCACTCCCTGAGAGACCGATCGACATCATCGGACTTCCGAGGCGTGGTCTACGGCACGATGACGGCAGCGGGTGTTCCCCCGGCGGTCATCTCCATGTTCGTGGGATCCTTCATGATACGGACGATAGGGATTCGGAGCGTGCTGGTGGCCTGCGGGGCATGCGCAATGGGCTGTCTTGTTCTTTGCGTCGTACTGCTTGGCAGAGGGAATTCGAACCGCGAAGGCGCGCAGACATGCGCGACCCCGGAGAAATCTTGAAGGAAGGGAGAGTGCATTTCATGAGCGAAGAACAGAAGAGGATCGAAGCCTACCAGGAGGCGAGGAAAAAGGCTGACGCGTACTACCAGAAGGCGTCGCCGGCATATCGCGCTTTTCAGGAACTTGCGAAACAGGCATTCCGTCCCGGTGCTCTGGAGAAGCGGGTCAAGGAGATGATCGCCATCGCGATCTCGATCGTGGTGAAGTGCGAGCCGTGCATCGAGCATCACGTACGGGAGGCCCTGCAGGACGGGGCAACCGAGGAACAGATCGTGGAGGCCATCGAGGTCGCCTTCGAGATGGGCGGCGGCCCGGCAACGGTGCAGGCGCGCTTCGCGCTGGAGGCAATGGAGCACTACCGCCCGCGGCAATAGCGCCCGCGGCGTTCGCAGGGTATGCTCCCTCCATGCTTCTGATCGCGCTGGACAAGAAGGATCACCTGCCGGCGTACCGGCAGATTGCCCGCAGGATCGAGAAGCTCATTGAGACTGAGGCGATTGGCGAGGGAGATATCCTCCCGCCGACACGGAGGCTGGCGCGACAGCTGAACGTGAGCCGCTACACGGTCTATTGCGCTTACCAGGAGCTGTGGGCCCGCGGATTCCTGGTGAGCACTCCCGGCTCCTACTCGCGGGTTCGCGCGAGGGCGGCGGGCGTGCGGATCGGTCGCTCGGAGCACGAGGTATCGACAACCACGCCGGTCGACAGGCTCATTGACTTGGGCGCGTACCGCCTGGATGAAGGCCTGTTCCCGATGCGCGACCTGCGGCGGGCTCTTCAGCGCGTGAGCCGTGACGAGAATGCCTCCCTGCTGCATTACGGGGACCCGCAGGGCTACCTCCCGCTTCGGGAGACCATCGCATCGCGCTTGTGCAGCCACAGCATCCCGGCCGGGCCGGAGAACATTCTCATCACGAACGGCGCGCTCCATGGCCTGGACCTTGCGTTTCGCCTGCTCGCCCGCGAAGGCGGGAGAATCATCGTAGAGGAGCCCACGTTCAAGGGCGCCCTCTCCTTAAGCCGGCTTCACGGCGTCACGCCGATCGGAGTCCCTCTGCGGGAAGACGGGATGGACGAGGTTGTGCTCAGGAAACGCCTGGGGCAGAGGGGCCTCAGGTTTCTGTTCATCATCCCCAGCTTCCAGAACCCGAGCGGAATCACCACGTCGCAGGAACGCCGCGAACGGATCCTCTCGCTCTGCGAATGGCGCGGGCTTCCAGTCGTCGAGGATGCCTTCGAAGAGGAGATGTCCTACTTCGGGAGCGTCGTTCTTCCGCTGAAATCCATGGACCGAACCGGCGCCGTCCTGTCGCTGGGCACGTTTTCCAAGGTGCTCTTCCCGGGGCTTCGCATCGGATGGATCGCCGCGGATCGCTGCCGCATCGAAAAGCTGTGCGCCATCCGGAAGCTGAGCGACGACGGCGGCAACACAATGATGCAGGCAACCATGAACGAGCTCTGCCTGTCAGGGAGCTACCAGAAACACCTGGAGCTCGTGAACAAGGTTTATGCCAGGCGCATGCGTGCGGTGCTCGAGTCCCTTTCTTGCCACATCCCGCCGGAAAAGGCCACCTGGACCCGGCCCTGCGGCGGTTACCTTGTCTGGCTCACCCTTGAGTCCACGAGCATGAGCGAGGCGGAGCTGCGTTCCCGCCTGCGCGCGCAGGGCGTGGACGCTGAGCCTGGGTCGGGCTGCTTCCCGAAGGCTCCCGCTCGGCTGCACCTTCGGCTTTCAATTTCGACTCATACAGAAGAGGTGCTCAGGGAGGGGATCCGACGGCTCGGCAAGGCCCTGGAGATGGCATGAGGGATCCACCCGCCGGCGGGTTTCAGTGAAGGCCGGAACACGCATCCCGAGAAAAGTATCCCTTGAATGAGTTCTGAGAGAGGGCTGTGCAATTCCTCAACCGTCCAACCGCACGACCTTCTCCGCGAAACTCAAATCCCTGTCCCGATGGCTGATGACTATGAGCGTCTTTCCGCGCAGCCGGGCATTCAGCGCCGCCATGAGAGAGTCGGCGGTCTTTTCATCCAGCCCCTCGGTTGGCTCGTCCAGGATATAGATCGGGGCCTCCTTCAACAGGGTCCGTGCTACAGCCAGCCGACGAGCCTCTCCCGCGGAGAGCTCATGACCTTTTTCACCAACGGTTGTTTCCACACCTTCGGGCAGCGCCGCGACAAACGGGGCGAGCTGGGCCGTTTCCAGGGCGGACCGCATGGCTTCCGCATCTCCCTCCCGGCCTTCGGGCAGGGCCATTGAAAGATTTTCGCGAACGGAAGCATGAAAGAAAAAAGGCGATTGCGGCACGACAGCGAACAGCCGTCGTGCATCTTCGCCACGGAGCGACCGCAGCTCCACCTCTTTGCCGGCCCCTGCCACTGTGATGGTGCCCTGCTCGTAGTCCCAGAATCGCAGCAGCAGGTTCACCAGGGTGCTCTTGCCGACACCGCTGGGGCCTGAGATGCCGACCCTGCCACCCGCGGGGACATCCAGTGAGAGACGGTCAATCACCCATGGGCTGTCCGAAGCGTAACGGAACCGCAGGTCCCGTATGACGAGCCCGAGTGGCTCTACGGGTTCGCTGCCGAAAGCGGGTGACGGGCTCTCAGGATCTTTCACGGTCGCTGGAGTATCGATCAACTCGAAAAGGCGGCGCGCAGCCGCGGCGAGCTCCCCCGCGCGCTGGATTACGGGCGGCAGGGGCATGACGGCCTCGAAAGTGGCGAGAACGAACACGGCGAGCATCGCCATTTCGGCTCCCGGCATAGACCCCGAAGCGGCACGCGGGGCAAGCACCAGGACGGCGGCCCACACCGCGAGGGAGCTCGCCGCGATCAACCCCGCGTCCCCGGCGCCCTGAAGCGTTGCAAGCCGGCGTTCGCGAATCCCCAGCTCCCGGACCGTCAATCCCATGTCCTGCTCGCGGACCTGCACTGCTTCAAGCGCGATCAGCTCCGCCATGCCCTGCGCGTGCTCGACGACGGAGGCGCGAAGGTCGGAGGAAAGGGCAACCCGGTCGCTGCCCGGCGCATTGGAGAGTCTTCTCAGGAAAAGCGGCAAAAGCGCCCCGCCGCAGGCAAGCGCTGCCGCATCGATTACCGCGATCCGCAGGTCGAACCGCGCAAGGAATGGCATGATGAGCCCGAGGGCGAGCACCGCAACGATGGAAGGCACCACGCCCCGGATGTAGAAGTCATCCAGCGTGTCCACGTCGGTCCGGATCCTGCCCAGGAGGTCGCCGCTGCGGAGCCCCTGAAGCCGAGCGGGAGCCAGGGGTTCGATACGCCGGAAAAACCAGACCCGGATCGTCGAAAGTACCCGGAGAGTCGTGTCGTGGTTGACCAGGCGCTCCGCATACCGCCCCCCTGCCCGTGCAAGCGCGAGGGCCCGGATCGCCGCCGCGGGGGTCGTATAGTCCATGAACGCCCCGGCGGCACCGGCCAGCGCCATCGACGTGATGAACCAGCTCGAAAGCGCAAGCAGGGCCATGTTCGCCGCCAGGGCGAAAAGCGAAAGGAAGATCCCCAGCAGGGCCATTCGCCACGAGGGCAGGAGGAGCGACACGAGGCGGCGCGCTGATTTCATCGGACTGGGCCCGCCTTTCCGTCCTTGATCTCGACAATTCTGTCCATCCCTGCCGCGGATTCGGCCCGGTGGGTGACGAGCAGGGTCGTTCGACCCGAGGATAATTCCTGGATGCCCTCGGAAACGAGGGCCGCGTTTTCAGCGTCCAGGTGCGCGGTGGGCTCGTCCAGCAGAACAAGCAGGGGTGTGCGAAGGAAGAGCCGGGCCAGAGCGACGCGCTGGGCCTCGCCCGTGGAGAGGCCCAGCCCGCTTTCTCCCACCGGCGTGTCCAGCGGGATCCCTTCCGCGCGCGCAAGGGACATGGCTCTGCGGATTTCATCCTTCGACGCATCCCGCCGCCCCAGCGTGACGTTGTCGCGCACGGACCCGTGAAACATGGTCGGCCGCTGGGGGAGCCAGGCGACGACACGGCGCCACCCTGCAAGATCCAGCGCCGCGAGCGGCACGCCGTCGATCTCGATGGTGCCCTGCTGCGGCCGGGCAAAGCGGTTCAGAAGAGCAAGAAGGGTGGACTTGCCCGCGCCGCTCGCCCCGATGAGCGCCACGCGTTCGCAAGAGTCGATCTCAAGGGTCACGCCGGAAAGAACGGGCGCAGCTCCATACGAAAAGCTCACGCCATGGAAAGTGATGACAGGAGGGCGCATGACGCATGGCGCATTCACCCGGGCGGCTGACTCTTCCAACACGGGCCGCCCAAGGAATTCCTGGATCTGCTCGGCGGCGCTGATCGCTTCCATGCGCGAATGGTGGAGGGTACCGAGCATTCTCAGGGTGAGGAAATACTCGGGTGCGACCAGCAGGATGAAGTAGGCCGGGTTGAAGGCCATGGTTCCGTGGAGAAGCCGGAATCCCGAGATCACCGCGACGATCGCGATGCTCACGGCGGAGATCAGCTCCAGCATGAAGGAGGAGAGAAACGCGAGACGCAGCACGGACATTGTGAGGGTGCGGTGCTCACGGGAGGCGCGCTCGATCTCGGCGGTCTCCCTTCGAACGGCGTCGAACATCCGCACGGTGGAAAGCCCCTGAAGGACGTCGAGAAACCGTCCGCTCATGAGGGCAAGCCGGCCCCACAGCCGCTGGTTTCGCTCGTGGGCTTGGTCACCGATCACGATCATGCTTACGGGGAGGAATACGGCTGTGAGAACGAGCACCAACCCCGAGATCCAGTCCAGTGGAAAGACCACGGCGAGGATCGTGAAGGGAAGCAGGGAGGCGATCGACCGTTGGGGGAGGTACCTGGAAAAATAAGCGTCCAGCGCCTCCACCGCGTCCACCGAGACGTGCGCGATCTCCCCGGCCCGCATGCCGGAAAGGGCAAGGGGACCGATTCGCGCGACGTGAGCGATGCATTCTGCGCGCACGTGTGCCTTCACCTTCGATGCGCAGGCCGACGCGGTGCGCCTGGCCGCGGCGGCAGCGGCGGCGCGCAGGATGACGGCACCCAGTGCGCCGGCGAACAGGGAGAGCAGCGCGGAAACCGCGGAACGGCGGAAGATCACCTCATCGGCAACCCGGGCAAGGAGCCCCGTCTGCAGGACGAGCAGGATGCCCGCCAGCTCTCCGAGGGCGACCGCCGCGGCGAGTCTGCCCCGAACGGACAAAGCAAGTTGGCGCAGCCAGCGGGTAGAATCCGCCGTGTACGTCTGCGTGGTGCCCGTCATCGTGAGCATGAATCTACACGTCGGGAGTCTGGTTGTTGAAGGCCCCGGCGGGTCATGGTAATCTCCGAATATGAGCGTCGCGGTTCTCTCCCGGATCCAGTTTGCCACCGTCGTCCTGTTCCACTTTCTCTTCGTCCCGCTCACCCTCGGGCTCACCGTGATGACCGCGTACATGGAGACGCGCTACGCGCGGACCGGGGACGAGACGTACCTTTCGATGGCGAAGTACTGGAGCAGGCTCCTCCTGGTGAACTTTGCCGTCGGAGTGGTCACGGGGATCACCTTGGAGTTCCAGTTCGGGATGAACTGGGCCGAGTACTCGAAGTTCGTCGGGGACATCTTCGGCGCCCCGCTTGCCATCGAGGCCACTGTGGCGTTCTTCCTCGAATCCACCTTCATCGGTGTGTGGATGTTCAGCTGGAAGAGGGTGTCGCGCGGGGTTCACGCCGGAATCATGTGGGTGGTGGCGGGGGCAAGCACGCTCTCCGCGTTCTGGATCCTGCTTGCCAACGGGTGGATGCAGAGGCCGCGCGGGTATGAGCTGGTGGGCGGCAAGGCGGTTCTCACCTCTTTCGGCGCGCTCCTGGGAAGCCCCTATGCCTGGATCAAGTTCGCTCACGTCATCTTCGCCGCCTACACCCTCACCGCCTTTTTCATCATGGGAATCTCGGCGATCCAGCTCCTGCGCGGGAGGAAGGAAGAGATGTTCCATCGATCGTTCAGGATCGCCGCCGCGTTCGGCATTGTCACGTCGATCATGATCATCGTGGCGGGCGACCTTTCGGGCGTGCAGGTGGCGAAGTACCAACCCTCGAAGCTGGCGGCCATGGAAGCGCAATGGGAGACCGAAAAGGGTGCCGATTTCTACATCCTGCAGCTGCCCCGCCCGGAGAAGGAGGAGAATGTCGAAGCCCTGGAGATCCCCGGGGGCCTGAGCCTCCTCGCCTACCACGACCCGAACGCAGTAGTGAAAGGGCTGAAGGATTTCCCGCCGGCGGACCGTCCGCCGGTGCTTGTCACGTTCACCGCCTTCCGGCTCATGGTGGGGCTGGGCTTCCTGTTCGTTCTCCTCGCGTTCATCGCGGTCATTCTTGCGTGGAGAAAGAAGCTGTCCTCCAACAGGTGGTTCCTCTGGATCATGTCGATTGCGATCGTGTTGCCCTACCTCGCCTCGGAGCTGGGGTGGGTGGTGGCGGAGATCGGCCGGCAGCCCTGGATCGTCTACGGGCTCCTGCGGACGCAGGACGCGGTCTCACGGAACCTCACCCCGGGGGACGTGCTGGGGTCTCTCATCGCGTTCATCGTGATCTACGTCTCACTCGCGGTTGTCGATGTCTTTCTTCTGACGAAGTTCGCGGAAAAGGTCGAGGACTGAGGGGAGGGCGGGCATGGCGCTGCAGACTTTGTGGTTCGTGCTCTGGGGCCTGCTGTGGGCCGTGTACTTTATGCTGGACGGCTTCGATTTCGGCGCGGGAATGCTGCGGCTCTTCCTCACCCGTGAGGAGACGGACCGCCGCGTGAGCCTTGCCGCCATCGGGCCAGTGTGGGACGGGAACGAAGTGTGGCTCATCACGGCGGGGGGCGCGACATTCGCGGCCTTTCCCGGCACCTACGCGTCCATGTTCAGCTTCCTCTATCTCCCGATGCTTCTCATCCTTTTTTCCCTCATCATCCGCGGTGTGTCGATCGAGTTCCGCAACAAGGACGAGAGCCCTCGCTGGCGCTCGAGCTGGGACACGCTTCTCGCTCTCAGCAGCTTCTCCGCGCCCCTGGTGCTTGGGCTGGGATTCGGGAACATCTTCCAGGGGCTTCGGTTCGACTCCGCCGGCTACCACGGCACCTTCTGGCAGCTTTTCAATCCCTATGGCTTGCTCACGGCGATCTTCTTCGTGCTCCTCTTCCTCCAGCACGGCGCGCTGTGGCTGGTCTTCAAGACGGAGGGGGATTTCGCGGCACGTTCGGCTGGCTGGGCCGGCGCCCTCTGGTTTGTCGTGCTCGCCGCTGCCGCCGCCTTTCTCGTGTTCACCGGGTTTGCCACCCGGCTCTACGACAATTACCTCATTCACCCGGGATGGATCATCGTCCCGCTGCTCGCCGTGGCTGCGCTCGTCGGGGTGAAGGTGTTCCAGGTGCGGTCCCGCGCGCTGCCCGCGTTCCTTGCCTCAGGCGCCACCATCATGCTTGTGATGGCCACGGCTCTCGTCGGGCTTTTCCCGAATCTGATTCCCTCCCGCCTTGACCCGGCCGCCAGCCTCACGATCATGAACTCCTCTTCCGGCCCCTATACGCTGCGATTCATGGCGATCGTCGCGCTTGTGTTCGTTCCCCTCGTGGTCATCTACCAGCTGCTCGTGTACAGGTTCTTCCGATCGAAGACGACGCGGGCGGATGTGGAAGGCGCGGAGGGCGGGTACTGAGACTCCTCCTCGTATCATAGATGATGCTCTCACGCCACCAGTTAGTCTGGCAAAAGTCTGACTTGATTGGCTTAATAAATTAGACTATTGTAGTCATATGAAAAAGACTAATGTGTCGCAAGCAAAAAGCAAGCTCAGCAGTCTTATCGACGAGGTGAAACACGGTGAATCTTTCCTCATCTTCGACCGCAACAGGCCCGTTGCGCGGCTGGAGCCTGTTATCGAAGGGTCGCTCGAGCACTCTGAACGAGCCCTTGCCATGGTGCACGCGGGCGTCGTTTCTCCTCCCCGTCATGCGTTGGACGCAGGTGCGTTTCTCGGGCACCTCAAGGTGCGCCTGCCTCCCGGCGTGAGCGCGGCTCGAACCGTGCTCGAAGAGAGAAGTGAAACCCAGTGAGATACTGGGATTCCTCAGCCATCGTTCCCCTTCTGGTCCAGGAACAGGAATCGGAAGCCAGGGAGTCGATGCTGCGGGAGGATTCGCAGATCGTCACCTGGTGGGCGAGCAGGATTGAATGCGCATCCGCACTCAACAGGCTTTGCCGGGAAGGCTCGCTGGAGGAGAAGGGGCTTGCCCGGTCGCTGCGTGACCTGGAGTCACTCGCCGAGACCTGGCTCGAGGTAGTGCCGACGGAGGATGTGCGCCGCCGGGCAATCCGCCTCCTGCGCGTTCATTCCCTTCGATCCGCGGACGCCCTTCAGCTTGCCGCCGCGCTCGTCGCGGCTCGCGAGGATCCACCATCGCTGCCTTTTCTGACAGCCGATGAGCGCCTCGGACTCGCGGCCGAGAGGGAAGGGCTCGCGACGCCGCAGGCGGGATAGCGGCCCAAAGCCTATGCGTGGTAGAAGCGATAGCGCTTGCGGTATTCGGTGGGAGACACTCCGGTCACTCGCTTGAACACCGAGCGAAAGCTGCCCACGTCCTCGTAACCGATCCTGGTTGCCACGGAATCCACGGGATCGCTGCCCGATTCCAGGGCGTGCTTGGCCGCCTCGATGCGCACCCTCTGGATGTACTCAATGGGGGTGTTGCCCGTGGCGGCCTTGAATCGACGGATGAAGTTGCGGCTGCTCATGTTGACGCGGGAGGCCAGCTCGACGACGGACAGCTCGCGGGTTCCCTGCCGCTCGACCATTTCCTGCGCTTCCAGTATTTCCCGGTCGCGGTGGTTTTTCTGCGTGCTGAAGATCGCGTAGGCCGTCTGCGGCCCCTTGTTGATGTCGATGAGGAATATCTTCGCCATCTGCCGAGCCGCCTCTGCACCGCAGTACTTGTCCACCAGGTACGCTGTCAGGGTGAGGAACGAGGTCGCGCCGCCGCTGGTGCAGACGCGGCCGTGGTCCACAACGATCTGATCGGACAGGATCTTCACCCGGGGATAGCGCTGCCGGAAGATGTCCTGCGCGGCCCAATGCGTGGTTGCCGTCTTGCCGTCCAGGAGGCCCGCCTCGGCGAGGACGAATGCGCCCGTGCAGATGCTGGCAACGTCCGATCCCTGATCGTGCATTGCCCGAATCCAGGGAGCGACAGCACTGTTCGCGCCGAGCTGGGAAAGAACGTCCCCATCGAAGGCAGGTACGATCACCAGGTCGGCCTTCATGACCTCCGAGATAGTCGCGTGACAATGGATAGGC
>PMZS01000057.1 GCA_003170115.1 Spirochaetaceae bacterium
TCGAACCCGTGAGCTTCCGCTCCACGGCGCGCAAGAGCGATGACAAGACGCCCGTCCCCGGAGCCGAGATCCGCGGCCCGCTCACCGTGGACGGCCTCGGACAGCTCCGCGATGAGAAGAGTCTTCTCCCCGGTGCTGGGGACGTAGATCGCGCCCCGCCCCAGGGGGAAGAAAATGTAGAAGACGAGGAAAAACGCCGCGAGGATGATCGCAATGGCGAGGATCGGTCCGAACATATGAAGGGGGCCGCCCGCGGCGGCCCCATGCCTTCGATTCGCTGCCCTACCGGGTGATACCGATCGTGACGTCGGTCCCCTGCCGGGTGATCTTGAATGTCACGTCCCTCTTGCTCTTGTCATTGAGGTCCTTGTAGAAATCCATCACCGTGTGCACGTCCCGCCCGTTGATCTGGTTGATGACGTCGTAGGGACGGAATCCCGCGACCGCCGCGGGTGACTGGTCATCCGGCGTGCTGCCGGCCGCGACGTAGCCGATCATGACCCCGTCCACTCCCCGGGGGATGCTCGTGTCCCCCGACGACTGGCGGACCTGGTCATTCACGTGCACGACGGTGAGCCCGGGCCACAGGTTCTTGTACGACAATGCATCGCTGCCCTCGTCGGGCCGCACCGCCAGCCGGATCGTCAGCTTCACCCGCTCGCCATTACGGATGAGCTCGAAATCGTACGGCCGTTCCGCCAGGAGGTCTCCGACGACCTGGGTGAGCTTGTTCGCGTTGGCAATGTCCTGACCGTTGACCCGGGTGATGAAGTCTCCCGGCATCAGGCCCGCCTTCTCGCTGGGCTGGCCGCGGTACACGTTGAGGAGCATCGCCCCCTTTGCCGCGTCCACCCGCAGGTCCTTCGCCACGCCGGGGTAGGTGTCCGCGTTCGGATCGGAGATCTGCACGCCCAGCCATCCGTATTCGACCTTGCCCTTGTTGATGAAATCGTTGATCGCCTTCTTGGCGTTGTTGATCGGCACCGCGAATCCCAGTCCGATGCTCCCCCCGTTCGGGGCGGCGATCCACGTGTTGATCCCCACGACCTCGCCCTTGATGTTCACCAGGGCGCCGCCCGAGTTGCCCTGGTTTATGGCCGCGTCGGTCTGGATATAATCAGTGTTGGTTGCGACGTCCGTCGAAGGACTGCTGCGCCCGACGGCGCTCACGATGCCCATGGTGACCGTGTTCTCGAAACCGAAGGGATTGCCAACGGCCAGCACGAGGTCTCCGACCTGCAGCTCGCCGGAATCCCCCAGGTCAGCCACGGTCAGCTCGGTGCTGCTGGTGAATGAGACGACCGCGAGATCCCGCCTCGTGTCCTTGCCGACGAGCTTCACCTTGCTGAATACCGTCTGGTCCTGGAGCTTCACCGTGATCGTGGAAGCGCTGCCCACGACGTGGTTGTTGGTCAGGACATAGTAGGTGTCACCGGACCGCTTCACGATGATGCCCGAGCCGAGTCCCTGCTGAATGCGCGGCTGGCCGCCCTTGTTGCCCGGCTGCTGGTTGAAGAACCAGTCGAAGGGGTTCACCGTCTGCTGGTTTCCGGCCTGCTCGGTGACGTCCACTTCCACGACGACGGGGAGGACCTTCTTCGCGACCTCCCGGAACGAGTACTGGATCGTGGCCAGGTTTTTCGTGGCTTCCGCCAGGGCCTGGGGGTTCACGGCCTGTCCCGAGCTTCCCGCACCCTGCGAGGAGCCCGGACCGGTGGTCTTCTCGGCGCGGCCGGAAGAGAATGTCAGTACTGGGACCGCCACAAGGATCGAAATCGCGGCTATTGCGCTGATGATCATATGTCGATGTCTCATTTTGCCTGTCCTCCTGTGCAATAAGATATCCATTATAGGTTGGGGATTGGGAGCACGTGTGTTAATTTTCGTTAATCTGGTATCATGGCTGACGCATCGTGTCCAGAGCGCGGAGGCAGCCGGATGAGCAACGACCAGATCAAGAAAGTCCTCCTGACCCTGAGGAAGAGCGCCCACGATTTCACGGTGATCCTTTCCGGCAAGAAGAGCAGGAAGGTCCACGGCTTGTACAAGCCGGACACCCGGGAGATCATCATTCACAACAAGAACTTCACCAACGACAACGAGCTCATGTACACCGCCATCCACGAGTACGCGCATCACCTCCAGTTCACGACTTCGGCCACGCCCATCTCGGCGCGCACGCATACCACGGCATTCTGGAACCTCCTGCACACGCTCCTTTTCGAGGCGGAAGAGAAGGGCATCTACACGAACCCGTTCGAGGGCATCGAAGAGTTCCGCGACCTTACGCGGCAGATCCGCGGCAAGTTCCTCGAGGGCAGCGGCACGCTCATGAAGGAGCTGGGGAAGCTTCTCGTCCAGGCGCACGAGCTGTGCGAGAAGCACGGGACCATCTACTCCGACTACCTGGACCGGGTGCTCGCCCTTCCGCGGACGAGCGCGAACATTATCGTGAAGGCGCATACACTGGACCTGGATCCCCGGGTCGGATTCGAGAACATGCGCGGTCTCGTCTCGATCCGCGACGAGACCGCGCGCGGGCGGGCCCAGGAGGAGCTTCGCGCCGGGCACAGCCCGGACATGGTGAAAGCGAAGTACGGCGCTTCGGCTCCCCCGAAGAACCCGCGTGACGCGCTCCAGGCCGAGCGCGAGCGCATTGAAAAGAGCATGGAGCGAATGAAGAAGCGGCTGAAAGAGATTGAAAAAAGGCTGACGGAGCTGGAGAAGGAGTGATCAATCATGGATGTGTTTGACGCCATCGCCGCGCGGAAGAGCGTCCGCGTTTTCATTGACCGGCCGGTGGAGGAAGAGGTCCTCAACAGGATCCTGGAAGCGGCCCGCCTTGCCCCCTCGGCGCGCAACGGCCAGGAATGGCGGTTCGTGGCGGTGAGGGAAAGGGCCATGAGGGAGAGGATCGCGACGGAAGCGGCCCGGCAGCCGTTCATCGGCACGGCGGGGGTTCTCCTTGCCTGCTGCGCGCAGACCGACGGCAGAATCATGCGCTGCGGTCAGGCGGCCTACCCGATCGACGTGGCCATTGCCATGGACCATCTCACCCTGGCCGCGACGGCACTCGGGCTTGGCACCTGCTGGATCGGCTCATTTGACGAGACGCTTGTAAAGCAGTTGCTCGGCATTCCCCCTGAAATGCGGGTGGTCCAGCTCATGCCATTGGGATACCCGGTGGACCCGGCCCCGGTCGTCAAGGGCAGGCTCGCGCTGGAGGAAATAGTCCACCTGGATCGCTGGTAGGGTGGGAAGACCGATGCCGAAGCTGGAGATCAGCAAGGTACATGATGCGTATGCACGGCCCGGCGAATGTCCTCTCTGCGTGCTGGAGGAGGACGCCGGGAAGACCTGCCTCAAATCCTTCCAGCATTCACGGGTCATGGAACCGAACGTGCGGGTGCAGACCAACAGGCAGGGTTTCTGTCCGACCCACTCACGGCAGCTCTACGAGGGGGAGGGCAAGCTGGGACTCAGTCTCGTCGTGCACACCCGCCTCCAGCACCTGCTGCCGGAGATCGGCTCAACCCTTGACGCCGTCGTGCGGGCGTCCGAGGGCCGGAACGTGAAAGACCGGGTCGCCGCGGCGGCCGCCCCACTTTCCGGCCTCCATGACTCCTGCTTCATCTGCGGGCTTGTTCGGGCAGACAGTGAAAGGTACATCCTGACCATTCTCTACCTGTGGAGCAAAGATCCGGGATTTCCCCCGGTTTTTCGCGCATCAAAGGGATTCTGCATTCCTCACTTCCTGACGGTGCTCGACCGGGCATCGAAATCCATGCGGGCTGACCGATTCAGGCGCTGGCTCGCCGAGGCGATACCACTGATGAAGGAGAGCCTCGAAGGACTGGAAAAGGAGCTGCGCGCTTTTTCCCAGCTCCACCAGGCCGGAAACGTGAGCCTGGGCACTGAGGTCGAGAGGTCGGCGCTCGGCCGGACACTCCAGAAGCTCAGCGGAGGGCTGTTCGGAGCGCGCTGAAGATCCGGGCTCTTCAGCCAGTTGAGCTTTCCGATCCCGCCGCTCTCAGCTCTTTCACGATGAGATCAAGATCCGGAGGAATCGGAGCCTCGATGACGATCGGCGCGCCGGTCACGGGATGCGTGAAGCTCGCCGACCGCGCGTGAAGGCAGTGACGGGAGGGCAGGAGGGCGGCAGGCCCTTGCGCGGCCAGAAACAGAACCTCGTCCTTGTACAGGAGATCCCCGCGGACCGGGTGGCCGATCGCCGCCAGGTGAACGCGTATCTGGTGCTGGCGCCCGGTGAGGGGTGTGACGCGGACCAGGGTATGGCCGGGGAGCCGCTCGATGACCGCGTATCTCGTGGCCGATTCCTTGCCGTCGCTCCGACAGGCCATCTTCAAACGCACCCCGCTGGCCGTGTCCGGCCCGATCGGAAGCTCGATCAATCCTTCCTGATCACGAATCGTGCCCTCTACCAGGGCGAGGTATTCGCGGGAGATGAGCCTTCGCGTGACGAGGGCCTGCATCGCCTTGTGCACCGCGCGCGTCATGGCCAGGAGGACGATCCCGCTGGTGAAAACGTCCAGCCGATTCACCAGCGTGGGGTAGAACGTCATATCGCCGCGCTCCAGGCTTTCCCGGATGAGTGTCTCGTACCTCAGCCGCGCGAACTGCACCACCGTGCCCGACTGGCGCTTCCCCGTCGGGTGCGACGCCACGCCCGCGGGCTTGCTCACGGCAAGGAGATGTCCGTCCTCGTAGAGGACCTCGAGGTCCGGAACGGGGCCGCGCTCCGGCAGCCCTCGCCAGGAAACGCTGATCTCGTCTCCGGCGCGCAGCCGCGTTGCCGTGGAATAGCGCCGGCCGTTCAGGAGAGACTCTCCCATCTGGATCTTCTGCCGGATACGCGTGCGCGAGAGCCAGGGAAGCTCACGGGAGAGGAAGACGTCGGCGCGGAGCCCGGCCCGGGACGGGGGCACATGAAGGAGGGAGGGGACCTGGCCAGAGCTCATGCGCGCACCTTCTTGCCTGCCGTCATATTCCATGCTTGAATCGACGGCTCAGGGGAGAAGCGTGGCGATACTGCTGGCGGGGCTTTCGGCCCTCATGTACGGAGCGGGGGATTTCTGCGGCGGCCTGGCCGCCCGGAAGATGCCCGTGTTCACGGTCCTCATGTTCTCCCAGTTCGTGGGGCTTCTCC
>PMZS01000229.1 GCA_003170115.1 Spirochaetaceae bacterium
GGAGAGTCTCTTCCACGATCCACTCCGAAGTCCCGCGGAGCTGGCCACGCTTCCCACGGAGGTGTTGAGGAAAGTGCTCCTTGACGAGCTGCGCGAAAGCATCAACACGAAGTCCGAGGAGATCGGGGAAGAGGTGCTGAACCGCTTCATCCTGTTCGAGTACCTGAGAAGCATCGATTCGCGATGGCAGGATCACCTTGAAAACCTCGAGGCGCTGCGCGAGGCGGNNNNATCTTCCGCGTGCGCATTCAGCATGCGCCCGAGAAACCTCCCGCGGGCGCCCGCCCCGGCGCGGCCCTTCAAGCATCGCACAACGCCATGGGCCAGTTCGCCGCGGGCGGTTCGGGAACTACCGCGGTGAGCGCCCGAAGCACCCCGGGGTCCATGGGCGGAAACGGTGGCGGCTCACAGCCTCAGCAGGTGCAGATCAAGCGAGCCGTGCCGAAGGTGGGCAGGAACGATGCATGCCCCTGCGGCTCAGGCAAGAAGTACAAGCACTGCCACGGGCAGTAGGGGTTTTGTCAGGCTTTGCTTGACCGTCGTCGGGTGAAGGAAAGAGCCGCCCCGAAACCATACAGCATCCCCGCGGACACGCACGCGAGTGTGATTGCCTGCAGCATCTGGCCGACAAGCGTCGTGGCGCCGGATCGCAGCAGGGTGAGGAAGATCCCGACCAGGGCGGGCAGTTTCACAATGAAGAGGCCGAGGAGCCCCGAGGTGACAAGGGAAAGCGGCACGTTCTTGCTTTGGGCAATCTCAAGCCGGCGCAGGAGACCCCCCAGCCTTACGCAGAGGAACAGGAAACCGTCCAGCGCGAGAAGGATGATAATGAAGGCGAGCACGGGAATGAAGAAAATGCCGATCACCGACACGATCAGGAGCAGGGTCACGACGGGAATGACGACAAGCGACACGGCCAGGGTGATGACCGTTTCCCGCCATGAGGCCGGGATGGACTGGTACATCATGCGCGCGTGCGCCTCCCGGTAGAAACAGCTCAGGAAGAGCGCGAACCCCAGGAGGACATACCCCAGGAGCTGTCGTCCCGTCGCAAGCACCTGCACGGAGAACTGTGTCCCCAGAATGCCGAGGAACGGAATCTTGATCTGCGGGACCTGGCTCACGCTTCCACGGACCACCGCGCCCGTGGCTGCCAATACTTTTCCGCCCAGGGTCACGACACTGCCGGTCACCTCTGCGCGGGGGGAAAGCTCGACATCGGCCCCCACGGCCCACACGTCGCCGTCCACCCGCGAGCTCACCGAGACCTTCCCGCCGATGCTCAGCACGTCTCCGGTGCGAGGAGAGTCCACCTTCAGCGGCCGGCCGACGTTCACTCCACCGCGCAGGAGAAAGGAAAGCCCGTTCAGGCCAATGGTGACGTTCGTGTCACCGCTCCTGTAGACCAGGCGCAGCGGCAGGAGACTCCACGTACTGGGCTCCTCACCGGATTTCTCCATGACACCGAAAGCAATTCCGATGCTCGTGGATCCGTCCCCGATCTCCACGAGTCCGGGGTGGAGTGCGACTCCCGGAGGCGAGACGGGTTCCGTGTAGGCCCGCAGCGCGGAGAAAAGCGCGAGGAGTGCGAGGATGGTGAGGACCAGCTTTTTCATTTCCGGGGACCCCTCGAAGATTATCGGATTCCGGGCAGATAATTCCGCGGATTTTGTGGCACGCCGTTCAATCGGACCTCGAAATGCAGGTGGGGGCCCGTCGCGTACCCGGTGTGGCCCACCAGACCGAGCAGGCTCCCCGTGGCCACGCGCGCACCGTCGCGCGCCAGGATTGTGCTCATGTGGCCATAGACGTAGCTGTATCCGAGCTGTGCGCGCACTTCGACGTAGTTCCCCAGCATGCCGTCATACCCCGCCGCGATCACCACGCCGTCGGTGGCCGACTTGATCGGAGACCCTTCGGGAGCGGCAAGGTCGACACCCGAGTGATGGCTGCGCTGACCCGTGAAAGGGTCGGCACGCCATCCGTAAGGAGAAGATTCCCATCCGTGTATCGGCAGTGCCACGCCCACGCCCACCGCGAGGGACCGTGCATAGCCGGTGTGCTGCACACCGGGGAAGAACAGGCGCATGCCGGTCCACAACTGGGCACGGCTGAGGGCATTGGCGGCAAGCACATCCTCGGGGCTCACGCCGTAGGTGCGGCACTGCCCATCGAAGTCCGGGGCAAGCGTGAGCGTGATCCCGTTCTGGCTGGGGATTCTGAGGGTCTCCCCCACAGTGACGTTGTGCACTCCCCTGCCCTCCACCCTGTTCATGGAAGAGATCGTGTCGATGTCCATTCCCAGCTTCGTCGCGATTCCGCTCATCGTGTCACCCGCGTGTGCCCGGTACAGGAGGATTGCCAGCGGCGGCTGGACGAAGGTGGACCCTCCGATGGACGGCCCTGGCGACCTCATGTCCGGCCGCGCGGGCAGGGGAGGATCCCTGTGAAAGAGCAGGGACCAGTCAGTGGGATCCAGCAGGATGCTTTCCCCTGGCGATGGAAAAGGCAGCCGCTGGTTCAGAACGAGCACTACGGAGCTGACGACGAGCATCAGCGCGATGACAGCCATGATATGCCGCCGGATCGGGAAGAGCACCTCCCACAGGAAGCGCCGGAAGGTGGCGAACAGGTGTTCTGTGTGAGTCCCGCGTCGCCGCAGGCGGATTCTGATCATTGATGCCTACTTTATTTGAGGAATCGCAACGGGTCAACCGGTTGGCCGCCATGGAAAATCGAAAAGTGCAGGTGCGGCCCCGTGCTGTATCCGGTCGAGCCCAGCTCCCCGATCCTGTCCCCCTGTTGAACCTTCTGCCCCCGGCCCACGATTGAGCGGGTAAGGTGCCCGTAGAGGGTCTGGTACTGGCCCGCGTGCTTCAGGATGACATAGTTTCCGTAATTGTAATTGAACCCCACCTCGGCAACCGTCCCCGCCATGGCGGCCAGTATCAAGGTCCCCGGCGCGTTCACGATATCGATCCCGTTGTGGTAATTGGGCACACCGGTGAAGGGGTCTGCTCTTTCGCCGAAATACGAGCTGATCCTCCCCTGCACGGGGTACATGAACAGGTTGCCGAGAATCCGGGAAAGCTCGTTAGGATTCATCCGGGCGCCCGGAAGGAACAGCTCCTGCCCCACCGAGATGACCGAGCTGGCGAGCCTGTTCCAGTCCAGCACTCCGTTGAAATCGACGCCCCAGAACCGCGCGATGCCCTGGAGCGTGTCCCCCCGGCGCACGACGTACTTCAGCCCGTCGGTATTCGGGATGTTCAGGACGGATCCCGCGGAAATGCCGCGCCCGTCACGGATGTTGTTCCAGCTCACCACGGTATCGATGTTCAGCCTGAAGCGTGAAGCGATCTTCGAAAGAGTGTCGCCCGTCTGCGTTCTGTAGGGAACCACCTTGAGACTCGTCAAGGTGACCGGCGCCCCTGTCGCTGCCGGTCGCGGGGTCTGGTCCGGCACGAGCAGCCCGTAGAGGGCAGGGTCTGCCTCCGCCGGGGCTGGGAGGACAGGAGGCTCCTGGACGAGCGGCAGCCCCGTGACACTCAGGCTGGAGAAAGCAAACGCCAGAGCAGCGGCGGCGGCAAGGGCGAGGAACAGCCACGGGCTCCTCGCAGCGCGAAGGAAGGCAGCCCGGATCGTGCCTTCCGCGTGCGGCGGTTCGCGGGTCAGCCCAACCTGCTGTTGAATCGAACCCCGGTGGGCGGCAGCCTTCTGGATAATGCGGGCCCAGCGTTTCTCGCCGGCTCGCGTCGCCCGTTTTCTTTGGACGCGGACCAGCTGTCGGCGGAGGAAGCTGTGCTCGGAGCGCACCGGGGGACGCTGCCTCCGCTCGACTCGGGAAGAATGCTCACGGGGCGCGCGCGGAAGGGCCCTGTTGCTCCATCGGACGCCGTTCGAGCGCACCCGGGCGGCAACAGGGAGGATGGTACGCTTGCTGACGGTCTGGCGCTGGAGGACGGTGATCATAAGTGCTCTACCCACCATATCGACATTTGTGCCCCGTCGTATTACACTGAGATACCCGTGGGAGGGGAACGCTCACTCGTGTCAGATCGCAGCGAGACGGCGCGTGCCCGCAGGCGCCTCTTCATCTTCGCGTCGCTGCTGGGAGTCATCGCTCTCGCCCTCATCGTCCAGCTCGTCCGACTCACTCTCGTGCTGCCCTCGCGGGAGGGCGACGAGGCTCTCGTGCTCCCGGAAGTGCAGAGGGGGAGCATCCTCGACCGGCAGGGGAGGATCCTCGCGGTGACCACGCGGTTGCAGCGTGTCTCCGTCTGGACCCCGTCGGTGACAGACGCCGAGGAAACGGCTTCGGAGCTTGGTCGCGTCCTGGGCATGGAGCCCGCATTGGTCTTGGACACGGTCCGACGACGTGACGGCTACGCCGTCATCAAGCGCCGTATCACCCCGGAGGAGGCAGCGGCAATCCAGAAGCTCAAGTCCGACGGCAAGCTCGTCGGGGTCCGGCTGGAAAACGATTTCAGCAGGTTCTATCCGCAGGGAAGGCTCGCCTCGCACATCGTCGGGTATGTCGGCGCTGACAACGTGCCCCTCGACGGTGTCGAGTACACGTTCAACGACGAGCTGGCGCCGCAGCCCGTGGGCACCGACGCGGAACCGGTGTACGGCGACCAGGTCTTTCTGACGATCGATCTCGACATGCAGTACGCAGTGGACAGGGTGGCACGGGCCGCCATGGAGGCGAACAGGGCGGATGCCCTCACCATCCTCGTCATGGATGCGCGCACCGGCGAGCTGCTCGCCTACACCGCGCTTCCCGATTTCGATCCCAACGAGTTTCAGAAGGACTCACCCCAGATCGACCCCGCCTCCCTCGTGAACCGGCCGGTCACGGCCGCGTACGAGCCTGGATCCGTGTTTAAAATCTTCTCCCTCTCCTCGATGCTGGACCAGCACGTGATCACGCCGAACGACCAATTCCCGGGCTACGGCTTTTACGAAAAGAAGCTTCAGAACGGGGAAACGATCCGCATCCGCGACATCGCGGCGCACGGCGACCTTACACCGCAGCAGATCATCGAGTTTTCCAGCAACGCCGGGGCCGCCTACGCCTCGGACAGGATCGACAGCGACAGCCTCTACCGGATGCTCACGCGGTTCGGATTCGGCAAGCCAACCGGCGTCCCCCTGCAGGGTGAGACCGCGGGGCTTCTTCGTCCCGTTTCGCAGTGGTCGGCGCGATCCAAGCCGACGATCACCATAGGACAGGAAATCGCCGTTTCGGCCATGCAGGTCATGGCGGCGNNCTCCTGAAGCCTCTGCTGATCAAGAAGATCGTTTCGCCCCAGGGAACCGTCGTGAAGGAGTTTGGACGCGAGCCCCTGTGGGAAGTGATCTCGGTGGAGTCGGCGCGCACCATGCTCTCGTGGATGGAGTCGGCCACCCTGCCGGCCGGAACCGCGCACCGCGCTGCGATCGAAGGCGCGCGGATCTCGGCAAAGACGGGCACCGCGCAGGTGACGGACCCCCGGACCGGAGCATACTCGGCCAGCGATTTCAGCGCGTCGATGATCGGCATCTTCCCCACGGACGATCCCCGCCTGATCGTGTACGTCGTCGTGCAGAACCCCCGGGGCCAGAGCTACTACGGCTCACAGATCGCCGCGCCGATCTTCCGCGAGGTGGCGGTGAGCCTGATGGACAAGCTCGGCATCCCGCGCGCCGGCACCAGCATGGCATCGCCGAAGGCGGATTCGGNNCCGAAGGCGGATTCGGCATCGCCACAGGCGGATTCGGCACCGCCGAAGGCGGATTCGGCCGTATCGCGCCCGTCCGGAACCGGTATGGAAATCGGTTCGGCAATGCCCGACCTCCGGGGAAATCCGAAGAAGCTTCTTCTGCCCCTGCTGCTGCGGAAAAACCTCGCGGTGACCATCAACGGCAGCGGGTACGTGGTCACCCAGGATCCTCCACCCGGCACCCGTATCCAGGAAGGCATGAAAATCGATCTGGAGCTGCGGTGAGCTTCATCGACGGCAACCTTGGAGCGCTCGCTGCTCTTCATCCGCATGCCGCTGAGGCACTCGCGAAAGGATCCTCAGAGGCGTCGAGCATCGAGGTAATGGACACTCCGTCGGGCGCGCCCACGGCGAAGCGGGACGGGGTGTACCTGCACGGGAGACACGATCCGGCCCGTGACGCGGATGGCCAAGTAAGGCGCGAGATCGACGGAACCTGCACGACGGTCATCGTCATAGGCTTCGGCCTGGGCTACGGCGCGGAGGCCGCCCGGCGGGCTTTTCCCGTGCAGCCCCTCCTGGTCGTGGAGCCGGATTCGCATGTGTTCCTCGCGGCGCTGAGCAGCCGCGACCTCCGTCATTTCCTGGAGGACCCGGCAGTCCACCTGCATGTCGGCGCTCAACCCGAGAGTCTGCCTGCCATGCTGGAGACCCTGCCTCTTGCCCGGCCCGGGTTCCTCCGCCTCCGGTCGGCCCTCCATGCGCGGCCCGGCACCTATCGCGCGTCGGAGGAGACGATTCAGTCCTGGCTTCTGCGGCGTGACATCAACGTGAACACGTTGAACCGGTTCGGCCGGCTCTGGGTGCGCAACCTCTGCCGGAACATGGGGGAATTCTTCCGATGCCCTGGCGTGGCCGCTCTTCATGGGATCTTCGATGGGTTGCCCGCCCTCGTTGTGGCCGGGGGGCCCTCGCTGGATGCGATCGCCCCCTGGCTCGCCGAGCTCCGCCAGAGGATGCTCGTCGTGTCCGTGAACACGCCCCTGCGGGCCTGCCGCGAGCGGGGGGTGGAACCTGATTTCACGACCGTCGTCGATCCCCAGTACTGGGCATCACGATCGTTGGATTGGACACTGGCACGCAGGGGAGTTCTCGTGGCCGAGCCCTCCACCTGCCCGCGCGTTTTCCGCAGGGACGAGGAGCGCTTTTTTCTCTGCAGTTCTCTGTTTCCTCTCGGGGAAACGCTCGAGGCGGCCGTCGGAGAGAAGGGGAAGATCGGTGCGGGAGGCTCCGTGTCCACGTCGGCCTGGGATCTGGCGCGGCTCCTCGGCGCCCGGCCCCTGTACGCTGCCGGGCTGGACCTGGGATTCCCGGGCATGCGCACACATTGCAGGGGCGCATACCCGGAGAGCATGTGGCTCTCCGAGGCGGATCGGTTCTCCCCGCTGGAGAGCAGCTCTTTCCAATCGTTGCGGGACATTGGTCTGTTCCCTGCGCGGTCGACCGACGGCGGCAGCACGCCTACGGACCGCAGGATGCTGCTGTACAAGTGGTGGTTCGAGAACCAGCTCCGCATGCACCCGGATCTGCGCTGCTACACTCTGTCCGGGGAGGGAATCGCAATCGAGGGGATGCCGCTCGCGCGGCTGGAGGATGCGTGTGCTCTGCCGATCGTGAGGCCGGAG
The DNA here is from genome assembly GCA_003170115.1 of Spirochaetaceae bacterium. GTDB lineage: Bacteria > Spirochaetota > Spirochaetia > SZUA-6 > Fen-1364 > Fen-1364. The sequence continues at coordinate 7,391 of PMZS01000229.1, forward strand.
ATCGACCGGAGGATGTCGAAAGTCCGACAGATGCACGAGGCGCAGTCGGGATCCCCGGAAACCCGTGAGAAGCTCGCCGGCGTGATCGGGGAGCTGGGAAGGCAGCTTGCCGAACTCGAGGCGCTTGCCATGCGGGGCCGGGCGCGCAGCCGCGAGCTGGGGGCACTCCTGGAGAATCAGCGGGACGCCAGGGCCTGCATCAGGGACATGGACGAGATCGACCAGGGCATCCTCGCGGTCTCCGCCCGCAGCATTGCGGGCTTTCTTATACAGTCCGTCATCCATGGAATCATGGGCGAGGGCGAAAGGGAGACGGACCCGAAAGAGGTGGTCTCGCGCAGCGAGGCAATGTATGCGGGAATCGCCGATTCCGCGGAGTGGCAAAAAGGGCTGCTCGAGCGGGCCATCACGACGCTGGGTGGCATCCCGTGAGCGCGGGCGCGTCACCGCCGCGACGTCGCCGGAACCTGCCCTTCGACAGACAACCGCCCGCAGGCAGGTGCGTGCTACTTTCTCTAAAGGTTCTCCAGAATCGGCCGATCTTCTCTGGTGAGGATTCGTTCCTCTTTCTATAACACGGTATGCTCTTGACGTCCAGGCATACCGTTTTTTTTTGCCCGGACGGCTACGCCTTCAGCGCTTTGGCGATGGCGGAAAGGATCCTCTCGGGCTTGAACGGCTTCACGATGAAGTCCTTCACCCCCGCCTTGATGGCCTCGACGATGAGGTTCTGCTGGCCGAGGGCCGAGCACATGATGACCCGCGCGCGTGGGTCTATCGTGAATATTTTACGCATCGCCTCCAGGCCGTTCATATTCGGCATGGTGATATCGAGCAGGAC
>PMZS01000026.1 GCA_003170115.1 Spirochaetaceae bacterium
TTGGCGTGGCGCTTTCAGATATGACTAATCCGGAAATCGCCCCTTATCCCACAAGCAATTAGCGAGCGCTATGCTGAACATGGGCTAGCGACACCTCAACGGCGGTTCAGTTGCTTTCGTCTCCCGATATCCTACCTGATGCATGTTCTGCACCTTTTAACTGGAACGTTCACTACCCCGACTCTTAATCGGAGCAGCTTCCAGCGGTTTGGGACCCGCTCCTGCAAACCGATCCCGAGGGACCTTCCCTCATCTGCCGTGCAGCACGACACCTCCTTTCTTCTCAAGGTCTGATGCCTTTCGTGGCACACCATAGGCGGTGGGTTTTTAAGCTGCAGTAAAAAAGAAAAAAGGCTTGACTTGGCGCAGCGCTTTCAGATATGTCGAAGATGGGTCAAGCCTTGTGATATATTGCAATGGAATTCAGGGAGCAAATGTCGCGGGGCTCTGGAGGTGAAAACGTGACGGTTCGGGAAAAGTTTAAAGCGAAGGCTCTCCGGAGCCGCGGCGGCCTTCCAAGGTTCAAGGCCGGGGGATTCTGGGACGAGACGATCGAACGGTGGCACCATGAGGGCCTGCCGCAGTCTACGAGCCCGTGGGAGTATTTCTACCTCGACCAGTTCATGGACAACGGACCTGCGGGGATTTCCTATCATACTGAGCGGATCATTACGCCTCCCTACTGGCCGGCCTTCGAGGAGCGCACGATCGAGGAGACTGATGAGTACGTCGTGCGCGTGCAGGACGACGGGATCATAGCGAAAAGGTTGAAGCACCGGACCTCCATGCCCCAGTTCATCCAGTATCCCGTGCAAGGCGAGAAGGCGTGGGAGGAGGTGAAGGCGCGCCTCGATCCCAACGAGCCGGAGCGCTACTACGGGCTGGAGGAGGTCGCCGCCCAGGTTCGGGGTCGGGTCACTATACTCCGCTTCGGAATCTGCGGGGCGTACGGCACTCTCCGCAATTTCTTCGGTCCAGAGAATCTTTGTTATGCCCTGTACGACAACCCTGCGCTGATCCGCCGAATTCTGAAGCATTGGGTTTCCTTCAGCTGCGGCCTCGCGGATCACTTCTGCGCCGCAATCGATTTCGATTACGTTTTCCTGTGGGAGGACATGGCCTACAAGACGGGTCCCCTCGTTTCGCCTGCCCATTTCCGCCAGATAATCTTCCCATGCTACCGCGAGGTGATCGAGCACCTGCGCGTCCGGCACGGGTTCAGACTCTTCACGGTCGATTCCGACGGCAACAACTGGGATCTCCTCCCGCTTTTCGTCGAGGCAGGAGTGAACCTCTTCACGCCGCTTGAAATCAACGCCAGCATGGAGCCCCTGCTGATCCGGGAGAGGTTTCCCGAGCTCGCTTTTCTCGGCGGGATCGACAAGCGCGCGCTTTTCCACGGCAGGGATGCCATCAGGCGGGAGATTGAACGGAAGGTACCCTCCCTTTTGGCCGAGGGTGGCTACTTCCCTTCCCTGGACCACCATGTGCCTGCCGATGTCTCCTTCGACAGCTTCTGCACGTACGTCGAGCTGTTGAGGGAGGTGGAGTCATCGGCATGAGCGAGAAATCCATCGCGAGAATCTTCGATCACCAGTCGATGAAGCTGAACAACCAGTTGACGATCCTCCGGCAGATCAGGGACCGGGGACCGATTACCCGTGTGGATCTGCGGGAGAGAACGCGCCTGAGCTGGGGCACGATCACCTCCACGATCAAAGAGCTGCTGGGGAGGAGCGTCATAAAGGAGATCGGGTCCATCACGACTAGTGTGGGGAGGCGGCCAATCGAGCTCGACATGAACACCGAGCGCAACTTCGTCCTTGGGCTGCAGCTGGGGGGCGGCTTCGTGCGGTCCTCTCTCGTTGATGTGAAGGGGAAAGTCGCGGAGGAGCTGGACGCCCTAGTGAACCCACGCGGCAGCCGGCAGGAGATCCTGAACTGCCTCATCTCTACGGGAAAGCGGATCCTGAAAAAGCATTCGGTCGAACCCTCCGACCTAGTGGGCATCGGCATTGCCACTCCCGGCCCTGTGGATTTCCGCGCGGGGTTCTGCCTCTACGCGCCGCTCCATCCCAAGTGGAAGAATGTGCCATTGAAAAAGATATTCGAGCAGAAGTTCGGCGTCCCGTGCTTTGTCGACCACGACTGCAATTGCTTTGCCCTGAGTGAAAAACTTTTCGGTTTCGGCAGGGACCTGGAGGACTTCCTCTGTGTCCTCTTAGGAGAGGGCGTCAGCGCAGGCATTGTTATCAATGGCGAGGTATATCGCGGCAGCGAATGTTTCTCGGGAGAGTTCGGCCACACGTGCATCGAAATGAACGGTCCGGAATGCGCATGCGGAAACACAGGTTGTCTGGAAACATATATATCCGGGTCCGCCCTCGCCCGAATCGCCGCGGAGGAGGTCCGGCAGCGCCCAGAGAGCAGGATCCTCGCTATTGCCGGTGGGAATGCGGAAAAGATCACTGCGGAAACGCTCTGCCTCGCCGCCCAGCAGGGCGATGCCTTGGCAGCTAACTTATTCAAGAGGATGGGCGTGTACCTCGGGGTAGGCGTCGCGAACCTCATTAACCTCTTTAACCCGGCGCGCGTTATACTCGTCGGAAGGTTGACTATCGCATACAGGTTCTTCCTCCCAACATTCTTCGAGACCTTAGAGAAGCGAGCATGGCATGCCTCGACGAGGGACGTCAGTATCTCTGGGCTGGAAAGAGGCGCCGTCATGGGCGCGGCTGCCCTGGTTCTGCAGGAGGCTTTCACTAGCGGCCTGATCATGAGGCGAAAGGCGTGACAGCGAACGGCGGAGGCGACCCGCGGTTTCAAAGCGACGAGGGAGGCGGGTCATGGGTTTAGCGACCGGAACGAAATGAGCGTTACCGACCGGGTCGAAAGAGGTGCGAAATGAACTGCAGTGGGAGAATTTCATAAGCTTGCAGGAGGTATAGGAAGGGGAAAAAAGCCTTGACCCAAGTTTAACACTTCGAAAAATGATGTGTTGACCCAGTAAGGAATTACAAGACAGCGATGGCGCGTTGGCACTACAAAGTGACTTTCACACCCTTTGGCAATCATCCGCGGACCGTCGGCGGTGCTGCGACACCCGCAGCCTGCAGTACCTGATGGCATACCCCGCGAAGGTCGGTGCGCAGGTACAGCTTCTTGCCCTGCATCTCTACTTCCACTTCCTGCAGCGCTCGAAGGTCCCGCTTAATATCCGCCCACTCCAGTTTGTCCCCTTGTTTCTCAAGTCGCATTTCCAGCTCTTTTCGTAGTACCAAGGCCAGGAAACTGCAGAACACGTGCCCGCGGATGGTGTCGTCAACTTGGTGATAGATCGGACGGGTCTCCAACAGACTCTTGGCCGAACGGAATATCGATTCCACCATCCACAACTGCTTGTACTTCAGCGCCACATCCGCGGCGTCAAACGTGGTGTTGGTGCGAAGCACCCACATACCGTCGAAGCGCTGCTCTTCTGCGAGCTTGGTCTCGTCAATCGTGAAATGCTGTTGCCCTGCGGACTTCAGATAACGTCGATAGCCCTTGTTGCCCACCAGGCTCTTGTCACCATTTTTCAGCTTCTCTTTCAACGACTCCACGATGGCCTTCCGATCGGCGGCATCCCTTCGTGCTTGCTCTTCGTTGTAACAGACGATGTAACGCTTGCCTTTGACCCACTGCTCGCGCACTGACAGCGGCGAGGAGTCCCCTGCCTTTCCCTTCGCTGCCGTGACGATTTGGAACTCCGCAGAGGAGGGGAGCACCTCATCGCGCACCGTCGTGTCGTTGTGCATGCGCGCTCCCAGAATATAGGACATGCCAAGTTCGGCGCTTTCAAGGTTCTCGATCGTCTTTGCGCTGATCATCCCCCGATCAGCCACCACACACACCTTGGCGATGGCGAAGCGGTCCTTCAGTCGCTTCACCACCGGCAG
>PMZS01000325.1 GCA_003170115.1 Spirochaetaceae bacterium
AGCGTCTCGCGGTTGTACCGCGTGCCCTTGCACACGTCGCAGGTGACGTAGACGTCGGGCAGGAAGTGCATCTCGATGCGGATCGTGCCGGCTCCCTGGCATTTTTCGCACCTTCCGCCTTTCACGTTGAACGAGAAGCGTCCGGCCTTGTATCCCTTGGCCCGTGCCTCGGGCAGCAGGGAAAAGAGCGTGCGTATCGGTCCGAAGAGTCCGACGTATGTGGCTGGGTTCGACCGCGGTGTGCGCCCGATCGGGTTCTGGTCGATGTTGATGATCTTGTCGATCTCCTCGGCGCCTTCGAGGGAGGAGTAGGCGCCCTCGGGGAGCCGGGTCCCGCTCACCCGGTTGGAGAGCGCCGGAAAGAGCAGGTCCGAAAGGAGCGTGGATTTGCCCGAACCTGAGACCCCCGTGATCGCGATCAGGGTACCCAGGGGGAAGGAGACGTCGATACTCTGGAGGTTGTGTTCGCGCGCGCCACGCAGCTCGATCCGCGCGCCGTTTCCCGGCCGCCGTTCCCGACCCCGCTGAATCGTGAGAACGCCGGTGAGGTACTGGCCCGTCAACGAACGGGGATTTGCGCAGACTTCCTCAACGCTGCCCGCGGCGACAACGTGGCCCCCGTGCACGCCCGCGCCGGGACCGAGGTCGACGATGTAGTCCGCCGTGCGCAGGGTCTGCTCGTCATGCTCCACGACGATGAGGGTGTTGCCGATATCGCGAAGATGCTTGAGGGTTTCAATAAGCAGCGCGTTGTCGCGCTGGTGAAGCCCGATGGTCGGCTCGTCCAGGATGTAAAGAACCCCTACGAGCGAGGATCCTATCTGCGTCGCCAGCCGGATCCGCTGCGCCTCGCCTCCCGAGAGGGTGCTCGCGCGCCGCTCCAGCGTCAGGTAGGAGAGCCCGACATTCTTCATGAAGGTGAGCCGGGCGGCGATCTCCTTCAGGATCTGGCGCGCGATCTTCTGGGAGGTGGGAGAAAGGGGAAGCTTTGCGAAAAAGTCCAGCGCATCGCGCACGGACATCTGGGTGAGCTCGTGGATGTTGCGTTCCCCCACGGTCACCGCGAGCACCTCCGGTTTCAGCCGCCGGCCGCCGCAGGCCTCGCAGTCCTTCTGGGACATGAACCCTTCCATCCACTCCTTGACCTGCTCCGAGCTGCTTTCAAGGTAGCGTCTTTTCAGGTCGTTCAGGACTCCGCGGAACCCGGACTGGAACTCCCATTTCCCCCGGCCGTCCCTGCTTTCGTAGCGGAATCCGATCTTCTCCTTTGTCCCGTTGAGCAGGATATTGAAGACATCCCGCGGGAGGTCCTTCAGCGGAGTATCCAGGGAGAACTTGAAGTGCTTCGCCAGGGACTCGAACTGGCTCCTGTGCCAGTTGGCCTTCGGGTTGTACGGCGAAACTCCCCCTTCGTTGAATGAAAGGCTCATGTCGGGAACGACCAGGAAGGGGTCGAATTCCAGCGTCACGCCGAGGCCCGAGCATTTCTCGCACGCGCCGAAAGGATTGTTGAATGAGAACAGCCGTGGTTGCATTTCCGGAATGCTGATCCCGCAGGTGGGACAGGCGCTCTTCTGGGAGAAGAGGATTTCGCGATCCCCCGATTTCTCCCGGACCTGCGCGATGAGCATGCCGCCGGACGTTTCCAATGCTCCCTCGATCGACTCGGAGAATCTCCTGCGGCTTTCGGCGGAGACGACCAGCCTGTCCACCACGATCTCAATCGTGTGCTTCCGCTTGCGATCAAGCGTGATCTCCCCCTCCAGAGGCAGGATCTCACCGTCGACTCTCACGCGCACGTACCCCATCCGCTTCGCGTCTTCCAGGATCTTCTGGTGCTCCCCTTTCTTCGCCCCCACCACGGGAGCAAGAAGAATCACCTTCGTGCCCTCCGGCATCACCAGGAGTGAATCCACGATCTGGTCCACTGACTGCTCCTGGATCTCCCTGCCGCAGCGCGGGCAGTGAGGGACGCCGACCCTCGCGAACAGGAGGCGCAGGTAATCGTAGATTTCCGTGACGGTTCCCACGGTGGATCGCGGGTTGCGGTGGGTCGTTTTCTGCTCGATTGCGATGGCGGGAGAGAGGCCTTCAATGTAGTCGACATCAGGCTTGTCCAGCCGGCCGAGGAACTGCCGCGCATAGGAGGAAAGGGATTCCACGTACCGGCGCTGCCCCTCCGCGAAAATCGTGTCAAAGGCCAGGGAGGACTTGCCGGATCCGCTGAGGCCCGAAACCACGACGAGCGAGTCACGTGGAAGCTCCAGGTCGATGTTCTTCAGGTTGTGCTCGCGCGCGCCCCGGATGATGATGCTTTTCATTCCCTGTCTTCCGGACCGGCCACGAGGCCCCTGGCACGGGTGCGGGTCCCGCGTGCAGGGGGTTCATCCAGGCCATCCTCTGTGGAGGGCTTTTGCGCCCGCACGGCCCGACGGGCGGGAAGCCTCACTGATCTCCCTCGGCTGCGGGTGGAGGCAATGAAAAAAATGAGAGGGAGAAGGAGAATCACGAAAAGAGCGGCCGCAATCACCTCCGGGGAGGAAAGAACCTGACCGTAGAGACCGGAATCCATCGGGCCATACTACCGTCGCGCCTTTCTGATGGCAAGTCAGCCGCTGCCTTTCAGCGTTCAGCTCTTCAGCGTGACGATCGTCCTGCCGAAGCCGCCCTCCTCGGGCAATGAGAAACGGAAGTCCTCGACTGCCGGAAGGCTCTTGAGGTATTCATGGACGGCGGTCCGCAGGATCCCCTCCCCCTTCCCGTGCACGATGCTGAACTCCCGCAGCCCGTGCAGTAGGGCATTGTCGAGCTGTTTCTCCACGAGCTTCATCGCCTCTTCGAGCCGCAGTCCCCGGATGTGAAGCTCCAGCACCGGTGGATCCACCGGACCCGCCGCCGCGTAGCTCACGGAGGATGAGGCGTTCTCCGCGGGACCGGCCTGAGGCGCGGGAAGGAGCTCTCCCGGCAGCAGGGAAAGCCTGAGCGTCTCCGTTTCCACGATCCAACGACCGGCCTTGTCAGGCCTCACCGCCCGGCCTCGTCGTCCAGTCCGTGAGATGATGATCTCCATGCCCGGTTGAAGGTCGAAAGACTGAGCGGGAGCCAGCGCATCCCGTTCCTCCTCGATCCTCTTTTCTTCCGATTCGATGCGCGCCTGGATGCCCGCGGCAAGTCGGCCGAAATCCGATCCCGTCGAGGCGCCAGTTCTTTCGCGCAGCGCCTCCCAGTCCTTCCTCGCCTCTCCGATGAAATCGCGAAGTTCCTTCAGGCCGTCCCTCCGGAGCTCCAGCTCCTTCTGACGGAGGGTCAGTTCCTTCAGGTCCGCGGTTCTCCTCTTCTCCCTGAGCTCCTGCTCGCGCGCCTTGTTTTCGTCCTCTGCCACCGTGAGCTTCTGGTGGCGCTCGGCCAGGTGAGAGACGAGCCGGGAAATATCAGTTCGCTCGTCGTCGAGATATGAAAAGGCGCTCAGCAGCACGTTCTCCGGCATGCCGCTCCTTCGCGCGATCTGCAGGGCGTGGCTTTCTCCCGGCACGCCCATGAGGATCCTGTAGGTCGGCGCAAAGGTTTCCGAGTCGAACCCCATGGAGGCATTCTGCGCCCCCGGCCGGGTGGCGCCATAATTCTTGAGGATGCCATGGTGAGTTGTGGCCAGCACGATGCACCCGCGCGCCATGAAGTGGTCCAGCAGCGCCATGGCGAGTGCCACTCCCTCCTGCGGGTCGGTGCCCGCGCCCAGCTCGTCCAGAAGCACGAGTGACCGGGCGCCGGCGCCGCCGACGATCCCGGCGAGGTTCTTCACGTGCGCGGAGAATGTCGACAGCGATTGCTCGATGGACTGCTCATCACCTATGTCCGCGAATATCGAGTCGAAGAGGGGGAGCGCGGAGTCCTCGGCCGCCGGGATTTCCATCCCGAACTGGTTCATGAGGGCAAGAATGCCGACAGTCTTGAGGCTGACGGTCTTGCCGCCGGTGTTCGGACCGGTGATGATGAGCACCCGTTGATCGCTTCCCACGATGATGGTGACGGGCACGACCGTGCTTCCCAGCAGCGGATGTCGCGCATCCACCAATGACACACGCTCAGGATCGTGCTCGGCCCTCCGGCATCGGTGGGAGATTGCGTAGCGCGCCCGCGCCAGCCATGTGTCCATCTCCGAGACGGCGCGGACAAGGAGACCAACATCACCCGCGCACCGCGAAACCTCGGAAGTCAGCTCCCGGAGGATCCTGCGCATGGCCAGGCGATACAGGTTCTCCTCCTGGACAATCGCATTGTTCTTCTCCACGACTTCAAGCGGCTCGATAAACAGCGTGGAACCGCTGGAGGACATCTCGTGCACAATTCCCTTGACCCGCCCCTTGTACTGCGCCTTCAGCGGAAGTACGACCCGCCCGTCGCGCTGTGTCGGAGTGGTGGTCTGCCAATATGCCCTGTACGCAGGCTGGTCCAGCAGGCCGCGCACCGACCGATCCGCGTCTTCCCTGTGCCTGCGGATGCGCTCCCTGATCGCCGCAAGCTCGGGAATCTGTTTCTCCCTCAGCGCGCCATCATGGTCGACAATTTTGAAGATTTTCCGGGAAAGCGGCGAAAGGTCCGGCACGCCTTCCGCGTGCCGAGCCAGCGGGCCCCCGGGCCGACTCATGAGAACCAGGCGCTTCATCTTGAGGCCGGAGAGGATCCAGCGGCCGAGAGCCGCAAGCTCCTCGCCTTCGAGCTGGAGTCCTTCCTTCCCGAGACGCGGGACGACTTCCTCGACATCCGGGAAATCGAATCCTGGTGCCGGTTTTCCCGATTCCAGGATCGCTCGAAACTCAAGAGTCAGTCCCAGCATGTCATCAAGCGCCTGCCGGTCGGTAAGGAACTCCTGGACGTCGAGCAGCGCGGCTCCCGTCAGGCTCGCGCACAAGCCCGCAAGTTCCTCCCGCACGCGGGAGAACTCCAGCAGCGCAAGCGCGTGCTCATCCATGCGCGGCTTTCCTCGTCTCGCGGAGCTCCTGGAGGATCCGCAGGTAGCTCTCGTAGCGGTCGAAATGGATTCGGCCGTGCTCGACTGCCGCCATGACCGCGCATTGCGGCTCGTCGTCGTGAAGGCAGGGCTGGTACGCGCACGACTGCATGTACGGCGCAAAATCACGGAAGTGGAATCCCACCTCTTCGGGAAGCACTTCGGCCAGCTCCAATTCGCGAATGCCAGGGGTGTCGATGATTCGAAGCCCCTTCTCCAACGGCAGGAGGATGGAGAAGTTCGTCGTGTGGTTTCCCCGGTCGTGCTTGTGGGACAACTCCCCCACGCGCATGTCTACCCCCGGTGCGAGGGCGTTCAGGAGGGAGGACTTGCCGACACCCGATTGGCCGACGAACACCGCGGTCCTGCCCCTGAGGATGGCCGCGAACTCGTCCAGCCCGGCCCCCGTCCGCGCAGAGCAGGAAAGAATCTGGTACCCCATCCTGTGGTAGTGCGAGAGCCTCTCCGAGACTTCCGCCGCACACGGCAGGTCACTCTTGTTCATCACGACCAGCGGCGTGAGCCCGCCGGTTTCCGCGGCGACGATGAGCCGGTCAATGAATCGCGGCCGAAACGGCGGAGCGGCAGGACTGGTCACGCAGATTGCGATGTCCGCGTTGGCCGCGAGGATCTGGGGCGCCCTGCCCTTCTTATTCCACCGTACGAGCCATGTCCTTCGGGGGATGACGTCGGTGATCATTCCCTCGTTCGGGCTCAGAGCGTCCGGGGTGACCTCTACCAGGTCTCCCGGGGCGATGGGGTTGTAGCTTCGCTGGGCTTCCTTGATCTTCTTCCCCTTGATCCTGCACTGCAGGCGCCTCCCTCCCGCGAGGACCGTATAAATCGAGTTGATCCCGAACAGGACTTCTGCCTGCATCGGCTCGGATGCCCGGATCACGGGCCGACTCACGGCCCTCATGGCCCGGCCCGCAGCTCAAGGTCGAACTGCCCGGCGAACCATTGGTAGCGTTCTTCCAGGGGAAGCGGCCCCGTGACATACAGCGCGTCAGGGCCGTCCGGGCTTCCGTGCCGGGCGCCTCCCTGCCGAGCACTTTCCTGCAGGAGGCGGACTGCCTGCCGCGTCACGCCTTCGCGGGAATCCACCAGGGCGATCCCTTCGGTGTCCAGGAGCAACCGGAACTCGGGCTCGAGATGAAGAAAATGCGTGCATCCGAGCACCAGCGCATCGATCCCTTCCGAAAGAAACCGGTCCACCTCCCCCCGGACTCTCTCTTCGCGTTCGCGCGGGCTTGCCCGGGAGAGCCCTTTCTCAACGAACTCGACCAGCGCCGATGAGGAGAGGCTCACCACTTCACAGCCCGCCGCGTGCCGCAGTATCAGGTTTCGCAGGTACTCCCCCTCCACCGTCTGGCGTGTGGCGAGCACTCCCACGCGTTTCCTCCGAGAAAGGGATGCGGCCGGCTTGACCGCAGGGACGACGCCGACGAACGGCACGGGGAACCGCGCGCGCAGATGATCCAGGGCGACAACCGACATCGTGTTGCATGCGACAACGACCAGTGCAGGATGTTCGCGATTGATCAGCCTCTCCGCGAGGGAGAGGGCGAAGGAGACGATCGACGTTCGATCTTTCTCACCATAGGGAAAGTTCTCGCGGTCCGCGACGTAGACAAGCCTCCGGCCGGGGAGAAGCCTCCGTGCGTGCGCAAGGTACGGCAGGCCGCCGACGCCCGAGTCGAGAAATGCAACGGTCTCAGGAACCATTTCCAAAGAGTTCGTCGATTTTCCGCTTTGCCTGCATACCGGCATCCGGCTTCGCGGCGCCCTTTGCCCCGGGAGAAGACAGGCGGAAGGAAAAAAAAGTGCAGAAGTTGGCTCTGTCCTTGTCCCTGACCATCTCGTCGATCGTTTCGGTGCAGTCCCAATGAGCGCCGGGACTGTAGAACCTGCAGTTCAGGCAGATCTTGAGATCCTTTCCGCACGCCGGGCAGGTGGAGGATCGGTATACCTCGCGGGGATTCTCGACGGCCGCGCTGCAGAAATGACACGAGTGCATTCCCGACAGGATATACTAAATGCTGCCAAACAGGTAGTGTTCCACGGTATGTTCGCTCCACGCCCATGCGCGGAAAAAGGATGCAATCGTCCCGCCCTGTCCGGTTCCCCGTGCTGTATTGTGCACACTTCCGACGCCGCTCAACTTGTCGCGGGCCTTCTCCAGCGAAACGCCGGAGAAATCATCCTGCGGGACCTGGACCTTCCGGGCATCCATATCGAGGATGCCGACCTCTCCGGCGCGGACATTTCGGGATGCAGGCTCACAGCCGCGACATTCGTGCGGGTGAATCTGTCCTCGGCGCGCATACATCTCTCGTTTCTCGATCGGGCGACCTTCGAAGACTGCGATTTTTCAGGGGCGGTCACGCAGAACTCGGTTTTCGCAGGCTCCCGTCTCCGGGGATGCTCCTTCGAGGGCTCCGAGATCGTCCAGGTCAATTTCCTCGGCATTCAGGGCGAGCATGTCAAATTCGATCATTCGAACCTCTACGGCTCGCGATTCACCGGAGCCGTCCTGGAATCGGTGAGCATGTGTGACTGCAATCTCACGCGGGCGTTTTTCGACCTCCTGCACAGGAACACCGTCGATTTCCGCTCTTCCAACACGAACGAGGCGGTCTTCCAGGAGCGGCTGGGGTGAAGTTTTTTTCTCTTTTTTCCCGGATGGGATTCTCGAACACCTATCTCGTGGGTCCTGACGACGGCGGAGATGCCGTCCTCGTGGACCCGGGAGTATTCGATGCCCCGCTGCTCCAGGCCGTGGAAGAGCATCAGTTGTACGTGCGCTCCATCCTTATCACTCACGCGCACAACGCGCATATCAATGGGATTCGCGCGCTTTTGAAGGTGTACAGCGCGGAGATTTATGCAAACCAGCCCAGCGTGCTGGATTTTCCCGCTCACCATGTTCAGGACGGTGACAAACTTCTGCTCGGCGAATTCAACGTCCGGGTCATGGAAACTCCCGGGCACTCCATCGATTCCCTGTGCTTCATGCTGGGTCACATTGTTTTCACGGGCGACACGCTTTCCGCGGGGGGAACGGGAGCCACCCGTGACGGATATGCGCGCGCAGTGCTCCTGGAATCAGTAAGGCGGAAGCTCCTGCCTCTCGGCGATGAGGTGTTGATATTTCCCGGCCACGGTCCGCCCACCAAGATAGGGATCGAGAAGCTTTACAATCCGCTGCTGGGAGAAAAACTTTGAAGCTGCCGGATCACGCCGCGAAACCTCTCCGGCATCGGTGAAAGAAACGTGCGAGGCTCAGTTTCTCCCGGCAACACAATGGAGAGACTCCGTGCGTGGAGCATGAGCGTCGCCCCGGGAAACCGAGCGTCCCGGCTGCCGTACAGGGGGTCGCCGAGGATTGGCGTCCCCAGCCGCCGCATGTGCACCCGCAACTGGTGCGTACGGCCGGTACGCGGCACAAGCACGACCAGCCCGCAGGACCCGTCCGGGGTACGGTAGGTTCGAATCACCCTGTAGAGTGTAAGAGCGCTTCTTCCGCCCTTCTCGACCCACGTGAAACGCGTGCGCTCGCGGGGATCCCTGGCAAGCCTGGCTTCCACCCTGCCTGCCGTACCCGGCGGGACTCCGAGGGTGACCGCGATGTAGCGTTTCCGCGCGGCGCGATCGTGGAACTGTTGAGCGAGAAATGCGTGCGCCTCGGGATTTTTCGCCGCAATGATGACTCCCGAAGTGTCCTTGTCGAGACGGTGCACGATGCCCGGCCGGGCATCTTCCGCGGGGAATCGCTCCGTGATCCCATGGCAGTGAAAAAGAAGCGCGTTCAGCATGGTGCCCGACCGGTTCCCGCTGCCCGGGTGCACCACCATGCCCTGGGGTTTGTCGAGAACGATCACGTTCTCATTCTCGAAAATCACGCAGAGAGGAATATCTTCCGGCAGCAGGTCGCTCGGAGGCGGATCGACGTAGCTCATCGTGACAACGTCTCCGCGCCTCACCTTGCGCGCCAGCCTGGAGGGAACGCCGTTCACGGCGATTTCAAGGATGCGACCCCGTGCCTGGCTGCGTGAAAAAAGGCCAAGCCTCTCGGACACGTACACGTCCAGCCGCATTCCCACGTCGGGTGCAAGCTCGACCCTGCACTCAATGACTCGGGGAGCGTTCATTGATCCGGCCAAGGAGGAAGTCGATTCCCGCAATGACCATGGAGAGAGAAACGGCCGACAACGCCAGCCAGAGCGTCTCTTCACCCGAGTACGACACGGCCGCGCCGGAGCCCAAAGGCCATGGCGCGTAGCTCGGGTTGAAATTATTGGACACGTACCGAACCGTGTCGTACGCTTCCAGCGTCGCGAACAGCGTGAAAGGGAAGGAACCCACGAAAACCGCCGCCCCCCGCCACGCCTCTTTCATCCAGGTCTGAAACTCTTCGGGCGTATAGGGCTGCGGCGTGCGGTCCTGGGCAGTGGCCAGCCCGGTCAGGACGAGCAGGAGCGCAATGGCAATGAACGCCCCACGAATTGTCTTTCCGATCACCTCGTCCCCCGGATGCCGAACAAGGCCGTTCCCAGGCGTACGAGCGTTGAACCTTCTTCTATGGCCAGCTCGAAGTCCCCCGACATGCCCATGGAAAGTGTGTCGAATCCCGACAGACCGGGCCGGACTTCGTCAAACAGGGAGCGAAGCTGTGCGAAGGCGGCACGGATTTTCTGCGGATCGTCCGTGAGGGGTCCCACTGTCATCAAGCCTTTCAGCCGGAGCAGGGGCAGCTTCCTGACCGCGTCCAGTCCGGCGAGCAGCTCGTCGCAGGTGCGGAAGCCCGACTTGGAATCCTCGCCGCTCGTGTTCAGCTCCAGCAGCACGTCGATCGGTGCACCGCGCTCGGCACACCGCGCATCCAGGGCCTCCGCGGTGTGCATGCTGTCGATGGACTGCACGCAGGCAAAGAGAGCGGCCGCCGCCCGTGCCTTGTTCGTCTGGAGGTGGCCGATAAGGTGTGTTTCGCACGGCACCGGCAGGTCAGCGAACTTTGCTTCGGCCTCCTGGACCCTATTCTCGCCGAAAAGCGACAAGCCCGCACCGAGCGCTTCCTGAACCACCTCGCGAGGGAAACCCTTTGTCACCGCCATGAGCCTCACGTCCGCCGAAGCGCGTCCTGCCTTTCGGGCGGCCGCCTCGATGCGGGATCGGACATCGGCAAGGCTCTCGGCGAGTGTCTTCACCATTTCCACTGGCGGACGGGCGGGTACGCCCGGATCACCGCTGCGGCCACCAGGATCCCCAGCACGACCCCCGCCCCGCCCTGGATGATGTTGCCCGGTACCTCCGTGAGCGCCGGACCTGCTCCTTCAAGGAATACCCCTGCGAGCAGATACCCGCCGGCCATGATGATCATTCCCACGATTCCGCCAAGACACTGCAGCAGGATATTGCGGGGCCGGACCTGGACGATGAGCCCTATGAGAAGGCCCTGCAGGCCATGGACAATGAGAGAGATGGGAGCCCAGAATGCGTATGGGCCGCTGAGAATGTCTGCGAGCGCGGTTCCAAGCCCTCCTGCGAGCGCGGCGGAAAAAGGTCCCAGGGTGAGGGCCGAGAAAACGATTGCCACGTCGCCAAGGTTGATGTATCCCCGGGCAGGCAGGGGAATCTGGACAACGCGTGTGAGAACCGTTGTGACCGCGGCCAGTATTGCTATTGATGCTATCCGAAACGCGGGTGAAACCGATGGTTTTTGGTCGTTCATGCATCTCATTATACGGGAAAACCCGCCGAGCACCAAGAGATTCTGATCACCAGCGGAAGAATACCGGCCAGAGCAGGGCGGCCGAGGCAGCCGCGAGCACAAGCATGTCTCCGACAAGAGCACGCCCCTTCTTCAGCTCGGCATAAGAAGTGCGCGCGTTGCGGCGCCCGAATCCCCTGCTCTCCAACGCCATGGCCAGGGCCGGGATCCCTTTGACCGCCTCGATAAGGACCGAGGTGAGGACCGGTCCATACGTCTCCACGATCCGCCGCCGCCGACGTCTGCCGTCAAGCCCCGACCGGAGCCGGTGGGCATCCACGACGTTGTGCCAGGTCGCGGCCAGTGATGGGATCGTCCGAAGAGTGATCGTCATCACCAGGCACGCGGCGTACGGAAGCCCGAACCATCGCAGGCTGAGCACCATGTCATCCAGAGCAACCGTGCGCACGACGGCAAAGAAACCGAACGTGATCCCGAGGAAACGCAAGAGCAGGACCAGGGTCATGTTGAGCCCCTCTGTCGTCACGAGGGTGATGTCGACGACGCGTAAGACGGGAAGGCCGGCTCGGTGAAAGGGGGCCGTGAGCAGGGAAATGAGGATGAGGATCGGCCACAGTGTCTTCAAGGGCGGAAGCAATTGCGCCGGGCCAAGAAAAAAGGCGATGACAGCGACGATCGACGCAGTGAAGACAAGGAGCACCCAGGGGGCGGATGGCAGAAAGAACGCGATGAGCACCACGATCAGGAAAAGCATCTTGGGGCGCGGGTCCAGCCGGTGCAGGGCACTGTTTCCGGGCCGGTAGAACTCAACGATCACAGCAGCACCGCTTCGCCGCCCAGTGCCTCCACCGATTCAAAGCGCCCGCGTCTCGCATCGCCCGTGATCCTCCCTTCATTCATCACGAGAACCCGGTCGCACGCCGCCTTCGCCAGGGCAAGGTCATGGGTGATCAGCACGATACCGGGCACGCGGGAGGCCAGCGCATCAATCAGCGATTCAACTTCCCGGTAGGAGAGCCCGGAATCTATTTCGTCGAGAATGAGCAGGTCGCGGGAGAGCAGAAAGTAGGTGGCTGCCTGCAGCCTCCGACGCGCCCCATAGCTCAGGAGAGCGGGCGGCGCGTCCAGGTCCGGCAGCCCGAAGACGCGCGCGGCCTCCTCGACTCGGGATTCGATCTCGCGCCGCTCCGCGTGCTCTCGACGCAATCCGAGGCTGAGCTCTTCACGCACGCTCGGCAGGTAGATCTGGTGGTCGGGGTTCTGAAACAGGTATCCGATCCTCGAGCAAAGCTCGTCCGCTCGCAGGTTCCCATA
>PMZS01000377.1 GCA_003170115.1 Spirochaetaceae bacterium
GGCGATGAACCCCACGACGATCACCTCAACAAATTTCATTCTAAAGCATGAAATTACCAAGGTCACTGGCAACGTGACCTACTCCGGTTTCACGGCGACCTTCTTGGTGGCAGTCAATCTCGCATACAGCACCCTCTATAACGCCACCATCACGACCGGCGTCAAGGACCTGGCCGGCAACGCACTGGCAAGTAACTATACATGGAATTTCACCACTGGTAAAGCACCTCTACTTCCAGTAGACCTAGGGTCGGCTGGAAATTTTGTCGTTCTAACAAAAACAGGAATATCAACCACTGGAACTGCTTCGATAGTTGGTGATATTGGAGTAAGCCCTGCAGCCGCGACTTACATAACTGGATTTGGCCTAATTGCGGACGCCTCTAATCAATTCTCAACATCATCTATAGTCACTGGAAAAGTCTATGCGGCCAACTATGCACCTCCGACTCCAACGGTCATGACCACAGCCATAAGTGACATGGAAACAGCGTACAACGATGCCGCCGGACGAACCATACCGACTGCGACAGAACTCGGAGCTGGAAATATTGGTGGAATGACGCTTGCTCCAGGTCTTTACAAATGGAGCAGTGACCTGACAATACCTACAGATGTCACTCTCTCGGGAAACGCAAATGATGTTTGGATATTCCAGATAGCAGGGAACCTCGATATCAGCTCAGCAACGCACGTCATTCTAAGTGGCGGTGCGCAGGCAAAGAACATCTTCTGGCAGGTCGCCGGAGTCGTGGACCTGGGAACAACCTCCCACTTCGAAGGCAACATCTTAGGTCATACTTCGATCACGCTGGAGACGAATGCGACGATGAACGGAAGGGCGTTGGCGCAGACCCTGGTTGCACTCCAGAAGGCCACTGTCACAAAGCCTGCCCCTTAGGTTAAGGCAATACATTCACAAAGTAACACAGCAGGTAACGGCGCCGAGGAGGATTCCCCCTCAGCGCCGAAGCCGCTCGGAGCGGGCGAAGCGCAACCTCGAGTTGTGACGATACACCGCTCTCTGTATACTCCTCCCCATGACGCCAGACCTGCCTCCCGCCAAAACTATCATCGAGCCTTTCCGTATCAAGTCCGTGGAGCCGATCCGTCTGCTCTCCGCCGCTGAACGCTGTCGCGTGCTTGAAGAGGCCGGTTACAACCTTTTCAAGCTCCGCTCGCAGGACGTCACCTTTGACCTGCTCACGGATTCCGGAACTTCCGCGATGAGTGCCCGCCAGTGGGCCGGCATCATGGTCGGCGACGAGTCATACGCGGGGTCCCCGAGCTTCCAGAGATTCGAGGCGGCGGTGCAGGGACTGACCGGGCTGGAAAACGTCATCCCTACTCACCAGGGCAGATCGGCTGAGTTCCTCCTGATGCAGGCTCTCAGGCTCACGAAGGGCGACGTGGTCATCGGCAACACGCACTTTGACACGACGCGCGCGAACATCGAACACACGGGGGCGCTGGCGCTCGACCTCCCGTGTCAGGAGACGGCAGACACGCAGTCGGAGGCTCCCTTCAAGGGAAATATCGACCTCGATGCGCTGGCCCGTTTTCTGCAGAAGGACTCCCGGAGCGTGCGCCTGCTCATCATGACAGTGACGAACAACTCCGTGGGCGGACAGCCTGTATCAATGGAGAACATCAGGCGCGCCCGGCGCATCGTGGAGCCGCTCGGGATCCCGATGTTCCTCGATGTCGCGCGGTTCGCCGAGAACGCCTTCTTCATCAAGAAGCGGGAGAAGGAGTTCGAGGGCCGCCACGTGCGGGAGATCGCCCGCGAGATGTTCTCCCTCTGCGATGGCGCGCTGATGAGCGCGAAAAAAGACGCTTTTGGGAATATCGGCGGATTTCTCGCGATCCGGAATCCCGAGCTTGCCGAGTCTGTCCGAAGCCTCATGGTCATCACGGAAGGGTTCCCCACGTACGGCGGACTGGCGGGGCGGGACCTTGAGGCGCTGGCCATCGGCCTTGAGGAGATACTGGATGAGGATTACCTCACATACCGGCTCAGGTCGACTGAGTACTTCGGGGAGGGGATCCGCTCAGCCGGCATACCGGTAATCAGGCCGATCGGCGGTCATGCCGTGTACATCGACGCGGGCGCGGCGCTCCCGCATGTTCCCTGGCGGGAGTACCCGGGGCAGTCACTCAGCGTGGCTCTCTACAACGGCATCGGCATTCGCTCGGTGGAAGTGGGTTCAATCATGCTGGGCTCCCGAGATCCGGTCACCGGCGAGGAGCAACCCGCTCCTCGGGAGCTTGTCCGGTTGGCGATCCCACGCCGAGTCTATACGCAGAGCCACGTGGACTACATGGTGGAGATGATCGGGCATCTTGCGAAGCGTCTCGGCGAGCTTCGCGGTTATGCCTTCACCTGGCAGGCGCCCGTGCTGCGCCACTTCACGGCGAGGTTCAAGCCCCTGGGATAGAGCCCCGCGAGGCAACAATTCGGCCACAATCCTCCGCGAAGAAGAAATAGTGGCGCAGGGTTTGCCGCGCGAATGCCTGCTACGCTTTGAGCATGAAAAGACGCAACGAGCTGGCGGGCGCACTGCGCCGGAATTCGGTGGTGGTGAAGGTCCTGATCATCGGCATCCTTTCGCTCCTTCTCCTTGTGCCCCTGCTCATGCTCCAGTCGGTGGTCAGCGAGCGAGAGCAGAGGAAAGCGGAAACGGAAGCCGAGATCATGCGCTCCTGGGGTGGGCCACAGACGCTGGCAGGGCCGATCCTGACCGTCCCGTACGTGAGCCGATCGCGGGATTCGAGCGGCAAGCAGGTGGAAACGGTACAGGCGGTGCATTTTCTTCCGGCAACGCTCGCGATCGACGGTTCACTTCTTCCGGAGACTCGCGCCCGCGGCATGTACCAGGTCACCGTGTACGGCGCACGCCTGGCGGTCCGGGGAACCTTCGGGCGCCCGGATTTTTCGGGCCTTCGCGTGAAACCTGTGGACTTGCTCTGGGACCAGTCGTTTCTTTCACTCGAGCTGCCCGACATGAGGTCCCTTCAGGAAAGGGTCCCGCTCACGTGGGGGCAGGGGACACTGGAGTTCCACTCGGGCAAAGGCAGCATAGGCATGTTTCCCGGGGAGATGCGTGCGGATCTCTCCAGCCTGGCTCGCGGTTTGTCCGGACGTGGCCCTGCCGCGGACATCCCATTCGCGTTCGAGCTGTCGCTTCACGGCGGGGACTCGGTGAGCTTCCTGCCGCTCGGGGATGAAACCCGGGTTCATATCCGTTCCGCATGGCCGAGCCCGACCTTCAATGGCTCCTTTCTGCCGGTTCGCCGGACGCTTGGTCCCGAGGGTTTTGACGCCGAGTGGCGGGTCATCTCCATGGCGCGCGCGTATCCGCAGAGATGGACGGACGGGGAGGTGGAGCCGCAGGCCCTCATTGCAACGGGTTTCGGCGTGAGCCTCATGACTCCGGTGGACACGTACCTGAAAGTCACCCGGGCCCTGAAGTACGGAATTCTTTTTCTCGTTCTCCCGTTCTGCACCCTTTTCCTGTTCGAGGTCTTCTCGCGGCGCAGGATCCATCCTCTTCAATACCTGCTGGTGGGCCTGGCGGACTGCGTGTTCTACCTTCTTATGCTCTCACTCGCGGAACACCTGAGATTCGAGCTGGCCTATGCGGTCGCGGCGGCTGCCTGTACGGGCCTCGTGACCTTGTATGCCATTGCCGTCGTAAGGAGCAGGGCCGGCATCGTCATGCTTCCGGTGCTGGGCGCCGCGTACGGCTTCCTTGCGCTGATCCTCTCTTCGGAAGACAACGCCCTCCTCCTGGGAGCCGCCGGACTTTTCCTGCTGCTGGGCACCGTCATGTTCCTGACGCGCAGGATCGACTGGTACCGGAGGGATCGGAATGAATCCGCTCACGTCACGCTTCGGTGACCTGCGGGCTTTCCACTGCCGCACGCTTGCGCTCGAAGAGGAAGAATGCGGCGGGCACGACGAAGAAGGTGAGGATGGCCGAGGAGACGATCCCGCCGAACATGACCACGCCCAGCCTCTGGCCGAACTCCGTTCCCTGTCCCCTGCCGAACACCAGGGGGCCGGCGATGACCAGGACGGTGAGCGTTGTCATGACGATCGGTCTGAACCTGAGCCTTGCTGACTCGATCAGCGCTTCCTTGAGCGGCATTTTTCCCAGTCGTTCGACGACAAAATCCAGGTAGAGGATCGCGTTCTTTGCGGACAGGCCGATGAGCAGGAGCATGCCGAGCATGCCGAAAGTGTCCAGGCCGCCTCCCATCAGGACGACGAAAAGGAGGGCGCCGACAATGGCCAGGGGCACCGGCATCAGCAGGTAAACCGGATAGCGCCAGGAGTTGAACTGAGCCGCCATGACGAGGTACGCAAGGAACAGGGCAAGGAGAAATGCGATGACCCCCGTGCGCGCGACCTCCCGCGCCAGAGCGCTCGCCCCGAATATGCCGCCGGACCCGAGGGTGACGTTCGCATCCAGGAGACCCTGCCGGGTGAGCTCATCGGTGAGGGTGTTCTGGAAAGCGAGGGCGGGCGGCGCTCCCTTTGCCAGGCCAATGGAGAGTGTGGCCGTGTACAGCCGGTTGTAGCGCAGCACGCTGATCGGGGTCTGGCGGAGAACGAGGCTTCCCAGCTGGCCCACCTGGAGCCGCGATTTTTGCGCTGCCGAGTAGATCGGCAGGTTCATCAGCGATTGCCCGCCGCTCAGGTACGTGGGATCGATCTGGACCATGATCGGGTNNCTGCCTTGGTGCCGGAAGTGTAGGTCTGGAGAAGTCCCGCGATCGCGCCCGGACTGATGCCCGTCCCTTCCATCTGCGACTCGTTCGGCGTGAAGTCCCTCTCCACGGTCACACTCGAGAGGCTGGAGCTCACGCTCGTGACGAACGCGTGCTGCTGCAAAAAGGGCAGGATGCGTGCGTTCCGCT
>PMZS01000189.1 GCA_003170115.1 Spirochaetaceae bacterium
GCTACCCCTCTATTATCACCATTGCCAGCGCATTGTCACGCTCGTGCGAAAGCGAGCAGACCAGCCGGTGCCCGCCACAATCCTTGAACGCCGCCTCCGCCGCTCCCGTGAGCATCATGATGGGCTTCCCATGGGAGTCGTTGAGCACGGCGATCTCCCGCAGGGCGAAGTGGCGGAGACCCGAGCCGACAGCCTTGCCGAAGGCCTCCTTTGCCGCGAAGCGCGCCGCCAGGGAGAGGATGCCCACTTCCCCTCTGGGAAGGGCGATTGCCAGCTCCTCGGGATGGAAAAACCGGTCGTACAGGCCCTCGATGTGGCTCCACCTGCGGATCCGCTCCACGTGCACGACGTCGATTCCTACGCCGACGATCACTGTGTTTCCCTCCTACTTTCCGGATGCCACGATATCCACCGTGGCATCCCTCGGCGACCAGTCCAGGACCGTGACCCCCGGCGCCGCGTCGGGCCTGGTCTGCAGCGTGAAGGTGCCGGCCCGCTTCACTCCCCCGAGGTCCAGGAGCAGGTGGAGATGCTCGGGTCGGACCGCGTCCACGGAGAGCTGTGTGCCCTGCATCTTCACGCTCCCGGGCGCGAGCACCGTTTTCAGAGCCAGGTGAGGCGAGAGATCGAACGGCGCCACGACGACGCTGTCGAAAGTGCGTTGGACAACCGCTTCCTGGATGGTCGCGCGGAAATCCGCGGCCGCCTCCCCCGCGATCTTCAGCAGCGTGCTGGGAAGGAGGATCTTCACCTTGGTGGCGAAGCTGTCGGACCTTCCTGTGAGGTCGATCTCTTCCGTGGAGAGTGATGTCACGCTCTGAACGCGGCTCTTCGCGCCCCGGATGATGACATTCTGGGGAGTGACTCCCGACTGGATCATCTCGTAGCCGTACGCGGGCGTTCCCTTCAAGTCAGGGCTCAGCGCCACGTGCTTTTCGGTGAGGGGCTCCAGGGTGAAAGTGATCGACTGCGGGTCCACCCGGATATCCAGCGGCTCCACGCCCTGCGCGCTGCCCTTGCGCTCCACCTTCACTTCGGCCCGGTACACGCCCGGAGTGTGGTGGCTGTCGAGGCTCACGCTGGCATCCACGTCTTCCTCCAGGATTGGAAAGATTGCATCTCCCGCGCCGCGCATGGTGATGCGCACGGTCTTGGGAAAGGAGGACGCGACGGCCAGCCCTGCCGGAGTGACCACGTCCAGGGGGACGCTGAAAAACCTCTCCGAGAGCGTGGTGACCCTGTGGAAGAGAAGGAGGATGACGGCCGCGGCAAGGCAGATGACCTTCACGGGAAGGTCCTTCAGAAGGGTGCCAGGCAACGAGTGCGCCCTCACGTTGGGCCCTCCCTCAGGAGCGACTTCAGTCCCTCCTCCACCTGCGTGAGGGAGATGTTGTACCGGATGTCCCCGTCGTGGGCCAGCGAGACGGCCCCATTTTCTTCGGAGACCACAACGACCAGCGCATCGGTCTCTTCCGCCAGCCCGAGTGCCGCACGGTGGCGCGCACCGAAGGCGCTCTCCACGTCCTCCCTGTCTGAAAGGGGAAGAAAGCATCCGGCCGCCACGATGCGGTCCCCTTCCACGATCATGGCCCCGTCATGCAGGGCCGTGCCCTCGAAGAAAATGGTGCTGATCAGGTTCAACGACACCTCTGCGTTCAGCCGGGTGCCCGTCTGCACGATATTCCTGATCCCCACACGGCGGGAAAACACGATCAGCGCCCCTCGTTTTCGCGATGAAAGCTGCTGAACGGCGTTCATCAGGACGTCCAGCCGCGGCGCGCCGGGCCGCTGCCCGTTGCGCGCGCCGACACGGAACCACTCCCTGCTGCCGATCTGCGTGAAGATCTTGCGCAGCTCGGGCTGGAAGATGATGGCAATGGCAATGACCAGACCGGGCACCAGCACGTTGAGGATCCACAGGAGCGTGGTGAGCTGGAGAAAGAAGGAGACCGCGTAGATGAGGACCATCAGCACGATGCCCTTGACGAGCTGCACCGCCCGGGTCTGCACGAGGATCTGCCAGCTCTTGTACAGCAGGTAGGTGAGCATGAGCACGTCCAGCACGGGGCGCACCACCTCGCGCACCACCCATGTGTTCAGGAGCTGCTCCATGAAACGGCCTAGGCTCCGATCCGCCGTATGGAGTCGATGATCTTCACCATTTCCACGGCGTCCGCCACGTCGTGCACGCGGATGATGTTCGCGCCGTTGAGAATTGCAAGCGTGTTGGCGGTGACGGTGCCGATGAGCCTCTTTTCCACGGGCCGGTCGAGGATCTCGCCGATGAACCCCTTGCGTGAGAGCCCGACGAGGATCGGGAACTTCAGGGACTTCAGGGACGCGAGCTCCTTGATGATGCGAAGGTTGTCCTGGCTGCGCTTGCCGAAGCCGATGCCCGGGTCAATGATGATCATCTCCGGCGCGATTCCCGCGCCGATGGCCGCGGCAATGGACGGCTGCAGCTCGCGGAGAATCTCGCTGATCGTGTTCTTGTAGTAGGGATTCTTCTGCATGGTCTTCGGCGCTCCGCGCATATGCATGAGCACGACGGGGACCCTGCGGCGGGCCACCAGCCGGGCCAGCTCCTCGTTGTGGCGCAGGCCGGAAATGTCGTTGATGATGTCGGCGCCGGCGTCCAGTGCGCGCTCGGCGATTTCCTTTTTCCGCGTGTCCACGGACACGATCACATCGGAGTCACCGCGCAGCGCCTGGATCACCGGAATCACGCGGCGGATCTCCTCTTCCACGGGCACCGGTTCGGCGCCCGGCCTGGTGGACTCCCCGCCCACGTCCACGATATCAACGCCCGCCGAAATCATCTCTCGCGCCGATCTCATTGCGTCCTTGGTCGACGCGGCCCTGCTGGACGGGAAGAATGAGTCGGGGGTGCAGTTGAGAATACCCATCACATAGGTCTTGTGGGTGAAATCCAGCGTGCGGCTCCCCCAGGAAATGGTCCTGTTCCCGGCCGTTGTGCAGGCGAGGATCTCCCCGCTCACCGCGTCCAGCCCATAGGGCTCCCCCTTCAGTCGGGTGGCCAGGAGCTGCAGGGTTCGGCGGCTGCCCGTGATGAGGACATCGGTTTCCCGCACGGTATAGTCGTGAGCCCCCCTGCTCATCGCGATGCCGCCGCCCAGGGTCTCCAGGTACGACTTCATCAGGTTTGCCGCACGGGTGTCCACGCTTTCCAGCTTGATCGTGCAGTACAGGAAGTTGTCCGCGATTTTCTGAATATCTTCGCCTGAAAGGTCGAAGTCTCCGAGGTGCCTCTTCACGTCGTTCATTGACGTGATGTCGACGGGATGCGCGTTCGTTTCAGGGGATCTCAGGAGGATGGAGGCCACGGAGCGGATTCTAACTGCTGGCTTCTTGCATCGTCAAGCTTCACTTGGAGAAGACGATATCGATGAGCCGGTTCAGGTACAGGAGCAGCAGCTCCTTCTTTTTCGCATCCGGAATTGTCAGGCCGGTCTGCGCGGGAGGGGTCGCCGCGCCGCCGGTCGTACCGCCGGCCGCAGCCGCGCCCGCGGGGGCGCCCGCTGCCGGGGCGGGAGTCAGGAGCCTCTGAAGGTCAGCCGGGCTCAACACATCTTTGGCCGAGGCGAGGAAGGTCGTGTACGAGAGTCGCGCATTGGCAAGCTTCGAGAAGTTGATCGTGCCCTTCTGGTCCAGCAGGCCCGGCGAGACTGAACCGGTCACGGTGATCGATTCATTTTTCCCCTGGATGGCAATCGAGCGCGAGCCCTGCACCTGGGCCGTGCCATCCGGGTTCACCGCGGTCACCACCACGGGGATCTGAGTTTTCAGGCTGAGGCTGTCCTTGCCCGCGGTGCTCTGCGTGCCGCCGGTGCGCACCTGGGGGAGAAAAGAGAATATGTTTCCGGCGTCTCCGCCGGAAAACTCGAGAGTGAGGTTCTTGGAATCATTGCTCGAGGATGAGAAGGAAAGCGAGGAGGAGGCATCGATCTGGACGACCAGTGCATCGCCTGCCGCGAGGCCCCTGCTGCCGGAAAGGTACCCTTTGAAATCGGGTGACCACAGGCTTTCCCCTCCCGCCGGCAGGACCACGGCAAGCAGCAGGAAAGGCATCACAACCCGCGCAGCTTTCACCATCGCAGCTTTCACGTGCCGCTCCTCCTCGGAGGCCGCGCTACCGCAGCTTCTTCTTGTGCCGGTTGGCCCTCAGCTTCTTTTTCCGTTTGTGGGTGGCAATCTTGTGTCGCTTTCTTTTCCTACCGCAAGGCACAGCGCCTACTCCTTTCGATTATTAGGTGCGCGCGAGACGCGCATTCGCCGAAAAGCCACTATGCGGATTTCCCGCACCATGGTCAAGTGCTTCCCCCGACGAATGCCTCCACCTTCGTCCGGATGGCGCCGGGGAATTCCGGGCTCATCCAGCAGACGCCCGGTACCGCCCGGAAGAACGTCAGCTGTCTTTTCGCATACCGCCGGGTGGTTCGCGCGATTCTCTCGCGCACCTCGGCGAGTGTTTCGCAGCCGCATCGCATGTCCAGAATCTCGCGGTACCCGATGCCTCTCATGCCGGGATCCCGGGGACGGAAACCCCTGGCAAGAAGGGCTTTCACCTCCGCCAGCAGACCGGCCTCAAACATCGTTTCCACGCGCGTGTCGATCCTCTGGTACAGCTCCTGGCGCGGCCGCTCCAGCCCGATGAGGAGGAACTGCATGTCCGAGCGCGGAACGCGGGGCCAGCGGTAGGAAAAGAGGGACCTGCCAGTGGCCTGGAATACCTCCAGCGCCCGCATCACCCGGTAGCGGTCATTCGGCTGGATCCGGGAAGCCCCGTCGGGATCTGATTGCATCAGGGCCCGGTACAGGGCGGCCCTGCCCTCATCGCGCTCCATGTTGCGAAGCTTCTCGCGCACGGCCGGATCCACGGGCGGAGCCTCGGGCAGACCGAACAAGAGGCTGGTGATGTAGAAGGCGGTCCCCCCGGACACAACGGGGATCTTCCCCCGCCGCCTGATTTCGGAAATCAGCCGCTCCGCCTCGGTGACGAACCTGCCCGCATTGAATTGTTCGGGCGGGTCCACCACGTCTAAAAGGTGATGGGGAACCCGGGCACGCTGCGCGAGGGACGGCTTGGCCGTGCCGATGTCCATGCGGCGGTAAATCTTCATCGAATCGACGCTGATGATCTGCGCCCCCAGCCGCGAGGCCAGCTCGCGCCCCACCGTCCCCTTTCCGCCGGCAGTGCAGCCCAGAATGAAATAGAGCTTCCGCATGACACGGATTCTACGTGTCCGGCCCGGCTGCGGATAGACGGAGCTTTAGCAGAGTAATTCGTAATTGGTAATTCGTAATTGGGAGAGACAACCTTACCACGAATCGCACGAAAAGAC
>PMZS01000042.1 GCA_003170115.1 Spirochaetaceae bacterium
GCGGCCTGCCGGTCGCCCTCGGCCTTGAGGATGGCCGACTGCTTTTCCCCTTCCGCCACGAGGATGGAGGATGCCCGCTTGCCCTCGCTCTCGATGACCATGGCCCTGCGGATTCTCTCAGCGGACATCTGCCGGTTCATGGCGTCCTGGATGTCCTTGGGCGGCACGATCTCCCGGATCTCCACGCTGGTGACCTTCACGCCCCAGCGCTCGGTCACCTCGTCCAGCTTGACGCGCAGCAGCCGGTTGATCTCCTCCCTCTTGGCCAGCACGTCGTCCAGCGGGATGTCGCCGATCACCGCGCGCAGGGTGGTCGTGGCAATGCCCTGGCTGGCCCCCGCGAAGTTGGCCACCTGGATGACGGACAGGCTGGGGTCCATGACACGCCAGTAGATGAGGAAGTCGACGTCGATAGGCGCATTGTCCTTGGTGATGCAGGTCTGGCTGGGGATCTCCAGGAACAGCTCGCGGAGGTCCGTCCACACCGGCTTGTCCACAATGGGAATCAGGAACACGAGCCCCGGACCCTTCGCGCCGATCGTGCGGCCGAGCCTGAACACCACCAGGCGCTGGTACTCACGCACCACCTTGATCGACGAGGAGAAGATGATGATCACAAAGATGACGATGACCGCGATGAGAAAGTAGCTCATGTGATGCCCTCCTGTTCAGGATCCAAAGACATTATTTCGCGCTCCGGCGCACCAGCAGCCGAAGACCGTCCCTGCCCACAACTTCCACCTTCTGGCCGGGCCCGATGCCGCCCTCGACGGATCGCGCGCTCCACTGTTCGCCGGCCAGGAGGACGAGGCCTTCCGGGGCGAGATCGGTGACGGCGGTCCCCGTGCCGCCGACAAGCGCCTCGACGCCGAAGGTGATTTTCCGAGCCTGGGCGCGGATACCCTTGCCAAGAACGAACGTGAAAAACGCGACGACGAGCACGGTCATCACGACGATGAGAGCCACGGAAATGCCTGCCGCGGGCACTGCCGGCGCGGCCGCTCCCGCGGGCGGCCGCCACGGCGGGAACAGGAGGAAGGAGCCGAGCACGAAGGCCACGATGCCTCCCGCGGTGAGAAATCCATGTGTCGGCGTCTTGAGGTCGATGAGAAAAAGCCCGACCGCGATGGCAATGAAGACAATCCCCCCGATGTTCGTGGGCAGGTTGCCAAAACCAATGAAGGCGAGCAGGAGCGCGATTCCTCCTGCAACCCCGGGCGCAACGGCCCCCGGAGAGCTGAGCTCGAAAATCACTCCGAAGATTCCGATCACCAGCAGGATGTAGGCAACGTCGGGGTTCACGAGGAAAGCGAGGATCCAGTCCATGAAGCTCATGCGGAAGCGTCTCACCTCAGCGCCTGACGTCCTGAGGACCACGTCCCCGGAGGAGGTGCGCACGGCGCGGCCGTCGATACGGGCAAGAAGCTCTCCGAGACTGGGGACGCTGAGGTCCGCGACGTGGCGCGCAACCGCCTCGGAATCGGTGAGGGATATGCTGCGGCGCACCGCGTCGTCGGCCCAATCCTCGGGCCTGCCCCGGAGGGAGGCCAGGGACTTCAGCTTCGCCGTCGTATCGTTGAGGATCTTTTCACCCATGACGCCCGGGATGTCGGAGCCGTTGGCATTCACCGGGTGCGCTGCCCCGATGTGCGTGCCCGGCGCCATCGCCGTCACCTGCGCGGCCATGGCGACGAACACGCCGGCGGAAGCGGCGCGCGCGCCTGAGGGCCAGACGTAAACGACTACGGGAACCGGGGAAGCGAGGATCTTCTCCACAATCTGGTCCATGGAGGTCCCCAGCCCGCCGGGGGTGTTCAGCTCGATGACGGCAACGTCCGCCCCGTCCCGCTGCGCCCTGTCCAGTCCTCGCAGGAGATAGCGCGCGGAGATGGGATCAACCGGGCCGGAGAGCGTCAGGACCGCNNCCGAATTCAGCTCCCGCGGCATCGCTCCGATACTTAATGCAGGTGTGGAGGAATCACTGATGCGCGAGAAAAGCCCCCAGACGATGTTGAAGTGGATCAGCAGGACCTATGACATGTCTCCCGCCGCGCTTGCACGGATGTTCCAGAGAAACGCACGCACGGTAAGCGTCTGGCTGAAGGAAGGTCGGATCTCTGAGAAGAACGGGTCGAAGATCCAATCCGCCTTCTACTACCTGAACAACTCACCCGATCCGCACAACCCTCACCGCTCGGGAATTGACTGCTTGTAGGTCACTTCCGGGGATGAGCCTTCAGGTATTCCCCGAGATACTGCGTCGCCATCTCGAATGACGTTCGGTCGTAGGACCGGCCGACAAGGCCGACGAAGGTCTTCTGCAGGAGGTCTTCCCAGGACGATTTAGCCTCCGGGGGAACCTCGTTGATCTTCAAGCCGTACTTCTGCATCACGCTGATCGCCTGGCCATCCGCTTTCGCGATGTCAGGAGCAAGGGATTCGGTGATCTTCTGCGCCGCATCGAGAAGCCGTGGCTGGAGATCCGCGGGAATCTGGGACCAGCTCTTCATGCTCACCACCGCCGCGCCCCACAGGGGTGCAAGCTTCATCGCGGTCATGTTCCCCGCGATCCCGAACCACTGGCTGGAAGCGGCCACCAGCGGGCTCGTCACCAACGCGTCCACCATCCCGCCCTGGAGCGACGTCATGAGGTCCGTGGCCGCGGTGGTGACGGTCTGGAACCCCGCGCTCTGATATGCCTGCACCTCGTCGGGATCTCCACTCCACACCCAGAGTTTCTGTCGCCGCAGGTCGTTGGGAGTCACCACGGGGGCGCGCGAGAAGAAATAGACCCAGCCGCTCGGCGACCACATGACGGGTTTGAACCCGCGTTTCTGCAGCTCTGAATCGAAGAACGGCTTCATCTTCTCCAGCACGTACGCCAGCTCGTCATCGTTCTGCAGGAGCAGGGGATAAGAAAGGGTCTTCACGCCATTGAAGATCCCCTGCAGTCCGGTGACCGTGATGAGCGCGGCATTCAGCGTCCCGATGCGCATCTTGCGGATCATGTCGGGCTCGTCTCCGGCAACGCCGCCGGCATAGATCTTCACGGTCACCGTGCCGCCCGACAGCCTCTCCCACTCCGCCGCCAGCCGCCTTGCCCCGAGCTCCCAGGGAGATCCCACGGGCGCGAGCGTTCCCAGCTTGATCGTCAGCCCGGAAGCGCCCGCCGCGACGAACATCGCGCAGAGAAAAGCCGCCACGCGCGCGGGGCTCGGCCTCATCACACGCCTCCCTCGTCCGACAGGAAGTAGTCGTCCACGTGGTCGAGCAGCCACCGTGCCTTCCGCTGATTGATGATGTTCGCCAGCCGGTCCGGGATGTCGGCGTTCACGTCGATCGCCAGCGCCGTGCCGAGGAGTGCTCGGAACTCCGCGGCGTTCTGGTTCTTCACGCATACCGATGTGGCCAGCGCAATGTAAGGGCCAGCGCGCATTCCCTTCGACAGAGCCACTGCCCGGGCAAAGCTCTCTCGCGCCTTCTGTTCCCCTCCGCCGAGGTCCGCCGGTGCGCCCCCGTAGAAGGAGATGAAGATCTCGGGCACCGCGCCTGCCCCGTAGGCATCGTCCCAGGCGTCCACCTGCTTCAGCATTGCTACGGCGCGCGGGACGGCGACGATCTGCACGAAATCGAACGGATCCGCGCCGAAAGCCCCCAACCACGCCGCCGCCGCCCAATACAGATAGTCGGAATCTTCCTTCCGTGTCAGGCGCAGGGCCGCCTGAACGACGTCCTTGTTCAGGGCAGCGGAGAAGCCGGGGCGGCGGACCTCAAGCCCCTGCAGGACGTAGTCACGCGCGCGCAGGAAGAGCTTCTTGGCCCGTTGCCGCATGGCGCGCTGCTCTTCCACCTGCCCGGGCGGAAGCAGGTCGGAAGGCGCCTGGACGAACGCGAAGGCGTAGCTCGCGAAGGCCCTGCCGGTCGCCAGGGCGAGCGGCGCATTGCGCGGGTCCGCTTCCAGGAGCGACTCGTAGGTCTTCATCGCAAAGGGAAGCGCATCCCGCAGCAGCTCGGGATCCTCTTCTCCCGTGAAGACGGTCCCCTGCCCGCTGCCGGCGAGGAAACCCGCCACGGCGCGGACGGCAAAAGTGTTGAGGGAACAGGAGGCAAGCACGACTCCGAACAACAGTGCGATGGTGAGGCAGAGAGGCCGCGCCGCGTTTCCCGTCCTCATGGCACCGAGTATACAGGATGCTCGTTGACGCTGTCCATGCGCATCCGTACACTGGATGCCGCCATGGTGCTGCGCTACCGGTGCCTTCTTATCGATCACGACGACACGGCGGTAGACAGCACCTCCGCGGTCCACTACCCCGCGCACCTTGAGGCCCTCCGGGAGCTCCGTCCCGGCCGCACGCCGCCCACCAGGGAACAATGGCTTTTGCGCAATTTCCACGGGATCATGGACTACCTCGAGGGGGACCTCGGGATGACACAGGCGGAGCTCGTCCGCGAGATGGAGATCTGGAGGAGCTGGACCGGCACCCACGTACCCCCGTTCTTCCCCGGGTTTCTCGACCTGCTCGCCGACTACCGGAGCCACGGCGGGCTCGTTGCCGTGATCTCGCACTCCGAAGCAGGCGTGATCGAGCGGCACTACCGCGCCCAGGTTCCTCCGTTCGCGCCCGATCTCATCTTCGGTTGGGAGCAGGAAGCCGGGAAGCGCAAACCCAGCCCGTGGCCGGTCCAGGAAGCTCTCCGGCGCTTCGGATGCCCTGCGGCAGAGGCGCTGGTCGTCGATGACCTGAAGCCGGGAGTTGTGATGGCCCGGGCAGCGGGTGTCGACTTCGCCGCGGCCGGCTGGAGCCACCAGGTGGCGGAGATCGAGAAGTACATGAAGGCCCATGCCTCGGCGTACTGCGCCCGAATCGAGGACCTCCGCGCCCTGGTGCTCACGCCGAAGCCGGCGCGCGCTTGAGCGTCGTCGGCATTCCGACTATACTTGGAGATGCGTTCGCGGAAGGGGTGAACGCTGTCTCATGAAGCGCGACACCCAGAAGCTGTTTCGGACAATAGAATCACTCTACTCGATCAAGGACCTGGATTCCCTCCTTGAAAGCATCCTCACCGAGGCACGGCAGTTCCTGATGGCGGACGCGGGCACCATCTATCTCGCGGCCCGCGGCTTTCTCTATTTCAGCTTCGTGCAGAACGACACGCTCTTCCGCGGAGAAACGAAGGACAAGTACATTCCCAGCGGCACCTCGCTGCCCGTCGACAAGGCCTCCCTCGCCGGTTACGTGGCGAAGACGGGCGAGCCCATCCTTATCGACGATGTCTACCATATCCAGAGCGATGTCTCCTTCTCCTTCAACCCCGCCTTCGACCGGAAGACCCATTACCGCACCCGCTCCATCCTCGGTGTGCCGCTGAAAACGCGTGAGAACGAGATCGTCGGGGTCTTGCAGCTCATCAATGCGAGAAGCGATACCGGCGAGGTCGTCGCCTTCTCAGTGGACGACAAGCTGTTCATCACCCAGTTCGCCCAGCACGCCGCGGATGCCATCGAGAAGGCCCGGATGTCCCGGGAAATGGTGCTGCGGATGGTTGAGCTGGCGGAGCTGCGTGATCCGTTCGAGACAAGCCAGCACGCGAAGAGGGTGGGAGCGTACTCCGTGGAGTTGTACGAGAAATGGGCGGGCAATCGCAACGTGTCCCCCCGTGAGATCCGCAAGGTGCGCGACGTGCTGCGCACCGCCGCCATCCTCCATGACGTGGGCAAGGTGGCGGTGAGCGACGTCATCCTCAAGAAACCCGGCCAGCTCAGTTACGACGAGAAGCTCTCGATGAGGCAGCACACGATCCTGGGAGCCCGCCTCTTCCGGCGTACCACGTCCTTCTGGGACTACATGTCCTCCGAGGTGGCCCTCAATCATCACGAGAACTGGGACGGCACCGGCTACCCCGGAAGGATCGAGGACCTGTACGCGGAGAAGATCTACATGGGACTGGGAAAGCAGGGCACCGAAATCCCTCTCTCGGCCCGGGTTGTCGCGATCGCCGACGTCTACGACGCGCTGGTGTCGCAGCGCGCCTACAAGAGCGGGTGGAAGCAGGAGCACGCCCTGCACTTCATCCGCTACCAGGCGGGCAAGAAGTTCGATCCCGAGCTGGTGGGCATCTTTCTGAAGATGGAAGAGCTGCTCACCGCCATTGCGAAAAAGTATTCCTACTGACTCGCCGGCCGGGTGTTCCACCGATTGATGACGGAGGTGAAAGACATGTATTGCCAGAAATGCGGCAAGGAAGTGGCGGCGGACGCCTCATTCTGCCCCGGTTGCGGCGCCCTGATGCGCACGGCAGCGATGGGGCCGGGGTACCAGTCCGAGAAAACCGTCAGCCCGTTCAGCCGGCTCGCCGCCCTCCTTCTCTGCTTCTTCCTGGGATGGCTCGGCGTGCACCGCTTTTACGTCGGCAAGGTCGGTACCGGCGTCGCCATGGTATTCACACTCGGCGGGCTGGGCATCTGGACCCTGATCGATTTCATCATGATCATCGTGGGCGGATTCACGGACGCGAACGGGAAGTACGTTCTGGACTGGCAGAGCTGATCCGCATACAGTGTCGGCCATGATCCGTCTGGGCATCATCGGTACCGGCGGCATGGCCAACACCCACGCGGAGAGCTTCTCCCCGATGAAGGGGGTGCGGCTTGCCGCCTGCTGCGACATCGACCCGGCGCGGGCCCGGGCGTTCGCTTCGCGGTGGAACATCCCGAAGTGGTACATCGACTACCGCGAGATGCTTGACGCGGTGACGCTGGAGGCCGTGTCCGTCGTGACGGTGGACGCGGCGCACGCGCCCGCGTCCCTGGCGGCGATTGCCCGCGGGCTCGCGGTGCTGTGTGAAAAGCCCCTGGCCACTTCCCTGGCGGACGCGAGAAAGATGCGCGATGCCGCCCGCGCGCGTGGAATAGTCACGCACGTGAACTTCTCCTACCGCAATGCCCGATGTGTCCAGGCCGCGGCCGCGCTCATCCGCGCGGGAGGCATCGGCCGGGTGCTGCACGTCGAGGCGAGCTATCTCCAGAGCTGGCTCGTGCAGGACACCTGGGGCGACTGGAGAACCACGGACGCCTTCACGTGGAGGCTCTCCCGGAGGCACGGGAGCGCCGGGACGCTCGGCGACATCGGATGCCACATCTACGACCTCACCGACCTGCTTTGCGGCGACATTTCCGAGATCGCCTGCCGGCTTTCCACGTTCGACAAGGGAGTGGCCGGCAATCGGATCGGTCCGTATGTCCTGGACGCAAACGACGGCTTTGTCTCCATCGTGACGCTTGCCGGGGGAGGAATCGGCACGGTGCACGCGACGCGCTGGGCGTCGGGCCAGATCAACAGCCTGAAGGTCAGGGTGTACGGTGATGAAGGCGCGGTAGACGTAGACCTCGACCGGTCCGCCGAGCTGTACGGACTGGCGAAGTCGAAGCGGTCAATGCGTCCGGCCTCATGGAAGGAGGTAAAAGCAGGGATCACGCCCAACCAGTACCAGCGGTTCATCGCCGCCGTGCGCCGCGGAACGAGCGATGAATCTGATTTCGCCAACGGCGCCCGTGTCCAGGCCTGCCTTGAAGCGAGCTTCACCTCCGACAGGAGACGGAAGCCCGTGAAAGTGAAACCCTGATTGAGCTTCCCCCGCACCTGGCCACGCTACCTGCCCGACCTCACCCTCTGGCATTCCTGGCATTCCGAGCGCGGCACTCTCCCGTCGGCCTGGAAAGGAATGCAGCTCACCGAGATCTGCAGAAGCCTTGGCGTCACATCGTGGCGTCCGGTGCGGCCCTGGCGAATCGAGCTTTCCGGAGTCGGCATTCGGGAATCGAAAAATGCAATCGAGCGGACCCTGGTCTGGGAAACCGCCGCGGGCACGCTCACGTCGCGGTGGACGCTCGGGCCGGACGGGGATTGGTGGCAGTCCGAGTACCCTGTGAAGAGGAGTACCGATCTCCGCGCCGCCCGGATGGTCGCGGAAGCACGGAAGTATGAGCTGGGGACATGGCCAGGTCACGAAGTGCCCGCACAGGCGTCTTCAGACGAGATACCCGCCGTCCAGCTTCCGCAGAGACCGTGGTCGGAGCTCTTCCACACGTTCCTCGGCTGGTCCGAGGGCCTCGTACTCTTTCTGGAGGAGCCGGATGCGCTGCGTGACGTGGTGAAAATACTCGAGGAAAAGCTTGCCAGGCTCGTGGCGGAGATCATGCGCCTGCCTGGATCGACCGTGGTGTCTCCGGATAATCTCGACGGCCAGTTCATCGCTCCCGCGGCGTTCGAGGAGATGCTTGCTCCCAGCTACAGGAAGAGCGTGGAAATGCTGCGGGCATGCGGCAAAAGACTGGTCGTACACGTGGGAGGTCCCGTACGTCGGCTTCTCCCGGGCCTCGCCGATTGCGGAATTGATTGCGTGGAAGGAGTGTGCGGGCCGCCGCAGGGTGACTCTCCCCTTGCCGAGGCGCGCGGACTCTCGGGAGCGCGGATGGCGCTGTGGGGAGGGATCCCTCAGGACAGCCTCCTTGCCTCCTTCCCGGAATCGGGCTTCCGCGAAGCCGCTGAGGCTGCGTTCTCCATGGCCCGCGCTGACCCGGGAGTCATCGTCGGCGTGGCGGACCGCGTGCCGGTGAGTGCGCTGCCTGAGAGGCTCGAAGCCCTGGCCCGCATGTCACTCGAGATGTGATCGACCCACACCTTCAGTCCGCCAGCGCCGCCTCGATTTTTGCAAGATCCTCCGCGGTAAACGCGGGGCTGCGAATGATGCCCGCGCAGTCGTCGATCTGTGAGGGCCTGCTCGCCCCGATGAGCACCGAGGTGACCCGGCCCGAGCGCAGCACCCACGCCAGCGCCATCTGCGCGAGGCTCTGCCCGCGAGCGGAGGCGATGTCGTTGAGCCGGCAAAGGCGGGCCCGCACGGCCTCGGTGATCTCCTCTGCTTTCAGGAACGCGCTGGGGCCGGCAGCGCGGGAATCCGCGGGGATCCCTGCAAGGTAGCGGTCCGTGAGAAGGCCGCGCGCCAGCGGCGAGAAGGCGATACATCCCACCCCTTCGGATTCGAGAAGGTCGAGAAGCCCCTCTTCCACCCAGCGATTGAGCATGGAATAGGAGGGCTGGTGGATGAGACAGGGCGTTCCGAGACCGCGGAGGATCTCGATGGCCCTCCGTGCTTCGGGCGGTTTGTAGTTGGAGATGCCCGCGTACAGCGCCTTGCCCTGGCGGACCACGTGATCGAGGGCCGCCATTGTTTCTTCAAGGGGCGTCTCGGGGTCCGGTCTGTGCGAATAGAAGATGTCCACGTAGTCCAGCCCCATGCGCCGCAGGCTCTGGTCCAGGCTGGCGACAAGCTGCTTCTTCGAGCCCCATTCCCCGTACGGCCCCGGCCACATCAGGTATCCGGCCTTGGTCGAAATGATCAACTCGTCGCGCCACGCACCCAGGTCGCTCCTGAGGATGCTGCCGAAGCTCTCCTCCGCGGATCCGGGCGGCGGCCCGTAGTTGTTCGCCAGATCGAAGTGCGTGATCCCGAGGTCGAATGCCCGACGTATCATCGCGCGGGCATTTTCCAGCGTCGAATCGCCGCCGAAGTTGTGCCAGAGACCGAGGGACACAACGGGAAGTTTGAGGCCGCTCCGACCGCACCGTGCATATTTCATTGAAGAATACCGGTCGTTGTTCGGTAAATAATTCATGGGAACAGAATACCATTTCGAACGTTTAAAACACTCACCCACAAAAGGATTTGAACGATGCAGCTCGAGCCCGCGATTCGAAATGACCTGATCGAACTCATTGCTGCGAACTTCAGGGCCGGCCCGTCCAGGGGGATTCACCACGATTTCAAGACACGCCGATGGGCCGGGGACGGCGGCATCATCGCCTTCGCCCTGAGAGACCACCAGATGCGCGCCGTGCGCTTCGCCATCGAGCTGCAGAGCACGATGCCGGTGTTCAACCTTTCCGCCTCGGGTTCGCCCACCGGAGACATTGCGCTGCGTCTTGGCATCGATTCCGGCCGGGTGAAGTTCTGCATTGAAACGGGTACAATCGTTTCCGATGTCATCAATCACGCGGCGCACCTCGAGAAGTCATCGACGCATCCGGAAACAGTCGCCGTTTCCCGGGTGGCCTCGATCTTCCGTTTGGGCGGCATCTTCGAGGAGAAGGATTTCTTCCGCACGATCCGGCGGCTGGACGCCCTGCTCTGCGAGGAGCTTCCCGACAGAGCCGAACGGCCGGCCTGAGAGAGAGGACCGGTCGGAATGAATGCCCGGGGATCGGAACGGCCCATGAGGCGCGCCGGGCGGGAAATCATCGACCAGGCGGCGCTCGACGATATCTTCCGATCAGCACGGATCCTTTTCATCGCCCTGCGCGACGAGCCCGCACCCTATGTGCTCCCCGTCTGCTTCGGCGTCGAGGCCGAGACGCTGTACGTGCACAGCGCCCTGGTCGGCACGAAGATCGACCTCCTCCGCAGCCACCCCGTCGTGGGGTTTTCCGCGTGCACGGACATGACCGTCACGCCCGGCGCAATGGCCTGCGACTTCACTTCCGCGGCACGGAGCGTGGTCGGCACGGGACGCGCTCGAATCGTGGAAAGCGCGGAGGAACGCATCAGGGGCCTGGACTCGATCATGCGCCACTACAGTGAGGGGCCGCTCGGGAAGCCTTCCTACCGCCCCGATTCGCTCTCGCGCACCTGCGTGATCGCAATCCGCATCGATACGCTGCGCGGGAAAAGCACGGGCGAGCTGAATGAACCGGGGTGCCGATAAGGAAGCGCATGCCCTTTCTCCTGGGCCTCGACATCGCCTGCCTGACGCTCTCTCTTGCCTTGTCTTCCGGCCTCGCGCTCGTGGTGTGCGGGGCCGGCCTGGACAAGCCTCTCAACCGGAACTTCGTTCTCTTCACCACAATGGAGGCAGGGTTCATCGTCTGTTCCCTGCTCCTGAGGCTCTCCCTTCACTTCCGCGCCGGCAACCCGCAAGTGCTCCTCGAGTGTGCCACTCTTTTCTTCGCCCTCAGCCCCCCGTTCCTCCTCCTGTTCTGCGTGCGCTATTCGCGGGTGCGCGGCTGGTGGCCGATTGCCGCGGTCGGGGGTGTCATCGCCGGCATGCTGGTCCTGGCAGCCCCGCTCGCGGAGGGCAAGCTCGTGGCGGATCCCTGGATGAGCACCGAGGGACTGGTGTTCTACCGCGTACTCCCCCTGGGACTCGTATCGGCCATGCTGCCCACTTCCTGCCTCCTGGCATCCTTCGTCCTGCTGGCAACGGTGTGGCGGCGGGAGAACACACCCTCCATCGCCCTGAGCGTCGGTCTGCTCCTCGCCGGCTTCCTCGTGGGGGGCATTGCACAGCCGCGCTTCCCCCTCATGGCAATCACGAGCATGGCCAGCGTTGCACTCCTGGGCTGGGGGATTATCCGGCGCCAGCTCTTCAATCCGCTGCGCGAGCTGGCTTCGAACCTGCGGGAACGCTCCCACCGGCAGGAGCTTATCTCCCAGATCAGCCGCAGGACCGCGACGCTCCTTCGACTCGATGAGCTGCTCGGGCAGGCCGCGACGCTCATCCGCGATTCATTCGACTACTTCACCGTGGCCGTGTTTCTCGTCTCGGGCGATGAGCTGGTGCTCAAGGCCTCCACCCACCCCGCCGCCCCGCAACACATCAACAACTTCCGGTTGAAGGTCGGTCAGGAAGGGATCTGCGGCTGGGTGGCGGCCGCGGGACGGCCCCTCGTTGTGGGCGATGTCAGCCGCGAATCGCGCTACGTCTCGATCCTTGACTCCGCGAAGACCCTGTCCGAGCTTGCCGTGCCCATTCTCCGAAGTGACAGGGTGATCGGCGTGCTGGACGTTCAGAGCAGCAGGCTGGACGCGTTCAGCGAGATGGACGTCCTCACCCAGCAGACAATCGCCGACCAGCTCTCCTCGTCGATCGAGAATGCGCGCCTGTACGAGGAGACCGGGCGGCGGGCGGAGCGCCTTTCCCTGGTGAACAGGATTTCCGCCGCGGCGGGCGCCGTCCTCGATCTGGATGACCTGCTTGAGACCGTGCACCGCGAGGTCACTCCCATCTTCGAGGCGGACGCGTTCTTTATCGCCCTGCTGGACGAGAAGGGGGACACGCTGGATTTCCGTATCCAGGTCGACGAGGGACGGCGGGAGACGCCGGTGCGGGAGCCCCTTGGCTCCGGGCTCACCTCGCGCGTGGTCGCCACCAGAAAGCCGCTCCTGGTGAACGCGTCGGGCCCCGAAGACCCGTCTGGCACGTTGTGGGGCACCGGCAAGGCACCGACGTCCTGGATCGGCGTGCCCATGCTGATCGGGGAACGCCTCATCGGCGTCATGAGCGTGCAGACCTATCGGGTCCGCCGCTACGACACCGAGGACCTGCTCCTTGCCACGACGATCGCCGACCAGGTNNCTGCGCACGGAGAAGGTCCTGCGGGAATCGGAGGAGAAGTTTCGAAACCTCGCCGAGCAGTCCCCCAACATCATCTTCATCTATGCGGACACGCGCATCGTCTACGTCAATCGTCAATGCGAGATCTCCATGGGGTATCCGCGCGAGACTCTGTATGCGCCGGGTTTCAACGTGCGGCGCCTGGCGGCCCCGGGCTACGACGAGATTGCCGCCCGCACCTTCCGCCGCCACTTGAAAGGGGAGGAAGTCTCCCCCTACGAGTTCGTCCTGGTCACCCGGGAGGGGAGGCATGTCGATGCCATCCTCACGACACGGCTCATCGGCTTCGAGGGCACCCCCGCCATTCTCGGCATCGTCACCGACATCAGCGCGCGCAAGCGGACCGAGCGGCTGCTGCAGTCCCTCAATGCCGCGACACTCGCCATGGAGCAGGCTCTTACACCGGCCGAGATCTTTCCCTCCGCTGTCCGCGTCCTCTCGGGGATCGGTTTCGACAGCGCCGTGTTCATGGCCTGCACGGAGTCTCCCCGGGTCCTCTGCACTCATTGTCGGGGAAGCGGCGCCACGGGAGAGGTGAGCGTCCTGGACTCTGAAAACGGCGGCGGCCCGTTTCTCTCCTTCGACGCCGCCGCCGGGGTGGCGCAGGCAATGGACGGCCGGGGGGCGCTGTACAGCACGCTGGAGCGGGAGACACTCGCCCTGTTTTTCGGTGAGCCGAGGACGGGGCCTTCAACCGGCCCGGGGCCCGCGGCGGCGGGAGTCATATTCGTTCCCCTCGTCCTCGAGGACATGCCCTTCGGTCTTCTCGTGGTTGCCGGCNNGCCAGGACCTCGGTCCGGAGGACCTGCAGGTCTTCACCGCCTTCGCGCACCAGGCCGCCGCCGCGTGGAGAAAGACACGGCTCGTGCGCGACCTCGAGAGCAGTCTCGAGAAGCTGAGCAGGATGCAGGAACAGCTCCTTCACTCCCAGAAGATGGAGGCGGTCGG
>PMZS01000149.1 GCA_003170115.1 Spirochaetaceae bacterium
GTGTTGCCGAAGCCGAATGCGCGGCGCAGGTGTACGCCGGCACCCTCCAGCGTTGGCTTGGATTTGGTGAGCCGCTTGATGGGTCGAATCGACATCGTGCATGAAAGATACAGCGACCGAAGTCAGTCGGGTAGGGTCAGGGAAAGAGTGCCCGGATGCTCTCCGTGTAGGGCGGGCGGATGACGCCCTTCTCCGTGACAATGGCCGTGATGAGCGCGCTGTCCGTCACGTCGAAGGCCGGGTTGAATGTCTTCACGCCCTGCGGCGTCATG
Source organism: Spirochaetaceae bacterium (assembly GCA_003170115.1). Taxonomy (GTDB): domain Bacteria; phylum Spirochaetota; class Spirochaetia; order SZUA-6; family Fen-1364; genus Fen-1364. The sequence continues at coordinate 273 of PMZS01000149.1, forward strand.
CGCCTTGCGTACCACATCTCGGCAATCTCCTCCTGCGCGCGCTCCTCGATGGGAATGTCACGTCCCGAGAAGCACGCGGGGTCGATCGACGAGAGAGGTGCGTGCACGTAGAAGGGGATCCCGTAGTGCTTTGCAAGGATCGCCACGCCGGAGGTGCCGATCTTGTTGGCTGCGTCCCCGTTCGCCGCCACCCTGTCGCATCCCACCAGGACCGCCTGGACCCACCCCCGGCTCATCACCATGGAGGCCATGTTGTCGCAGATGACCGTGACGTCGATTCCCGCGGCGTTCAGCTCCCACGCGGTGAGCCTGGCACCCTGCAGAAGCGGCCGTGTCTCATCCGCGAAGACCCGAAAGGCGTAGCCCTTCTGCTCGCCGAGGTAGATAGGCGCCGTCGCCGTGCCGTACCGTGAGGTGGCCAGTGCACCGGCATTGCAGTGGGTAAGAAGGCCCCAGCCGGGTTGGAGGAGCGCAAGCCCGTTTTCCCCGATGCGCCGGCAGACTTCCTCGTCCTCGGTCCGGATCAGATCGGCCTCGGTCTTCAAACCCGCAAGAAGGCCGGTTGGCGGCAGGTGGGCGCTGGCTCGAAAGGCATGCGCCATCCGCTCCAGGGCCCAGGCGAGATTCACGGCCGTGGGGCGTGCGGCTTTCAAAAGAGCACTGGCCGCCTGGAAATCCCGGCTGATGCCGGGGACGTCTGATGCCCGGGACCGGCATGCGCCGAGGTATGCACCGTAGGCGGCGGCCACGCCTATGGCCGGGGCGCCGCGGACCCTTAAGTTGTAGATCGCCTCCCGCACCTCTTCCGGTCGGGTGAGCCTCAGGTAGCGCACCTCTCCAGGGAGGAGAGTCTGATCGAGGATGACCAGCTCACCTGACTGCCCGTCGAAGTTCACCGTGACGGCGGGGTCCGCGATAGGCGCCTGCCGCTGCACTACTGGTCCTGTGACGCCTGGAGGATATTGATGATCCGCTTGATGACTTCCTGCGGAATCTGGCCGATTCTTGCCTCGGCCCTTTTGGCAAGGGCCTGGAGATCCTGGATCGTCTTCTGCGACTCGTTCACCTGGTCTATCGCCGCCTGGGCCTGAACCTTGATGGACTGGAAATCGGCGAGCTGGACTTTCAGGGAGGCGATCTCCGCGGCCTGTTCCTTCGTTTGTCTATCCACGTAGTCAGTGGTCGCGAGGAAGCCGAGGAACTTTCCACTCGCGCACCCCGAGAGAGCAGTGATGGCGATGACGGCAAGTACGCAAATCCTCTTCATTTCGGGTTCCTCCTGCCGGCATTGTATACGAGCCCCCGCGCGCCGTCCATCGCGGAAGCTCCGCTGCAGTGTTGCCAGAGCAAGCTATTGACGTTTTGCCGTGGGCACGATAACATTCTCTCTTAAATCATGGCCAAATCGAAGGTCGCGTACGACGAAAAAGCCATCCAGACCCTGGACGCCCTGGAACACATCCGCCTCCGCACCGGGATGTACATCGGACGGCTCGGGGACGGGTCCAACTCAATGGACGGGATCTACATTTTATTGAAGGAAATCGTCGACAACAGCGTGGACGAGTTCATCATGGGCCAGGGAAAGGTGATCGAGATCTCCCGGAAAAAGGAGTCCATGCTCATCCGCGACTACGGCAGGGGCATCCCTCTGGGCAAGGTCATCGACTGCGTGAGCAAGGTGAATACCGGCGGCAAGTTCAACGACGACGTGTTTCAGTTTTCCGTCGGCCTGAACGGCATCGGCACGAAGGCGGTGAACGCACTCTCGGCTGAGTTCGAAGTGGTGAGCTTCCGCGAGGGGAAATTCGTCCAGGGGCTGTTCCGGGAAGGAAAGCTCGTCACTCAGAAGGATGGCAGGGACGCGAAAGCGAAGACGGGAACTCTTGTGAGGTTCACCCCGGACCCGAAGGTCTTCGCCACCTACGCGTGGAACGACGAGTTCATCCTCAAGAGGCTGCGCTACTACTCGTATCTCAACAGCGGTCTGCGTTTCCACTACAACGGAGAGACTGTCGTGAGCCAGGGAGGGCTCTACGACCTGCTGGTGGAGGAGATCGGCGAAGAGTCGATGCATTACCAGATCGCCCATCACCGGGGGGCGCAGCTTGAGTTCGCCTTCACGCACACGGCGAACTACGGTGAGAACTACTTCAGCTTCGTCAACGGGCAGTTCACGACTGACGGCGGCACGCACCAGACCGCGTTCCGCCTGGGGGTGTTGAAGGCCATCGACGAATACGCGGGAGTGAACTTCGCGGCGGAGGACGTGCGCGAGGGGATGATCGGCGCAGTGGCAATCAAGATCAAGGACCCCGTGTTCGAGAGCCAGACCAAGCACAAGCTGGGCAACAACGAAATCCGTACGTGGGTTGCGGAGGAAGTGAAGCAGCAGACCCTCACCTGGCTGCACAGGAATGAAGGGGAAGCGAAAAAGCTCGTGGAGAAGATCAAGAGCAACGAGCGCATCCGCAAGGAGCTGTCCACCATCAAGAAGCAGGCCCGGGAGATGGCGCGCAAGGTGGAGATTCACATCCCCAAGCTCACCGACAGCAAGGTCCACTACGACGACACGGAGGACAAGAGGCGGGAGGAAACCAGCATCTTCCTCACGGAAGGGGACTCGGCGGGAGGCCCCATGATCCAGTCCCGAAACGTCTACACGCAGGCCATCTTCTCCCTGCGCGGCAAGCCGTTGAACGTGTACGGCCTGAAACGGGACACGGTCTACAAGAACGAAGAGTTGTACAACATGATGCGCGCCCTCGGCATCGAGGACGGGCTGGAGGGGCTGCGCTACAACAAGGTCATCATCGCCACGGACGCGGACGTGGACGGCATGCACATCCGGAACCTTCTCCTCACTTACTTCCTGCACTACTTCGAGGAGCTGGTGCTGAAAGGCCATGTCTACCTCCTGGAGACCCCGCTGTTCCGTGTGCGGGACAAGAAAGAAACCGTGTACTGCTACAGCGAGCAGGAGCGGGACGCGGCAATGAAGCGACTGAAAGGTGTCGAGGTCACCCGGTTCAAGGGGCTGGGTGAGATCAGCCCGAAGGAGTTCAAGCAGTTCATGGGAGACGACATGCGCCTCACCGAGGTGCAGATCCAGTCCATGGGCAGCGTGCATAAGACGCTGGAGTTTCTCATGGGCAAGAACACGCCGGAGAGGAAAAAGTTCATCGTGAACAATCTCGTGGCCGACGTTCTGCAGGGAACGTGACGTGGGCCAGCTCAAGCCCCTCATGGAAAAGAACTTCCTCGAGTACGCCAGCTACGTGATCATGGACCGTGCCATCCCCGACCTCCGGGACGGATGCAAGCCTGTGCAGAGGCGCATCCTGTACACCCTGGCGGAGATGCACGACGGGAAGTTCCACAAGGTGGCCAACGTCATCGGGGAGTGCATGAAGCTGCACCCGCACGGGGACGCCTCCATCGGCGATGCCCTCGTGGTGCTGGCGAACAAGGAATACTTCATTGAGAAACAGGGGAACTTCGGCAATATCCTCACGGGGCACGCGGCGGCGGCATCCCGATATACGGAGTGCCGGCTCACACCCCTCGCCGTGGAAACGCTTTTCAACAAAGCCCTCACGGAATACACCCCCAGCTACGACGGCAGGCGGCAGGAGCCGCGAGCGCTTCCCGCCAAGGTGCCGGTGCTCCTCATGCTCGGCGCGGAGGGTATCGCGGTGGGCATGTCCACCACGATCCTCCCGCACAACTTCATCGAGCTCCTGCGGGCCCAGGTAGCGATCCTCCGCGATGAAGCCTCCACCCTTGCGCCGGATTTCCTGCAGGGCGGGATGATCGACGTCTCCGAGTACGACGACGGCAGGGGAAAGATCAGGGTCCGCGCGCGGATCGAGAGGGTGTCCGGCGCCCAGAAGCTCGTCATCCGGGACGTGCCCTACTCCACCACCACGGCCAGCCTCATCGCGTCCATCGAATCGGCCGTCCAGAAGGGGAAAGTGAGCGCGAGCACGATCAGCGACTTCACCGCCGACAAGGTGGAGATCGAGCTGCACCTCTCCCGGGGCGCTACCGCGGACACGGTCATCGACCAGCTCTACGCCCACACCGACTGCGAGGTGTCGATCACCTCCAACATCGTGGTGATCAGAAATGACCGCCCCATTGAGATCACCGTGTCCGAGTACCTGAAGGAGTTCACGGGCATCCTCAAGAGGCAGATCAAGGCCGAGCTGGAGCACGAGCTCTCGACTCTGGAAAACCGCCGTCACTGGCTCACCCTCGAGCAGATCTTCATCGAGAACAGGGTCTACAAGAACATCGAAAAGGCCACCACGGAAGAGGCGGTCAAAAAACAGGTCTACGAGGGCATGAAGCCGTTCAAGAAGCTTTTCGTCAAAGCCATGACGGATGAGGACGTCTCGCGCCTGCTGGACCTGCGGATCCGCCGCATCTCCGCCTACGACATCAAAAAAAACCGCGGCGAGATCGACGACATCGTGGCGGCCATCCGCCAGTGCAACGCGAAACTGAAGAACCTCACAAAGACCACAATCGGGTGGCTTTCGGGGCTCATCGAAAAGTTCGGCGCGCAGTATCCCCGCCGGACTGAGATCGAGACCTTCCACACGGTAGACAAGGTGGCGGTGGCCAAGGCGAACATCCGGCTCAGCTACGACCGGGACGCCGGGTACTTCGGCTCCTCCATGAGAGGCTCAGAGTTCGTGATGAACGTCACGGAGTACGACCGGATCCTCGTGGTCACCGCGGACGGTACCTACCGGATCATGGCGCCTCCGGAGAAGGCCTGGATGCCCGGGCCGATCCTGCACGCATCTGTCTGGGATTCGCAGAAGGGGGAGCACTTTGTGATGGTGTATCGTGACTCCGGGAAGATCGCCTGGGGCAAGCGCGTGCACATCGAGCGGTTCATCACGAACAAGACCTACTCCCTGGTGAAGGAAGGGGCGGTCGGCATCGACTTCCTCTCCGAGAAAAGGAACCCCGGGCTTCTCAAGCTCCACATGGTCCTGGTGAAACGCCAGAAAGTAAAGGCGCTCACGGTGGACCTCGGGAAGATCCCAGCATGCGGGCTCGCGGCCCGCGGCCTCAAGCTCTCGCAGAAAGCCGTCCAGAGCGTGGAACTCCTGCCGGAAAAGGAAAAGCCGGCGCGCGGAGACCGGCAGGGAAAGAAATAGCAGGGTATATGGAACGGTGGCCGGCATTCTGAGACCCTGATGGATTTCGGGATCATGTGGTTGCGCGCGGATGCGCCGTGCGGTTACCGGGACTTCGACAAGGGCGCGGCGGCGAAGATCATTCTGGACACGCACGGACTGCTCTCGGCCTGAAAGCGCGTAATCACCTCTGCCCTCGACCTTCTCGACTCCTCAGTGGGAGAGCGGGAGCCAGCACAGGTAAACCTCGTCGTTCCCGGCGAAAGATCTTGGACCAACTGAAACGATCTCAAGGGATCATACTGTTCACCTGACGGATCACGGTCACCACTCCGGGGTCACGGTTTGACAACAACTTTCAGGCTGTCGGGTTCCATGGATTTAAGCAGCGCGTCTTTCGTACGATCGAGAGAAAACGTGTGCGAAATGAGTTCTCTGAACGGCACTGTGGTCATCAACCGTTCGAACATGCGAAGAACATTCGCGTACTCGGTATAAGGATGATTCCCCACTCCGATAATTCGCACGTTTTTTGTGCATACTTGGCTGGACACATTGATCGAGGTTTCACCCGTATCTACAAAATTGCCGAGTTCTATCAATGTACCGACTCGCCGTAGATGATCGAGCCCTTCGGAAAATGCTGAAGGTTCGTTTGCGCAGTCGACCGCCAAATCGACGCCCAAACCATCTGTGAGCTGCCTTGTGAACGCCACTCGTTCCTTCCGAGTGGCGATTTCGTTCATGTCGATGATCGAGTCTGCCCCGAATCGCTTGGCCGCGGCAAGGCGGTAGGCCGACCAGTCCATTGCAATGATCTTGTCACATCCCATCATTCGAAGACGGATAATTGACAACAGGCCCAATGGTCCCACCCCGAGAACGAGAACGGACGGAAAAGTACCGAAGCCAATGTTGGCGAGAGAATAGACTTCCTTCGCGGCGCCAATTCCAAGTGTCACAGTGAACAGCTCAGAAAGAACAGCAACGGCGGGAGGGACTGACTCTGGAACCTTGTAGACAAATACCTCATCGCCGAGATACATGCACTCTGCAAATCCGCCAAATAAATGGGGCGGCGTAGCGGCGGTAAAGGCGTTCCCATAGCCTTTGACATTGTCACACCATGGGTAGCCGTACGTATTTCGGCAGTACCAACAGTGGCCGCAAATCACGTCCGGGCACATAGTAATCCTGTCACCCACCTTAAGGACATTTCCGTTGAAATCTTTCGTTGAATGCGCGCCGGAACAGATTTCTTCTATCACACCGACATTTTCGTGCCCTTGGATGATCGGGAAAGGGGTCACGGATTCGGATTCTGCCCCTGGGTACTGACGTGTGTGCCCCAAGAAGGTGTGCTTGTCCGTCCCGCAAATTCCCGCGAGCTCGGTTCTCACGATCAGACCGCTTTTTTGTCCTGCCGGATAGGGGAATTCTCGGATGACGATCTCCTGCGGCGCTTCAAGAACAGCTGCTCTGACAGACTTCATAACCCAGCTCCTTTTACGAACAAAGCTTCCATTTCCAGGCGCCCAACCGCCCCATAGGGGCAATCAGGAAACACGTAGAAATCTCTCAATACAGAATGCATCGTAACATGGCACCTGCCAACTTGGCTGCGTGCGTCAATGCCCAAACCGATTATTTACAATAGACAATCGCTTTGCTTTTCACCGGCCGCTTTCGACAGCGCAGGGTGCGTCTTCCGCCGAACAAAGCCACTTTCCCTCTCAGCCGATCCGAAACGTCCTCGGCTGGAAGCTCCCGGGACCACACGCATTTTGAGCTCGCTCCCCTAAAAGGAGAGCCCGTGAAACGTCTCAAGAACCGATGGGAAAGCCTTATTCGTCCGGTGGTCATTCTGGAGAACCATCTGAAAGGACAGGCTCAATCTATGACTCGTTTTCCATTCCGTTATTTCGTTCCTGCCGCCCGGCGGCGATCTGCTCCAGCTCTCGACTCAAGGCTTCCAATTCATCGACGCCGGACATGTTTCGGATCATGTCTTCCAGGCTCAATTCCTTCTTTGTCCAACTTCCCAGCACCTTGCCATGCTTGAGAATGAAAAACCTGTCGCCAACCGTGTAGGCATGCTGCGGATTGTGGGAAATGAATATCACTCCCAAATCCCGTGCTTTGGCTTGGGCAACGTAACGCAGGACCATGCCCGCCTGTTTCACTCCCAGGGCGGCCGTCGGCTCGTCCAGGATCAACACCTTGGCCCCGAAATAGACCGCTCTTGAGATAGCAATGGACTGGCGTTCGCCTCCGGACATGGATCCGACTGGCTGATCGGGATCACGAATCTCAATTCCCATTTTCCGCAGTTCCTCGCGCACCGTGCGTTTGGCGAACTCGATATCAAAACGGCGGAGCAGTGCTGATCCTTTCTCCGGCTCTGCTCCAAGAAAGAAATTGCGCCAGATCGGCATGAGGGGCAGGAGGGACAATTCCTGGTAGACCGTCGCGATTCCCATTGCGCGAGCCTCGCGTGGAGAACGAAGTGTCACAATCTCGCCGTTGAAATGACACGTGCCTTCAGTCGGTTGAAAAACGCCGGAGAGTATTTTGATCAGCGTCGACTTGCCGGCGCCGTTATCCCCCAGCAGACAGGTGACCTCACCGCGATAAACCTTGGTCGATACCTTGCTCAGCGCGATCACGCTGCCGAACAGCTTGGTAATGTCTCGCACTTCGAGAATCGGTTCGGCCATTAGGTGACTTCCTCTTCGGTCCGCGCTTTCGCAGCGGCGATGCGAACCTCCTCAGCCCGCTTGCGCGTAAAAGCATTCACCAGAACCGCAACGAGCAGCATGATGCCCAGGAAGGAATAAAACCAGTCGGTGTCCCACCCCGCAAAAACGATGCCCACGCGCGCCATGCCGAAAATGAGGGCGCCAATGCACGCTCCCACCACCGATCCATACCCGCCGGTGAGTAGAGTACCGCCGGTGACGACGGCAATGATGTAGACGAATTCCTGGCCAATACCCTCGCTGGCCACCGAAGAGCGCAATCGCAGGATGCCCATCATGCCCACAAGCCAGGCGGCGGCAGCCGTGACCATGAAGAGAGAAATCTTGACGCGTTCCGAGGGCACGCCCACGTTACGGGCAGAGTTGACGTCGCCTCCGACGGCGAAGATCCAGTTGCCGTATCGTGTCCGTTGCAGAACCCATGTCGCGATAAAGGCGAGGGCGATCCACCAGATCGTCGAAGTTCGGAACTGAGTGCCCAAGAGAGTGAATTCCAAATTGAAGAAGCCCCGGGCGCTCAGAAAGCCAATCGCCTGATCTATATTGGAAACAGTCACCCTTGCGGTCACCAAGCGAGTGACCCCGACGTTCGCGCCCCTCAGAACGAAAAAGGTCGCCAGGGTCACGATGAAACTAGGCAGTCGCGTCTTGACCACGATCCAGCCGTTGAAGAAGCCCACGGCGAGCGCAAAAACGAGAGACACCAGCATCGCCAGCCAAATGCTCGTGTTGAGCTCGGTGGCGAGCATCCCCGCAATCAACCCGGTCGTCCCGGTCATGACGCCAGTTGAAAGGTCGAATTCGCCGCCGATCATGAGCAGGGCGACCGCGACCGCCATGATGCCCAGGGTCGAGGACGAGTCGAGGATGCGAGCCACGCCCGTGATTGACAGCCAGTTTTCGGGCGCTGCAAGGGCAAAGAAAGCCCACACGACCACCGCGCCAATCAGGGCCCCCGCTTCTACTCGCCGGAATACCCTGCGAACAGGGCCAGTCTTGGCAAGTCGGTCGTCGGGTGCAAGCATCCTCGCATTTTGAAATGCCATGAATGGTTCTCCTTGATTCACCGGCCAAAGTGGTGTCCGCAATGGGGGCAAGACAAAAAGTGCGGAATGTTATTTGTCCAGTCCGCACTCTGCTACTTCAACCGAAAGTCTATCGAGTTCCCTTCTTGGCGAGATCCCTCACCAAAGCGGCGTTGCTCTTGTCAACAATGCCCGGGCCAGTGAGGATGGGCAATCCACCGCCGATGGTGTTCAGGTTCATCTTGTACAGGTACAACATGACGACCGGCAGGTATCCCTGTAGATACTCCTGCTGGTCGATCGCAAACATGATATCGCCCTTCGCAATGGAGTCGAGAACATCAGAGCTGAGGTCGAACGTGGCGATCTTTTGCGAACCCTTGGTGGCCTTGACGGCGTCAAGAGCCGCTTCGGCGATGATCGTGTTGAGCGTCAGGATACCGTCAATGCTTTTATCCTGGATGAGCTTGTCCTGAATGGCCGCGACTGTTCCTGAAACATCCCTGACTCCCGTTGTGGCGACGTTGAAGCGCACAACCTCACCCTTGAATGTCTCCGCTGCTCCATCAGCCCGTGCTTCGAGGCCAACGTTTCCTTCTTCGTGGATCACGACGAGCAACTTCTTCGCGCCAACCTTGTTGAATTGCTCGCCTGCGCCATTTCCGGCCACTTTTTCAGTCTGTCCCACGTGAGCCATCACTCCGAACTCTTTATACTTGTCGACGCCCGAATTAATGCTAATCACCGGAATGCCGGCATTCGTCGCTTTCTTGATCGCGTCCTTGAGCGCGTCGGCGAACGACAAATCAACAATGATCCCGTCGACCTTGGCGGCAACGTAGGTCTCGATCAACTGAGCCTGCTCCAGGGGCTGGTTGCTGCCGCCCCATTTGAGAGTAACACCGTAGGTCGCCGCTGCGTCCTTGGCGCCTTTCACCACGACTGCCCAGAATGTATCTACGGACGGGTTTTCATGGACGGCCAGACCAAGGACCAGCGGCTTGGGGGCCGCGAAGGCAAAGCCGCCCACGGCAAGCGCAAAGGCCATCACGGTCAGAATCGTAACGAATCTTTTCATACAAGTCTCCTTTGTTTTCAGTGATCGTTTATTCGCTCGAAATCCAGCAGGTCGTCTCCTCCTTTCTTTCGGAAACTGCCACGCTGCTTTCCCCCGCCGCGAAGCGTCGCTCCGGGTGCTCTGAACGTGGACGCCGCATGCTGCGTTCTCAGGGGATGCAGCTGAATATGCGAGTCATCGTCACCATACTCGATTGCGCACAGCCACCGGAATCGCGTGCGCTTTTGCGCACTTCTCCGCTTCCGCGAACGCGATCTCCGAAACCGCCGCCATCTCCACTATGGAAAGCACCTCCTCATCCCTTTGTGAACGGTCCCATGGCGGGCAGCTCAAAGACCGACTTCCAGCCCGGGCTTAGCGGCTCCTTCAGGAACGGCTCCAGTTCCTTGGGGTCGCGCAGCGTGATCTGGTCTATGGGAGGGAGCTTCCCGGAGGGGAACGTATCCAGTATCTGGTCCACGACCAGGGTGAGGTAGCTGAGGATCGCCGCGATCGGCCGCTTGGCCTTCTCCGCGGTCGCAAGCGACGGCTCGCCCACCACCCCTTCGGGGGTTCCACGCCTCTCGATGGCTGCATGTCCCTCGCCCTCCGACCAGCGGTGAGGCCGCCGCCAGGGGTCCACCGACGTGTCGAAGTGGCCTCCCGGAAGGTAGCTGGGTCCGCGGGCGTCCTTGACGTACTTCATGTCGATCATGTCGGCGAACATGAGCAGGCCCACCGCCGTCTCGCTCTCATCCGCGTGGATGAAGGTCGTTTCCAGCGAGTCCGCCCTGTCTATGGGAATGAAGAACTCCCTCACGGCGCGGTGCCAGTCCAGGACCTGGAAAATCCCCGGGAGCTGGAAGCGTTTGAGGAACTCGTGCAGCGCAGTCTCCAGCATCCAAAGCTGGCCGTGGTTGTTGATGATGATCTGTTTCCTGTAACCGTCGTTCCACAGCCCCAGCATCACGTAGATCAGGTTCTCCACCACCACTTCCTGCGGCACCATGATCGTGCCCGGCATCCCCAGGTGGTGGTAGGGATGTCCGCCGTAGTTCAAGGGCGGGGAGGCCAGGCTCACCTCCCGCCCCTTCTTGGCGGTGTAGCGCCGCACCCCCTCGCAGATTTGCGTGACCATGAAGTTGTCCAGACCGCTGTTGGCATGATCGCCGTGGTTTTCCGTGGTACCCACGGGGATGAGCACGATATCGTTCTTCTTCCGCTTCTCGTTCTGCCTCGCCCGCGGCGTGGTCTGGATGTAGGAGCCCGCCTTGCCCAGCTCAGAGGGCGAAGGCACCTCGTATTCCTTGAGGATCGCCTCGATGCGTGACATCGGCGCGTCGAAGATCTCCTTCTTCAACCTGCCGACCTCGTTGTCTTCGAAGACGATGAGCGGATGGCTCGTCGTCAGGAACTTCATCTCTGTCTTCACCTTTGCCATTGACGTCTCCTTCAATTCCCGGGGTTGACGCAGCTGATCTTGGACTCTTTCTTGTCCGTGCGGAGGCTTACGATGTGCTCAGGCACCTGAGCGAGGGCAACTTCCTTGGTGATCATGGGCCGCATGTCCATGCCGCTCGCCATCATCTGGATGACGTGCGGGAACGTGCCGTCCCCCGAGTGGCCCTGGGTGCCGACGATCTGCGCGCGGCGCACCTGGAGCACTTCTCCGGTGACGGGCATCTTCGCGTCCGCGCGGGCAACCACAACGACGGTCGCGTTCAGCGTCCGCCCCTCCCAGATGCACGCCTCGATCTGGGGGTAGACCACGGTGGGAAGGCCTGTGGCCTCCAGGTACAACTTGGCCGCCATCCCGTGGGTGATCTCCAGCACCCGCTCCTTCAGGTCTTCTTTCAACGGATTGATCACGTCGTCAGCGCCGAGCTTCTTCGCCACCGCGGCGCGCGCAGGCTCGGGCTCCGAGAGGATAACCTTCGATGCACCCGCGCGCTTGAGGATTGCGATGGCCGCGAGCCCCACGGGGCCTGAGCCGCAGATCACGACATTGTCACCGGGCCTTATCCCGCCGCCGCGCACGATGACACCGGTGTAGGCGACGCTTGTCGGCTCCACCATGCTGCCGAGCCGGAAGACATCCGCCTCCCCGTAACGCTCACGCAGCGGATCGAGGCTCCATATTGTTCGGTCAGGAACGACGAGGTACTTGGCAAACCCGCCGTCCACGTTGAAGCCGATCTCATCGAGCCTCTCGCAATGGTTGGGGAAACCGTCTGCGCAGGGCTGGCATGAGCCGCACCAGAGCATCTCCTCCGTGCAGACCCATTCTCCACCCTTGAACGGCTTGTTCGTCACCTTGTCCTTCGCACCGGGGCCGGAATCCCGCACGATCCCGGCCAGCTCATGGCCGAGAGTGCACGGAAACCCCGTGAGCCCAGGATAGAAGATGTAGCCGTCCGGCTCGGTCTGCGCCATGTGGACGTCGCTGCCGCAAATGCCGCATTGCCTGACCTCGATGAGAACCTCTTTCGGCCCCGGCTTGGGGATCGGCACGTCTTCGATGACGAGCTTCGGGTTCCGCCATACGCGGCTTCCCAGGTAGGTCTGCTTCCTGTCGATATCCTTTGCACCGAGCTTGAAGCCGGGCTTTGGTTCCCAATCCGCATGCATCCTGACTGCTTTCATTTTTGTCTCTGCCATCACCGTCCTCCTCGAATGATTGATTGTAAACGTTTGCAACCATTTCAACAAGGGGATTGTAAACGCTTTCAAAGAATTGTCAAGCATGGGTCTGCTGTGGCAGAAGTTCCCCATCGCCGAGGCGGCCTGCCGGGGTTGGGCCTTGGCACGGTGCTTGAAAGTGAAGGAGCCGGTAGCAGGCAAGCAAGTGGATAGACATATCCCAACGCCGATTCAATGAGGCTTCTTGGGGGAGGCTCTATGTCACCTCAGCTCATTCAGGAAGAAACCCCATGCTCAGTCGTTGGGCCAGTCACCCGCGAGAGCCCCCTGTGAGAAGCTCTCGGCCAACTGGGAGAAGATGTTGTTCCAGGTAGCCTTGATGCCGTTCAGAATCCGTTTGAACTGCTCCTGCTCTCGTTGTAGAATGGCGATCAGCATATCGAAGAGCGCCACTGCGGCACAGAACAGCCGCAACAGAGAGTAGAAGCGCGTGGGATCTTTGAAATGGAATCTCTTGGTCCCTGATTGCTTTGACAGACGCTTGAAGACGTTGTTCTCCACATGCCAGCGCAGATGAGCGGCTTCTCGGATTTCTCCAGGCAGAAGGGATAGATCAGTGGTGACGATCCAACACTCCACGTGCCGGTCGGCCTTCCTTTTTGGATAGTCCTCCACCAAGTCAGCGACCTGCAGAGGAAAGCCGGCGAACTGGCCGCTGGTAATCTCGATGGACCACTGACAGCAACGCCCGACGTCGAATCCGGATTCTTCGATGATGTCACCGGGGAATCTCTCTTTGGCCTGGAAGAGCAACTGAGCATCCTGATGCACATCTCGGAAAGGCTCCTTACTCTTGATCAGTAGGAAAGCCTTGGCTGAAGCAACCTCGTCGAAGATGTTTTTGGTGAAGTACTCTCCATCCAGAAGCAGCAGTTCGGGCAACTGGGAGCCCAGGGTGGTTTTGGCTTGCTGCAGGAGCAGACGTGAAGTCGGCAGTTCCTTTCCTTGTTTGGCATAGGCAAGGAGCATCACGGGGTAGTCGGTCTTGCCGCACAGATCCAGCATGCAAAGGTAGTGAGTTCCCATGCAGGAGCCGTCGATAATTCCGATGCGTCGGGCCTTTCCCCCGGGCACCAGTTCCCGTTTTGCCAGTCGGTGGTGCTCGAACATCTGAAGGAAGGCGCGCTGGAACTGCTGGACCTGTCCCTCATCCAACCAGTTCAGCACGCGGGCCACCGTTGAATCAGAGACCACCATTTTGCGCTCAGAGCGGAACAGCTCTTTGAATAAACTCTTTCGAGTCGTGCGATCCAGGCCCAACAGCGAGGTGAGGCTGAAGAAGGGCATGAACAGCACGCACATGAGGATATCCTGCAATCTGATCTGGGGTTTCTTCCTGATGTCAGCGAACCGTCTGAGTTGATCGAAAAGATGGGCCTCTCGGCTTAAGAAAAGTCCCACATTTGCTTTGATTTCCACATGATCCCCTCCCGTTCATGAGCTAAAGAAAAGAAGAGAGAAGAAAAGAAACCGGGGGCCGACCTTCGACCCTCTCCCACAGGGATCATGCAGCTATTCTGCGCTTTCCGGAACTATACATTTGTCCGGTAGTTCTACCGGTCTGCCGTCGGTCTAAGGTTCCTTAAAAGAAGGTTGGGGAACTACTGCGGATGTGAGACCAGGCTTGTCTTTCGAACTATCAGCCTGGGCTCGAGAATGACGACCCGACGACCTCCGGTTGCCTCTTCACAGACCGCAGCATTCACGGTTTCCTCCGCGCGTGCAGTCAACACGTTTCTATCCGCGTGACGGCCATTTCGGCCTTTCCCCATGGCAGCATGTTCCTTCCAGCTGATTTCCTCCAGGAGGATTCTCACAGCGGTTTTCCCCATCTCGTATTTGGGCTGACAAACGGTCGTGAGCTGAACATTCTCAAACGAGGCAAAGTGGATGTCATCGAATCCCACCACCGCGACATCCCCCGGCACGGAAAGTCCCATGCTCCGAACCCCATCGATGACGCCGAAGGCCAGCAGGTCATTCTCGGCGAAGATCGCCCGCGGGTAATCGCCCGCCCCAATCATCTCTCGAACCAGATTGGTTCCCGCCTCCTGGGAAAAATGACCGAGCCTGATATCGCGTTCTTCGATTGCGATGCCATACCGCTCCATGGCCAGCCTGAAGCCTTCGAGACGCTCATCGACCGGCATGGATTGCTCTACCGCCCCAATGAAGCCGATCTTCCGGTAGCCCGCTTCGATGAGGTGTTGGGTGGCAATGAAGCCTCCCCGGATATTATCGATAACCACGTAGCTGCATGGGGTGTTCTGAGGAGGCCGGTCGACATAGACGACGGGGATCGAGTTGAACAGCCGCTCCTGGGCGGGATCCACGGAATTCGAAACCGGAGCAATGACGAGCCCGTCCACCCGCTTTTCCGCCAGAAGCTCGATGTACTGCGCCTGCCGATCCTGCTCCCAATTGGTATTGCAGAGGAACACGCTGTAACCCTGCTCCTTGGCTCCCTCCTCGATGCCCCGAGCCACTTCGGGAAAATACGGGTTGGTAATGTCGGGGATGAGAAGGCCGATGCTCTTGGTCCGCTTGTTGACGAGCCCTCGTGCGATGCCGTTCGGGCTGTAGTTCAGCCGCTTGGCGACCTCGAGAATTCTTGCGCGGGTCTCCGGCCTCACTCCGTACTTGTTGTTAAATGCGCGCGATACGGTTGCATATGAAACGTTCGTCTCTCTGGCAATATCCTTGATTGTGGCGTTCATTCCGGAACCTGTTTGAACCAACATTGTGGCAAACGTTTTCAACCCTGTCAAGGCCGCAGCCGATTCCTGCGATTCCCCGGTCATCGCCGACGGACTCACGACGACGTGCTGGCCCAAATCGACGCGAGGATGTATGCTTTGCCCTGCACGAGGGAGGTCAACAAATGATCGAGAAAAAACGCTTCGCCTTGAACAGGATAGCCTGCCCGTCACTGGGTCTGGAGGATTTCTTCAGGTTCACGGCTGATCTCGACCTTTCGAAGGTGGAGATTCGCAACGACCTCCCGGGGGGAGCGGTGATAGACGGAATGCCGCCCGCAAAGGCCGCGGAGCTGGCCCAGCGTCACGGCATCAGGATCCTCACCATCAACGCCCTGCAGAAGTTCAACTTGAAGGCCGCGCAGACAAAAAACCAGGCGGAGCTGGAGAAGCTCCTCGAGCTCGCTGCCGCGCTGCACTGCACCGCGATCGTAATGTGTCCCAACAATGACACGCAGGACCGCAGGGACGCCCGAACCCGGATTGAAGAGACGGTTGGCGCCCTGAAGGCCTTCGGGCCTTCCTTCGCGAAGCAGGGGATACAGGGCTGGGTGGAGCCCCTGGGATTCGCGGAATCCTCGCTGTCGTCGATCGTCGTGGCGGGGGAGGTCGTAAAACGCTCGGGGTACGACTGCTACCGGATCGTCTACGACACATTCCACCATTACCTCGGCCCGGACACGGAAAAAGACATCGTGGGCACTTTTGCCTCGTCTCAAGCCGGGCTCATCCACGTCTCAGGAGTCGAGGCCCCGATTCCAAAGGAGAAATGCCGGGACGAGCAGCGGGTTCTTCTTTCTCCCGCCGACCGGATGGGAAGCAGGGAACAGATTGCCCGGATGATCTCCCTCGGCTATGGGGGAGATATCTCCTTCGAACCCTTTTCCGCTGATGTGCAGCGGATGAGCCGGGATGCGCTTGCCGCTGCCCTGACGGAGAGCATCGAGTACCTTCGGAGCTAGGACACACCGCGCGGAGCGCGGTATCCAGG
>PMZS01000007.1 GCA_003170115.1 Spirochaetaceae bacterium
ATTCAAGTGCGCGCGTGGCGCACCATCATCTGCGAACCTGATCAGGAACGCTTTACCCCTCAAGCGCGGTTTCACGTCATTCGCAAACCATCTGTCCAGCACCTCGTGCAGGTAGATGTTGCTCAGGATTGGCGAAATCACCCCGCCCTGCGGCGTCCCCCGCTCAGGGTAGCTGACTTCTCCGCCCTCAAGGACTCCGGCGTTCAGCCATTTCCCAATCAGACGAAGAAGCACCCCGTCACACACCCGTCTCTTGAGAATCTCCCGAAGATGACTCTTATCGAGAGTGTCGAAAAATTTTCGTATGTCCAAATCGATAATCCACCCGCCGCCCATCCGCATCAGCCCGTCCCATAGTGCCTGCAACGCCTCATGTGCTGACCTCTCAGGCCGGAATCCATACGAGCAGTCCAAAAACTCCTGCTCGTACAGCGGCTCCAAGATCATCTGCACCGCTCGCTGCAACACCTTGTCTTCAAAGGAAGGAATACCAATCGGGCGGGTCTCACTTCCCGTACCTTTTGGTATATATACGCGTCTGACCGGAGGAGCAAAGTACGTTCCCGCCTTCGCCCTTTCCAGAAGAGCCCTGAGGTTGTCCCCAAGTTCCTTCGCGTACTCCTCGGCAGTCTGTCCGTCCACCCCCACCGCTGCGTCCTTACGTGTGCGCTGATAGGCTTCATGCAGCCACCGCAGGTCCATGTGATGAGCCAGCGACGTGAAACTCACCTCGGGATGAATCCTCGCGAGCTCCGCTATCTGCCGCTGTTTCGTTGACACGTCCTCGGATTCCATCGCATCCTCCGTGTGTCCCACCGACAGTCCTACGATCCGACGCCCCCCTTCCCTCCACGGGGTCCTTGTGGGTTCGGTTCCCCCGCTTCAGCGGTACTGTGAAGGCGCTACGACTTCTCGCTGCCCGTCTCGCCTTGCTTCGTTTCCTTCACTTGGCGATACCATTTATTGCCTACGTCCCTGGTCTTCGCTCCCCGTGGGCTTCAGGACGCCTCTTCCCATGGGCCGGGGGTTTCTTCTCTTTTCCGGTGACCCCAGTCCGGCTTCCGAAGGCATGGAGACAACGAGATCTCCCAAGTTCCTGGGTGACCCTCCCTCATATCTGCCCTGTTCTTCGACCCCGGCGGGACCTCAACGTCAGGCCACTTCGACGTTTCGGTGCTGTCCCTGCATAGTTAACTGCGAAGACTCCCGCATTGCTGCTATCGAGGCTCAGTCGCACGGCTTCTATGATCGCTGTCTACGCTTCACGGCCATGGTCACCCATGGTCATGCAAGACTCGCTTCCGGTTGCTGGCCAGGCCTTACCGGGTTGGATTGGCTACCAACAGGGTCACGATGAAAGGTTTCAGCCTCTGCGCATCCTCCTTTCCCAAGCTTTGCTTGGCGCGATAACAACTCAGAGCAATTGTACGGACAATTTCAACGGGAGCTGGTCTCAAGGATCCAGCTGCGCTTCTCGATGCCTCCTCATTACTGACCCCTTCATTTCATGATATCTTCACAGCAATGGATCTGGACGTGAGTCGGTGGAGGTTCAGATGCGTATGAAAAGCAAACCACATCGCGTTCTGTTGGTGTCTGTCGTTGTTGTCATTCTGGCCACGGCACCACTTTTAGGCCAGGCCAAACGCGTTGCCCTCGTGATCGGCAACGGTACGTACGCGAAAATACAGTCATTGAACAACCCGGTGAACGACGCGGTGGACATGACCGCCGCGCTCAAACGTCTGGGGTTCATCATATTGACGAAAACCGACGCTGACCGGAAGGCCATGCGGACAGTTATTGATGACTTCAACAAAGCAATCCAGGGAGCCGATGTGGCCCTTTTCTACTACTCGGGCCACGGCGTTCAGCTTCACAACGAGAACTACCTTGTGCCGGTCGGAGCCGAAGTATCTGTGGCCGGCGACGTCCAGGATGAGTGCGTATCTCTTTCCAGAATCACCGCTCGCATGAACGAAGCGGGCGCCGGAACCAACATAATCATTCTTGATGCATGCCGGGACAATCCCTTCAAAGCCGCGACGCGGGGCATCGAGCGCGGGCTGGCGGTGATCTCAGAGAAGCCACCCGAGAGCATCATCGTGTATGCGACCGCCGAGAACAAGAAGGCAGAGGACGGGGGAGGCAGAAACGGTACTTTCACATCGGCCCTCCTCAAAAATATCGAGCGTCCGGAGTCCTTTATGGACATTCTGACTGATGTGAATGCTCAAGTTCGCAAGGAAACGAGCGATAACCAAAAGCCAGCCGTGTACGAATCACTGTCGCACCGTGTCTACTTGGCCGGATCGGGCTCCGCCTCTGGCCCAGCCGTTACGGTTGTCCCGGTCCAACCCAGTCTCCCGGTCCAACCCAGTCTCACGGTGGAGAAAGCGTATGGATCGGTGGCAATTAAGGTACGGACCGGGGGAACGCTTTATCTTAACGGCACGGCCATGGGAAAACTCACGCCCGGGTCCTCCGCTCGACTGGACGGTATTGAGGCGGGACAGGCGAGCCTGGAGATGCACTATGTGGACGGGAAGTCAGAAACTCTCACTGCGGATGTGTCAAAAAACGCAGTGATCGCGGTGTCGTTCACCTACGTCTCTTCCGTCGAGCGGCCCAAAGTGCCTGAGAACATGGTGCTTGTAGAAGGCGGCACCTTCCAAATGGGAGATACATTCGGGGACGGAAGTACGGATGAGAAGCCGGTACATTCGGTGACCGTCTCGAGCTTCTATCTCGGAAAATATGAGGTTACTCAGAGGGAATGGCGCGATGTGATGGGAACAAATCCTTCAACGTGCAGGGGCGATAGCCTACCGGTGGAGAATGTAAGCTGGTACAAGGCAGTGGAATTTTGCAACAGGCTAAGCGCAAAGGACGGCCTAGACCCCTCCTATGCAATAAGCGGAACGAACGTGACATACGATTTCTCAAAGAATGGCTTTCGACTTCCGACGGAGGCAGAGTGGGAGTTTGCAGCCCGGGGCGGTAATCAGAGCCGGGGAAATGAATGTTCCGGCTCGAACGACCGTAACGAAGCCGGATGGTATGTCGGCAATGCCGGAGGTACGACACATCAAGTTGGCACAAAGATCCCCAATGAGATCGGACTCTACGACATGTCTGGCAATGTTTGGGAATGGTGCTGGGATATTTACGGAGCCTACTCATCTTCTGCCCAAAATGACCCTACGGGTGCTTCTTCTGGTTCCCGTAGAGTTCTTCGGGGGGGATCATGGGGCGGTGTTGGACGAGGCAATTTTAGTTTGAGGTCTACAGAACGGGATAATGCCTACAACCCTAATGGCAGTTCCTACGGTGATGTTGGATTCCGTGTTGCCGTTCGCCCCCAACCTCAGAAACACAACCTCGCGCTGACGGCCACGGCCAGCGCATCGAGCGAGTTGGAAGAGCCCAACCCAGGATACCCTGCCCCCGCGTCGAAGGCCATCGATGGCATAAAGGATTCGGATTCCAACAGATGGGTCACGAACACGAAAGCGAGGGAACCTCACTGGATCGCCGTCGATTTGGGAGGAAGAAAGTACGTCGACACCGTGAAGCTCTACATGTTCGGCACGCACACATGGAGCGGCAAGAGCTGGGACTGCAACTGGAGAGACTACACGATCAACGTGTACGACGGTGAGAGGCAGGTGCGTAGTATTGCCATCAAGGACAACAGTCAACAGAATCCATTCCACCAAATCGGGAAGTACGCTTCGAAGATAGAGTGCGTCATTACCAACGCGGGGGACGACCACATCGCGCGTCTCTACCAGATCGAGATCATGGGGTTCTAGGAATGGCTTGCAGAGCTGGTCTCGCGGTTCTCATGATCGTAGTCAGCAGCGCCTTTCAGCTGCCTGCCGCCTACGGTCAGAGCTACGCAAGTAGGCTCCCAACCGGGGAGCGCGTGATCGCCCTCACTTTCGACGATCATTTCGAACCTGGCGTCGAGAAGTACGGCGCCCGGGAGATTCTCGATATCCTCGGACGCAACGGCATCAAATGCACGTTTTTCGTTACGGGCGCTCTCGTTGCCGAGAATCCTGATCTGATCAAGGAGATCGTCAACAGGGGCCACGAGATCGGAAACCATACATACTCACACGCCTACGTTATGCCCGCGTCAGATACCCGCGAACGGTTAACCGCGGAACTTGCCAAGACTGACTCGCTTCTCGAGGCGCTCTGCGGAGCTTCTGTCGTACCCTTCTGGAGAGCGCCGTACGGGAATGTCAATAAGAAGCTGATCGCTTGGGCAGAAGAACTTGGGCTGGCACATGTGGGCTGGACCTTCGATACGCTGGACTGGGAGTTCAACACGAGCTCGAAGAATTACCTGGATCCGCCAAAGCTTCTTGCACGATACGTCAGGTTCCTCTCATCCGATCAGGCTGTGGGAGCGATTGTGCTCTGTCACCTGGAAACGCAACGGAAGAAGGACCACCTTTTCACTGTTCTCCAAGCCATGATCGAGGAAACGTGGAAAAGGGGGTTCCGCTTTGTGAAGGTGTCGGAGTACGTGACGGCTGCTCACCACCAGAACGGGCCGAAGGGGTAAGGATAGGGACGGATGGCCCACTAAGATGAGCAGCGTCGCAAGAATTGCACGAATCACTTTCTTTCCTTTTTCTCTTCCTCTTCAGACTAATAAGCGTATTGAAGACGTCTGAGTGCTGGCCTTGTCATGCCTTGCCTTACCGCTCGGTAGCTGGCAAGAGACTGGGGGCGTTCTCGGCTTTGGCCTACCTGATGCCGTTTGACTTTGCTTTTCGGCAATCCACTGCAGTCACACGATGCCTTGTTACCTCGAAGTGAAGCATCATATCATGGCGGTTGCGGCCCTAGTTTCGAGCCTTCCCGATACGGTGAAAACTGCACTTCAAACGGTATCTCGCCAGGACAATAGACATAGGTTGACCCTCACGGGTTTTCCCTGTCACACCACCGTACATGCGGGTCCGCATACGGCGGTTCGGCAAGATTGAGCGCTCACTTAGCGAGCGACGGGAGCCCGAGGGAGGCGAAGAAAGCATTCGGCAGTGAAATGGCCAAGGCGGGGCTGTTGCTCAGCCGCCATGGACCGTGTGCACTTCCTGCCGTTTTCGCGGCCAGGTCTTTGCCGATCCCCCGTGACCTCAGTTCCTTGAAGCGAGCCTTCCCGCGTTTCCACTGTTTCCAGATCACGCAGCGTAAACGCCTTCGTGTCCATCCTTCCAAGTCCGTGAGCGTGCTGGGGGTTTCGCAGAATCCAAAGTAGCCCCGCCATCCAAGCATGTATCTGCGAAGCTCTTCGATCATCCGCTCAATGCTGATTCCGCGTGTTCGCCGCGTCAGTTCCCGAATCCCTTCCTTGAAGCGGAGAATGGCCTTGGGCGCAATGCGCCTCTTTACCACTTCTCCACACGTGAAGCTGAACCCGAGAAACTTCCGGTCC
Source organism: Spirochaetaceae bacterium (assembly GCA_003170115.1). GTDB lineage: Bacteria > Spirochaetota > Spirochaetia > SZUA-6 > Fen-1364 > Fen-1364. The sequence goes on from PMZS01000007.1 coordinate 5,456, forward strand.
TTTGGCCGTGCCACCGCGCTCTTCGAGTCATTCACCTTGAGCCTGAGCTTTCGAGTGAGGAATCCCTTCACGCCTTCCCTCACCCGCTGGCCCGCACGTTCGCTTTTCACGTAGATATTACTGTCATCCGCGTAACGAACGAAGCGGTGCCCGCGTCGCTCCAACTCTCGGTCCAAATCGTCAAGCAGCAGATTGGAAAGAAGCGGCGAAAGAGGTCCGCCCTGCGGCGTGCCTTCATCCGTCGGTCCCACAAGCCCGTTTTCCATCACTCCCGAGTTCAGAAACCCTCGAATCAGTTTCAGCATCCGCTTGTCGCTGATCCTTCGGGCTACGCGACTCATCAGTACGTCGTGGTTCACGCGGTCGAAGAATTTTTCCAAATCAAGGTCTACGACCCAGTCGTAGCCTTGCTGGATGTATTCTTGCGCCTGCGCCACTGCCTGATGGGCCGATCGCCCTGGCCTGAACCCGTAGCTGTGCTCGCTGAATGTGGGGTCCCATCGCTCTTGCAGCACCTGCAGCACCGCCTGTTGTACGAATCGATCTACCACTGTCGGGATGCCGAGCTTTCTCATGCCCCCTCCCGATTTCGGTATCTCCACCCGCCTTACAGGCTGTGGCCGATAGGCACCTGCCAAAAGCTGCTCCTTCAACCGCGGCCAATTCTCNNGCCTCCTCGATCAGCTTGTCCGTGTTCGCCTGACTTTCCGTACTGAGTCCCGCCGCCGTGGATTCGATCCCTTCCTCGGGTGCCCTGGGGGCTTCACCCCTTCCCTCACCCGCGAAGGCCAGCTTGTACTGGGTTTTCCGTCGCTTCTCCACTTCGAGTCGCTCCCCGTACTCGTCTCTCTTGCCGTTCGGGCCTTCAGGTCAACGACCCTACTATGCCCTCTGCTGACTTCTGGCAGCCGATCAGGGATTCTCGCGAATCCCTCAGTCCTGATTCCAGGACGCCTGCCAGATCTCCTGGGGTAAGCTCACCCGCTTTCGGCGCACAACCGCTGGATTTACATTCCGAGCCTTTGATGGATATGGGCTTGTCGGTCATTAGCCCGCTCGCCCGACTCGGTATGCCTCCTATCCAGTTTCTGTTCGTCGGCTCGCGCCTTTGTTCCACGCTTCTTTCGGACACGCTCTTACGAGATAGGTGCCCTTGCGCTTCGCTACGCCTTCACCTCCATCAGGTTGGCGAGGGGACTTCCACCCCAAAGCTGATGAACATGCCCAGCACACCAAAAAAGAGCCAGGAGAAGGCTCCTGGCCATCAAAAGGAGGATACACAGAAAAGAACTGCTCATATCCTCAAACATGCACGAACGGGGAAGGGTTACACGGTAGTACAGTTTGGCGATTATGTACTTATTCGGAGTTGGCGACGGGTGACAGTACTTGCCAACAGTACAGATCAGAGCCAAGCAGGACCATCTGTTACAAATCTGGGCTTATGTGCGATTTGGGGGGTGCAATAGCGCAAGGGCGAAACTCAGCTGTTGTCACGAGAAGCCGGTTTTTCATCCTTTGGACGGTCCTCTATAGAATGTAAAATACTGGCCGGGTCCACAGCGTCACCTGTTCCGCGTCCGTTTTACTTGCCGGTGTGATGGTTTGAAGCCGTCCCCGCCCCTGGTCGAGCCCTGACGACAAACGAGCTGGATACACGCTGGCCTAAAGCGGTACACTAATCGACAAACACCAGTTCGACGTTAAATCTCCAAAAACCTACGCTCAAGGATTGCGTAGGACGCACGCGGCAAGGGCATGCTGTGCGATTAACACCCCTTGTGAGACTTTTCCGGCTACTTAGACGCTGCTTCGAGTTGCTTGAGGGCGGCGGTGCCTTTCAGATACTCGTTGTACTGCGCATAATCAGAAGCTGTATAGCCTTTGTTGTTTTTCGCCTTCGCATCTGCGCCAGCCTTCAAGAGCGCGGAAATCGCATCGGGGTTTTGGTTGCGCCAAGCGGCCCACATCAGCGCGGTCATGCCCTCCTTGTCTCGAGCCCTGATGTTCGTTCCGGCCTTCAGGAGAACCGTGATCATATCGGGGTGTTGGTTATACTCGGCGGCGGCCATCAGCGCGGTCCCGCCGTCCTTGTCGCGAGCGTCGATGCTAGCTCCGGCCTTCAGGAGGAGCGTGATCACCTCGGGGTTCTGGTTTCTCGTCGCTGCGAACATCAGCGGTGTATCACTGTCGGTGTCTTTCGCATTGACGTCCGCGCCAGCCTTCAGTAACGTGGTGACCACCTTGGGATCGTTGTCCGCCGCGGCGGCCATCAGCGGAGTAAGGCCGTTGTAGCTTCGAGCGTTCACGTCCGCGCCATTGCTTATGGCGGCTTGTACATCCTGTGGTGTTCCAGCCCGTGCAAGATCAAAGAAATCCTTTGTCTGTGCATATGTCGATCCCGCTGCGACCAGGATGAGAACCACCACCAGCACGAGTAGCTTTTTCATTGCACGCCTTCTTTGCACTTTCGAGCATGATGTGGACTTGCCCCGGTTTCGT
>PMZS01000085.1 GCA_003170115.1 Spirochaetaceae bacterium
GACGAGCCGACCTCCGCGCTGGACCCCAAGGCGACGGCGGCCATCGAGGAGTTGATCGTCTCCCTGAAGGGCGTGGTCACCATCGTCCAGGTCACTCACAACATCCCCCAGGCCGCGAGAATTTCCGACTTTACCGCATTCATCCATCTCGGCGAGCTCGTCGAGTTCGGCCCGACAAAGACCGTGTTCACGGTACCCAGGGACAAGAGGACGGAGGAGTACCTCTCCGGAAAGTTCGGATAGGAGGGGCCATGCCCATACCCCAGATGGACGAGCTGAAGGCGCAGCTGGTCGCCTACGGTCAATTCGTCCAGGACATGATCGAGAAAAGCCGACGGGCCCTGGTCTCCCGCCAGCCCGACCTCCCGCACGAGATCATTGACATGGACGAGCCACGGGCGAACAGGACCGAAATCGACCTCGAGGCGGAATGCACCTCCCTCATTGCGCGCCACCAGCCCATGGCAAAGGACCTCCGCACGATCCTCATGGTGATGGGGATCACGAACGACCTGGAGCGCATCGCCGATCACTCGGTGAACATCGCCGAGGCCGTGGTGGAACATATCAACGGCACGACCCTTCGTCCGGACGACGATGTCCTGAACATGTTCGAAGAAACCATCCGCATGGTGGACCAGGCGATCCGCGCTTTCATCACCGAGGACCCCGCACTCGGCCAGAGGGTCTGCGCATCGGATAATACGGTGGATGATCTTGCCACACGCATCCTGGAGGGGCTGAGCGCATCGATGACGACGACGCCTGACACCGTGCCGGAGAAGCTCGCCTTGCTGAAGATCGCCGGGAACCTCGAGCGGATTGCCGACCTTTCGACGAACATCGGCGAGGATGTGATATACATGACCCAAGGCCGCGTGATCAAGCACCACCAGGAGGAGGACGCGAAGTAACCCCGATGCCCGAACGAGTCGCCGCAATCGACGTGGGGACAAATGCGATCCGCTTTTTTGCCGCCGAATCCGACGAGCGGCAGGGTTTTCACGTCGTCGGTGAAACACGGATGGCGGTGCGTCTCGGTCACGGAGTCTTCTCCTCCGGGCAGATCGATGCGGGTGCAGCGGCCGAAGCGGCGGCTGGACTTGCCCAGGCCGCAGGGCAGATGACGGAGCTTTCCATCGAGCGCTACCGGGCCGTGGCAACGAGCGCGGTGCGGGAGAGCCGGAATCGGCGGGCGTTCGTCCAGCAGGTGCGCGAGGTCTCCGGCCTGCGCCTGGAGGTCATTTCAGGTTCGGAGGAGATCAGGCTCGTGCACACGGCGGTGCGAAGGCGTATGGCGCTGGGGAAAGATACCTGGATTCTGGTCGAGCTGGGCGGCGGGAGCGTGGAGATTGCACTCGTGGACGATTCACGCGTGAGCTGGAGCGAAACCCACGCCATGGGGGCCGTACGGCTGATGGAGATGTTCGTGCGCGGGAACTCCGAGCCGAAGGAGTTCTCCCGGCTTATCCAGGAATACGCGGCGACCATCCGGCTGCCCGCGAAAATCGCGGACCGCGGGGTGAAAGGACTCCTTGCGACGGGGGGGAACATCGAATCCATTGCGAAGATCTGCCAGGGGAGCCGCGGTCCGTCCGGAGGACCCCTCACTGTCTCGGTCGAGGAATTGCGATCGCTCATCGGGAAGTTGTCCCGGATGTCGTTGGCCGAGAGGCAGAAGGAGTACGACCTGCGGTCCGACAGGGCGGATGTCGTCGTGCCGGCCGCGATCGTCTACGCACACCTTGCTGACCGCCTGGGCGCCGCCGAGATCATGGTTCCCGGGGGAGGGGTGCGCGAGGGCATTGTGTATGACCTCCTGCAGAGACGCGCGGCCCGCCGCAGGGCCGACGCGAGCGTGATCGACGACGCCCTTCTCCTGGGGCGAAAGTTTCTTTTCGACGAAAAGCACGCCCTCCATGTGGCCCGGCTGGCCGAGTCCCTGTACGACCAACTCATTCACGTGCATGGGATGGGGGACCGGGAAAGGCGCCTCCTGGTGGCGGCGGCACTCCTGCACGACGTCGGGGGGGTAGTGAGCTTGAAAAGCCATCACAAGCACGCCTTGTATCTCATTGCGCGCTCCGAGCTTCCGGGGTTCACCGCGCGGGAGATGCTCATCGTGGGAACCATCGCCCGCTACCATCGAAAATCCCCGCCTTCGCCCCTTCACCACGAGTTCGCGCAGCTCTCCCTTGCGGACCGGAACCGCGTGCGGCTGCTCGCGGGAATGCTGCGCATCGCTGACGCGCTGGACAAGGAACACCGGCAGAAGATCCAGGGCATCGTGGTCGTTCGCCGAGGGACGGAGGTGCAGATACGGGCGAGCGGCGCCGACGACGTTCTCCTGGAGCAATGGGCCCTGAGGAAAAAGGACGACCTCTTCCGCGAGGTTTTCGGTCTCGACGTCACGCTCTCGCGGGACGGAGCCGGCACCGATGACTGATGAAATGCCTGATCTGAACGACCCCCGGCTTTTCGTCGACCGGGAGACGGGTCTCCTGGACTTTTTCCGCAGGGTGCTGGAAGAAGCGCAGGACCCGACCAACCCGCTCCTGGAGCGCGTCCGCTTTCTTGCGATCGTGAGCTCCGACCTTGGGGAGTTCTTCATGGTTCGTGTGGCCGGTCTCAAGCAGCAGATCGAGGCGGGGGTCGCCGAGTACTCCCTCACGGGACTTACCCCTGCCCAGCAACTCGAAGCTGTTCGCGCACGGGCCCAGGAGCTGATGCATGCAACGCGTGCCTGCCTGCGCGAGCTTTTGCCGCAGCTCGAGGCCGCGGGAATCCGGATTCTCGACTATGCATCGCTGAGCCCCGAACAACGGGCGGAGGCGGACCGTTACTTCGAGCAGATCGTCTTTCCCGTTCTCACACCTCTGGCCGTGGACCCCGGACGGCCCTTTCCGCACATCTCGAACATGAGCCTCAATCTGGCGCTTGTCATTCGGGATGCCTCCGGCACGGAGCGCTTCGCCCGGGTCAAGCTGCCGGCCACCCTGCCCCGATTTCTCGAGCTGCGGTCCGCCCGGGGGCCGGATGGGGAGGGCGCGCGCGCGGTGCTCCTGCTCGAGCAGCTCGTCTCGGCGAATGTCGGCTCGCTCTTCCCCGGGATGCAGGTCATCCAGTCGCATCCTTTCCGCGTGACCCGGGACGCCGAGATGTCCATCCAGGAGCTGGAGGCGGAAGACCTCCTGGAAACGATCGAAAAGGGGGTGCGGCTCAGGAGGTTCGGCCGGGTTGTGCGGTTGACGGTGGACACGGCGATGCCTGTGTCTATTCGCGACATCCTGACGGAAAACCTTGAGGTCGACCCCCCGGATGTGTACACCATGGAGCCGCCCCTCGGCATGAGCGACCTCGATCAGCTGCACGGGCTGGAGCGGCCTGAATTGAAATACGCGCCCTTCGTGCCCGCGCTCCCCTCCGGGCTGGAGGACGGAGAGAGCGACATCTTCAGCGCCATCCGGCGCCAGGACATCCTTCTCCACCATCCCTACGATACCTTCGATCCCGTGGTGGATTTTCTCGACGCGGCCGCCCGGGACCCCGCGGTGCTCGCCATCAAGCAGACCCTCTACAGGGTCGGCCAGAACTCTCCCGTCGTGAAAGCTCTTCTGGAGGCGGTCCGTCGCGGCAAGCAGGTGGCGGTGCTGGTGGAGCTGAAGGCGCGCTTTGACGAGGAAAGCAACATCGAATGGGCCCGTGCGCTGGAAAGCGAGGGCGTGCACGTGGTCTATGGCCTCCTCGGGCTGAAGACCCACTCGAAGATCGCACTGGTCATCCGGCAGGAGAGCGACCGCATCCGGCGCTACGTGCATCTTTCCACGGGCAACTACAACGCCGTGACCGCGCACCAGTACACGGACCTCGGGCTTTTCACATGCGACGACGCGATTGGCGCGGATGCCTCCGACATCTTCAACTACCTCACCGGCTACTCCGACAAGCGCACCTACCAGAGGTTTCTCGTCGCGCCGATCAACCTGAGGAGCGGACTGGATGCGCTGATCCGCAGGGAGATGGCGCAGAGCCGTGCCGGTGGGGAGGGGGCAATCATCATCAAGTGCAACGCCCTGGTGGACAAGGCGATGATCCAACTCCTCTACGAAGCGTCCCGGGCCGGAGTGCGCATCGAGCTGCTGGTGCGGGGAATATGCTGCCTGCGCCCGGGCGTGCCGGGCGTAAGCGACAACATTCGTGTGAGGAGCATCGTCGGGCGCTTCCTCGAGCACAGCCGGGTCTTCTGGTTCCGCAACGGGGGGAGCGAAGAGATGTACCTCGGGAGCGCCGACCTGATGGGGCGCAACCTGGACCGACGCGTGGAGATTCTCTTCCCTGTCCTGGATCCTCGGCTCGTCCGGCAGGTAAAGACAGAGGTCCTGGACACGTGCCTGGAGGACACCGCGAAGGCGCGGATCATGCAGGGGGATGGGGCCTACCTGCGCGCCAGGGCTCCGGCTGGCAAGACGACGCTGGATTGCCAGGCCGAGCTCATCAAACGGCGGCAGACGGCATCGACGAGGACCTGAGATGGAGCTCTATTTTCTTCGGCATGGTGATGCGGGCGCTGCGGAGGACTGGAAGGGCAGGGACTCCGAACGTCCCCTGAGCAGGGAGGGGGCTGTCCGTATGGAGAAAGAGGCCGCGGCCATCGCTCTCCTGCGCCCGACGCTGGAACTGATTCTTACCAGCCCGCTCGTGAGGGCGCGGCAGACAGCGGAGATCGTTGCGAAGAAACTGCGGCTGGCAGAGTTACTGGTCGAGGAGGAACGGCTTTCGCCCGGCTTCGCGGCGGCCGACCTGGCGGGGATACTGGCCGAACGCGGATCCTTGAGAGGTCTTCTCATGGTGGGGCATGAGCCCGACTTCAGCCGTGTCATCTCCGCCTGCACCGGCGGGGGGCGTGTCGAGTGCAAGAAAGGAAGCCTTGTCCGGGTGGACATGGATGATCCCTCCTCCCTCAAGGGCATTCTCGTCTGGCTCCTCCCGCCCCGCGTGCTTGCGCCGAATCCACCTTCATGAGCACGGAGATCGAAGCCAAGTTCCTTGTCACCGGGCGCGGTACGGCTGACCGTATCCGCGCCCTCACGCACGTCGGCAGCTACTCGCTTCTTGAAGGCAGGATCGATATCGTTCACGACGTCTACCTGGACACCTCGGACCGCGCACTCCTCTCGGCCGGGTACGCCTGCCGGCGCCGGGAACGGGAGGGAGAGTTTCTCATCACCATCAAGTCCGCCGCGACACAGCGCGGCGCGGTGCAGCGCCGTGAGGAGCTGGAGGTCTCGATTCCGAGCGACTCCGCTCCTCACGCGCCGCCCGACGCGTGGCCGGACTCGGAGGCCCGGGAGAAGGTGCTCGGGCTTGTCGGGGAGAAGTCCCTGGAAGAGATGTTTCGCCTGAGCCAGACCAGGTCGGTCAGGCGCGTGGTCGACGGTGAACGGCATGTCGCCGACTGCAGCCTCGACGAGGTCCGAGTCGGGGAGGGAGAGTCCACGCATCGCTGGTGCGAGCTGGAAATGGAGCTCGCTCCGGGGGGGACGGAGGTGGACCTCGCCGCGATGAGCGGGTGGCTTCGGGCGACCCTGGGCCTGCATCCGTCGGCGGGTTCGAAATTCGAAAGGGCCCTGGATGCCATGGGCCCGCGGAGAACCGCCCACCCCCCGGCCCGCCAGGAAGAAACGATTCTCCTCGAGGCACCGAAGGACATTTCCGGCGGTCTTCCTTTTTCCGCGCTCGGCGCCATGGGGTACACGGCGACGCTCTGGCGGCAGCAGACGGACCAGCTCTCCTTCTTCGACACGCACGACGGCGCCTTCCTGAAACAAGGGTTCACCGTCGTGTTTTCGCGGACCGCGGGGGCCTGGCTCCTCCGCAAGGGAGAAGGCGTGAGGGCAGAGCAGGCCGGGCTTCCGCAGTCCCCGCCGCGTGAAGGTGCCTTTCCTCTGGCCCTGCGATCCGTCTCCGCCGTTTTCCCGTCCGTCCCGTTTCTCGAGGCCAACCTCGTCGAAACAGAATATCGCATCGGGGGATTTGTCGCGCATCTGCTCCGTGTCCGCGCGCAGCAATGGACGTTCCTCGTGCCCCTGGAGGAGTCCGGCCCGCGAACACTGCTTCGCCTGGTCGTCATCGGCCCACCGACGGGATGCGCGTATTTTTCCTTCCTGCTGCAAGAGCGGCTGGGCTTCCGGGTCTCACTCGTGCCCCTGGTCGAGGAGGCTCTCTCGCTGCAAGGGCTTGCGGCGCCCGGTGCGCCTCTCCCCGCCGAGTTCCGCGTGACCCCGGACGACACGGTCGGCCGCGCGTGCCGCCGGATTCTTTGTGGTGAGGCATGGAAGATGAGGGCGAACTTCCGCGGCGCCATTCACGATCTGGACCCCGAGTTCGTGCACGACCTGCGGGTTGCTACCCGGCGGGCGCGGAGCGCCGTGCGGCTGTTTTCCAGCCTTCTTGAGCCCGGGGAGGGCACGGCTCTTGCCGAGGACCTTGGGTGGATCGCCCGCTTGCTGGGCGCAACGCGCGACCTGGACGTCTTCATGTCGCGCCTGGAGAGGCAGCTCGACCTGGTACAAGCCGATCCCGGCTTTCGAGAGATGGCCCGTGACCGGCTGTTCGCACAGCGGGCCGGGGCCCTGTCCGTCCTGGTGGAGGCGCTGAGGTCGGAGCGGTTTACCTTGATGTTGCACAGGCTGGAATCATCGGGTGCGGACGAAAGCACCCCTCCCGTGCGGCGGTTCGCCCGTGGCAGGATAGACAAGGCCTTCAACAAGCTGGCGCTCTGGATCGATCGCCCCCCGGAGGGCCTGACGGACTCGGAGCTTCACCGCGTCCGCATTCTCTTTAAAAGGCTGCGCTACATGTGCGAGTTCTTCCGACCCCTGCTGGGCGACGACGGGGGGCGGCTGATTGGATCTTTCGTGGGCTTCCAGGATTGTCTCGGTGTGCACCAGGACGCCACGGCCGCCCTCCATATGCTCTCCGGATTCCTGGTGGAAGTGCCGACCGGCAGCCGTTCCGAGGGATTCCTCCTGTCCATGGGCGCGATGCTGCAGGTCCAGCGGGACATTCAACGGGCACAGCGGGCGAGGTTTGCCCGCCAATGGAAGTCGGCACCTGGGATCATCGACCTCTGGAAGGGCGTCCGCGGTGCGCTGAGAGACACGGAATGAAGACCATCGCCGTGTACAACATCAAGGGGGGTGTGGGAAAATCCACCACTGCGGTGAATCTCGGCTGCCTTGCGGGGCGAGGTGGCCATGCGACGCTTCTCTGGGACCTCGACCCCCAGGGAGCAGCGGGGTACTACCTGGGGCAGTCAGGTGAGACGGGAAGAGGAAGCGGGAAGCTCACCCGGGGAAAAGAAAGGCTCGCAGATCTCGCCTCCGCAACCCCGTACCCGAACCTTGATCTGATTCCGTCTCGCTTCTCGTATCGGAGGCTGGACATCCACCTGCACGCGCAAGGTCACCGGCGGACCGTTTTATCGAGGCTGCTCGCTCCCCTTGCCACCGCGTACCGCTGGGTCTTCCTCGATTGCCCGCCCGGCATCACGCTGCTTTCAGAAAATATTTTCTCCACCGCGGACATCCTTCTCGTCCCGCTTGTGCCGACGCCGCTTTCCCTGCGCACATTCGAGGAAATCGTTGTGTTTTACGAGCGCAGGGGCCTTGACCGCACGAGAGTGCTTCCGTTCTTCTCTCTGGTCGAGCGCCGCAAGAAGATACATCGAGAAACGATGGAGATCTTTGCCGCCCGGGAGAGCCGGGTCTGCCGGGCGGTCATCCCCTCCCTGTCGGAGATCGAAAGGATGGCGCTGACACTGCGGCCTCCCGCGTACTACCGGCCCCGCTCTGAAGCGGGCCGTGCGTATGCCGCGCTCTGGGCGGAAATCATGACTGCCACGGAGCTTTTCGAGGACACGGGGAGGAAAACGCCGTGAAGAAGGGGATGCATACTGAACCCGCGGACGGCGCGAAAGAGCTTCTCCAGGACTTGGTGACCGCCATGAGCGAGGCGGTACTGAGCCGGGAATGACCGCACAGCGCCCCGCGCTTCAGTACTCGATGTCAATCGAGGGAACCCTCCAGAGGCTCTATGACCAGGCGCCTCGGGTTGCTCTCGGCTCAACCGACCGCATCGTGATCCTGAGCGACCTTCACCTCGGCGATGGCGGGCCACGGGGGATGCTCCCTTGTGCTCAACGGCGACATCGAGGAGCTTCGCCGGCGCAGGACGCTGTACCAGATCCTCGGTAATCACGGCCAGGGACTGCGCGCGGTCATCGACACGGCGATCGCCGCCTATCGACGGGAGCTTGCGCGGGTGTGGGAAAAGGAAAAAAAGCGCCCTCGGCAGGCCGAGGGCGCGAGCGAAGGGGGAGGGGATCTAGAATGAAAGCGTGTACGAGATCTTCAGCGAAGGATCGAAGGTAGGATCCTTTCCAGCGTCGTTGCTGACCTTGTCATCATAGTTGGAGTACTTCAAAGCCAGTTCTGCATAGAACGGTCCGAAGGAGCAGCTGACGCCCGGGGTGATGCTCGAGCCAAGGGCAACTGCCGAACCGGTCGGCTTGTTCGACTTTCCATAAAACACCGCGTCGTCCGAGAGAGAAGAATTCGGATATGAGTTGTAAGTGTACAGGGACGCCGCCAGGTACGCTTTGAGTCCATTCACGCCGAGGCTGGCGAAGTTGAAGGTAAGCTTGGGGTCGGTGAAGAACCTCAGGTTGTATGCTGTGTCGCTGGTCGAAGGATCCTTTCCCTGGTCGCTGAAGTAGATGCTCTCCTTCAGGTCGAGCTGGAAAGGCCCATAAATGAAGGTCACCTGGGGCTTCACATCGTTGAGCCACACGGAGGGAGAGAGGGTGATTTCGGTGCTTGCCGAGAACACGAAGGCGGTCGTCTTGTCCAGGCTCAGCTTGTACGCCACGTTTTCGTAGTTTGTGAAAAGTAACGTGTCACCTTTCGTCGTCCCTGCGCCGTAGTAGGTTCCGAGATTGATTCCCTTGTAGAGCTTGTCCACGATGTACTTGAGTTCGTTGGCACTGGGATCATTCGTGGTATCGTACCCGAGGAGGTACATCGGAAAGCTCACGCGTGCGGAGAGCGCGCCCCAGGAAAGATCGGCGTACGGCTCGAACCGGCCCATGTTGACAAACGAGGACGAGCCCGTTCCCATCGCGTCTTCCGCCATGAGGCCCAGCTTCAGCTTGGTCATGTCATCCAGGGGCATGGTGTACCCCGCATTGAAATACAGGTCCGGGGTGAGCATGGCGCTGCTCGTGATGGGCTGCGGATTGGTTGCCTTCTGGTCGGACCCGCCTGCGTTGAAGTCGTAGCCGACGGCTCCGACCTCCAGGGAGATGCCCGCCGCTCCGGCCAGGGATGCAACAGCGCAGGACAGGAGTCCTGCAAGTGCAAAGATACGAATCGTTTTCATAACGTGATACTCCTTTCACCTGATTTGGTGTCGCCGTCACATTCAGGCCCGTGTGTTAATCGAGTGTTAACACTCCATGAATTTGGTGTGAAATGAATCCCATTGACAGGCGACCCGCTCTTTCCGTATGTAAGGAGCATGAGCAGATCTCAGCCCCTTCCCCTTGTCCTCGGGCATCGCGGGTACCGGGCGCGTTTCCCCGAAAACACTCTTCTCGCCTTCCGCGAAGCGCTCAGGGCCGGCGCGGACGGGATTGAATGCGATCTGCAGAAAAGTTCTGACGGCCGCTATGTCATCATTCACGACCCAGAATCGGAGAGGGTGGCCGGCGTGTCGCTCGTGGTGGAGCGGACCAGCCTGGACGACCTGAAAAGGCTGGATTGCGGCAGCGGCGAGCGTATTCCCCTGCTGGAGGAGCTCATGCAGTCACTGCCGGCAGAAACATACCTGGACCTGGAGTTGAAGGAAGAGACCCTTCGACCCTTCGACACCGATGGGATCATCCACATCCTCGACGCTCACAGGACGCGCGAGCACCTCATGATCTCTTCATTTGACCCGAACCTCCTTCTGCCCTTCCGACAGCGGGGATTCACGGTGGGCTTCCTGGTGGGGGAAAAGGTTGCCCGGAAGGGGCTTTCCCGGCTTGCGAAGATCCTGCTGCGGCTAAGGCCGCAGTTCCTCAACCTTTCCGCGGACATCGTGTCAATGCTTGGTCCGCGAAGGGCAGGATTCCTGTTTCATGCACTGCGGCTCCTGGGATTTTCCCTTCTTTTCTGGACCGTGAATGTCGGCACCCAGGCCGCTTCCCTCGCCCCGTATGCGAGGATCATCGTGACCGATGAGGTCGAGCGGATCATAGAAGCCCTTCGATCAGCGACCGGAAAAACAACGGATTTTTAACTCTCCGCTCATCAAAAACTAATCCTCGGGATGTCCTTTCCTCGGGAGATGATGGAGCACTCGGAAATCGTCGCGGGGGCCCTCCCCGAGATGGGCACCGAACACCGGGATTTCGCCGGGGCGGTCGTGGTTGTTGATGTGAAAGAATACGGCTGGTTTCCACCTTCATTGACGCTTTCGAGGCTCTCGTCGGCTGCTGGGACCCGTTCCCCGTCCGCACGGACGGACTGTTGCGCACGTCCTACCGGGGTGCGGGTTGGAGAAGTACCGGGTCGGATACCGCATTGTGAAGGATCAGGCCCTCACGACGCTCAACGCGCGCCTTCGATGACCTGGATCTTGAGGGATCCGTCCAAGTGGAGCATTGGCTGAACGACAACCCGAGCATCCTCCCGAAAGGATTCGGCTGGAGCTGCGACAATACAGCACTGTTCCGTCGTGAAGGAGAGATCTGGTGCGTGTACAAGGTATGCAGGAAGTGAGAAGGAACCCTGCGGTTGGAGGAGGCTCCCTCAGACTTCGGAGACATCCGTCGGGGATTCTTCGCCAGGGGTCAGCTTCCATTTTTCCACGTGATCCACGTATCGCTTGATGGCATCGTCATTGAGGTATTTAAGCTCGAGCGCGATTTCTCCGAAAATTCTCGAGTCTCCCTCCGCCTGGAGACGCAGAACATGATCGACCTGCTCCAAGGTCATAGCGTCGATCTTGACCAGAAAGTCCCCGATTCGGTTTGGCATCACGCCCCCTCAATGCACGTCTGAACTCAAGTAGATCCTATCACAATTGGATCGATCGCACAGGCCCTGATTTGCCGGACGCGGCCTGTCTTTTGACGTGTTGTGTCTGCTTCGGGCGTGCCGCGCCGATCTCCAACAGGATCGCAGCGATGAGAATGAGCTTTCTGTGAGGAGAGGATGAGTTTTTCGTGCGACAGGCAGGGCGCGCCCATGGTAGTGTGCAGCGCCATGTTGCCACTGCCGGGTGCACCTTCAAGGGCGGGCGCGATCCTCGAAGTCCTGGGTGCATCGTTCAAGCTCGGGTTGACATCCTTCGGGGGACCCATTGCCCACATCGGGTATCTACGTGAGGAGTACGTCATCCGTCGCAAATGGCTCAGCGAGGACGCGTTTGCAGATCTCGTCTCGCTCTGCCAGTTTCTCCCGGGCCCCGCAAGCAGCCAGGTGAACATGTCAATTGGCCTGTCGCGGGCAGGAATCCCGGGAAGTCTCGCGGCCTGGCTCGGATTCACGCTGCCGTCAGCAGCCGTGATGACTGGTTTTGCATTTCTCCTCGGCGCGAACGGCGCGTTGGACTCCGGGTGGCTTCACGGGATCATGCGTGCCGCCTGGACTGCTGCTGCCGGGCGGTGGCTGTCACTTTCTCAGCGCCGCGATTGCCTTCTTGTCGTCCGAGGTCACGAAGAGGCAGCTTGCCGTCTTGCCGGTGAACGCCGTTGCCCAGGAGGATTGGATGTTCACGCCTGCAACCGCCAGCTTCTTTGCCACCTTCTGGAGCCGTCCAGCCTTATTGGGCATTTCTATGCAGAGCGCGTCAGACTCTTTCATCTCCACACCGAGGGGAGCAAGTGCCTTTTTTGCTTTTGCGGGGTTCTTCATTGCCAGCAGGAACTCCGCGTTCGATCCCGCGTCCGCTGCCCGAAGCGCGGTGATGCTCACGTCCGCTTTCCCCAGAAGCTCGGTCACCGCGGCGAGCTGCCCAACCTTGTTCGGAAGCGTGAAGCTGAGAAGTTTCACAGTCTTGACCTTTGCCATATTTCTTTACTCCTTATTCCTGTTCAGGGCCCGATGGGCGTCAGCTGAACCATGTATGTTTTTCCGTTCATGACGTAGCGAAGCGTCCCGTCCATCGCAATCAGCAGGTAGCACACGGATTCACGGTTTCCGCTTTCTTCGTAGCGAAGGCCGATCCCCGGCTCGCCACGGACGCCTGCCGGCCCCGGTTCACTCCGCGGGCCCGCCTCTCCGCGAGCCCCCTGCGGGCCCTGGGGTCCCACGGGTCCCTGCGGTCCGGTGGACCCTGTCTCTCCCTTCGGGCCGCGCTCTCCCGCGGCTCCCGCAGGTCCACGATCGCCTTTGTCCCCTTTCTGCCCGGAAGGGATCCCCAGCACGAGCGTGCCGGTCGCGGCATCCAGCCTCGCCGCGGGAACCGCTCCAGGTGAGAGAGATTCGACGGTGACCCCCGCCAGAACGGCCTTTTTCGACTTCTTTTCCTTGACGGACTTTCCGGGGTCCTTCTTCTTCCCTTGGGGCTTTGATCCTGCCCCCGCTTTCTTCTTGTCCTTTGGCATACGTCCTCCCTGCTACTTCCTCTTGCCGGCTCTGGTCGCGCCCTGGGACCCGGGTCGATGCGCGCTCAATAACTTGTCCAACGCCTCGTTGACCACGTCCGTATACTTGATCTTCGGGGTCTTTCGATTCAGCGTGTGATTGTAGGATTCGATATAGCGGTCCATTGCCGCCTGATTGCCAGGCGCGATCTCGACGTTGATCTTCCGGGAGCTCGTCTTCCCCTTCTCACGCTTCCTGCCCATCCGTCCGCCGCCTCACGCCTTCTTTGTCTTCAAATACCGGTTGAGTGCCAGGTTGATGACATCCGCGGGCTTGTACCGGGGCGTCACCCTGCGGAGATCGGCATTGTACTCCTCGATGTAGCCCTTCATCCGGTGCCAGTTCGCCGGGGTGATTTCCACGTGAAGCTTTTTTGCCACACCGCGCTCCTTCGAAAACAAGTATACCAGGATCGCACTTCATTGGCAAGCTAAAAATGCACCAATAGAGTGCATTATCTGCACGCTAAAAGGACACTCTCGGCCCTGCAATATCAGAATGGCGGAATCGTCTTCATGTCATGGTCCTTCAGGAAGCGGGACTCACCGACCTTCACGTCCCGATTCCTCGACGAGGTGGAGATCCGGACCGGGGACACGGTGCTGGATTTCGGGTGCGGTCCCGGGAGCTTCTCGATTGCCGCCGCGCATCGGATCGGGCCGAACGGTCGGGTCTACGCCTGCGACATCCGGCCACTTGGTGCCGCCTTCGTTCAGCGGAAGGCCGCAAGGGCAGGGGTGGCCAACGTGATCTTCCTCTGTGCGGGACGGGATACAGGACTCCCCGCGAGAAGCGCCGATGTCGTCCTCCTCCACGACGTCCTGCACATGCTCAGCGATCCCGGAGCCGTCACGCAGCTTTTTACACGGGAGGCATGAAGGAATCCGGCGGTGGAATTCACTGAAACCTAACACTGCGTTCGAAGAATCTTAACCCTTTCCACCTATCAGTTATGTGTCCGGTAAAGCGGACGAAATACGACGCGTCGATAAGGAGAGGATATGAAGAAGATTCTGGTTCCGTTATTTTCCCTGTTTTTCCTGGCAGGAATAGTGGTGGGCGCGGCAGCCAATGGCAATCAGGAAGCGAAGCCCATGGCGCTCCTCACGCAGGCCCCGGCCAAATTCGCTGACCTCGTCACCGCCGCCCAGAAGGAAGGTCAGCTCACCGTCATCGCCCTTCCCCACGACTGGGTGAACTACGGCGAGGCTATCACCGTTTTCTCGAAGAAGTACGGCATCACAATCAACGAGCTCAATCCGGACGGCGGCTCCGGCGACGAGATCGAGGCCATCAAGGCGAACAAGGACAACAAGGGACCCCAGGCTCCCGACGTGATCGACGTCGGCCTCTCCTTTGGACCGGACGCGAAGGCCGCCGGGCTCCTCTCTCCGTACAAGGTCCAGACCTGGAGCACGATCCCCGAAGGCGTGAAGGACGCCGAAGGCTTCTGGTACGGCGACTACTACGGCGCTCTTGCCTTCGAGGTGAACCTCGATGTCGTGAAGACCCCTCCACAAGACTGGGCCGATCTTCTCCAGCCCGCTTTCAAGGGACAGGTTGCGCTGGCCGGCGATCCCCGGACCGCCAACCAGGCCATCATGGCGATCGGGGCCGCGGCAGTCGCCAACGGCGGCGGCTTCGACAACCCGAAGCCCGGCCTCGACTACTTCGACAAGCTGAACAGGTCAGGCAACTTCGTTCCCCTGATCGCCGTTCCGGGCACGGTGGACTCCGGCGAGACTCCCGTCACGATGCGCTGGGATTACAACGCACTGAGCAACCGGGACAAGACCGACGGGAACCCGAACATCGGCGTCATCATCCCCGCCTCAGGCGTTGTTGCGGGCGTCTACGTTCAGGCCATCAGCGCCTACGCGCCGCACCCGAACGCCGCACGGCTCTGGATGGAGTTCCTCTATTCCGACGAGGGGCAGATCATCTGGCTGAAGGGCTACGGCCACCCGGTCCGCTACGCTGACCTGGCTGCCCGCGGCGCAATTCCCGCCGACGTTGCCGCAAAGATGCCTCCCGCTGCGGCATATGCCAAGGCTGTCTTCCCCACTCTGGCCCAGCAGGCCGCGAACAAGCAGTTCATCGCGGACAACTGGGACTCGATCGTCAACGTGAAGGTCCAGGCGAAGCAGTAGGACGCCATGACCGTCACTGGCGTCCAGGTGGCAGGCGCGCATACCGCGCGCCTGCCCCTTCGCGCGTCCCTGGGGGGATGGATCGGGCTTGCACCGTTTCTCCTCTTTGCCCTGGCATTCATGCTCCTGCCCGCCGGTGTGCTCCTCGTGGGCGCCTTCCAGGACGCACGTGGCGGGTTTACTCTTGTCAATCTTCTGCACCTGTTCCGCCCGAACATACTCCATTCCTACCTGCTCACCATCGAGGTGAGCCTCGTGACCGCGACAGGCGGCGCACTCCTCGGCTTCCTGCTCGCCTACGCGGTGACCCTTGGTGGCCTGGCCCCGGGGGTGAGGAACTTCCTCGTCACTTTCTCAGGGGTGGCATCGAATTTCGCGGGAGTCCCGCTGGCATTCGCATTCATCGCGACACTCGGACGGGTGGGACTCGTCACCACCCTCATGAAAACGCTTTTCGGCATCAGCCTGTACGATTCGGGTTTCAACCTCTACAGCTTCTGGGGACTGAGTTTCACGTACCTGTACTTCCAGCTTCCCCTTATGGTCCTGATTATCACCCCCGCGCTGGATGGCATGCGGAAAGAATGGCGTGAGGCCTGCGAGAATCTCGGGGCTTCGCATCTGCAGTACTGGCGGCACGTTGCCCTTCCCATACTGATGCCGTCCCTCCTGTCATCCGTGATCCTGCTCTTCGGGAATGCATTCGGTGCCTATGCCACGGCGTACGCCCTGACGGGAGGATTCATCAACCTGGTGCCCATCCAGATCGGCGCGCAGATTCGCGGCGATGTGCTTCACGACCCGAATCTGGGGTATGCGCTGGCCATGGGCATGGTGGTGGTCATGACACTGAGCATCCTGGCGTACACCTCCCTGCAGAGGCGCGCGGCGAGGTTTACCAGGACATGAGTGACACGATGCGCCGAAAAGGCTGGTCCTGGCTCTGGCTGGCCCTGGGAACGCTGTATTTCTTTCTCCCGCTCGTTGCGACATTCCTTTTTTCTCTGAAGGGAAAGAAGGGTGTGCTCAGCTTCATTGCCTACGCCCACGTCTTTGCGGATCCCCAGTTCGTGCAGACCTTCACCTTCTCCCTGGAGATGGCGGTCGTGACAATCGTGGCGGGCCTGGCGCTCATGATACCGACGGCGATCTGGGTCCATCTCCGTCTGCCCCGCGCCCGCCCCCTCATCGAGATCTTCGCCCTGCTTCCTTTTGTCATTCCGCCTATCGTGCTCGTCTTCGGGCTGATCCGCATGTACAGCCGTCCCCCGTTCGCCCTCGTCACGAGCCCGGTCCTCCTTGTTGCGGGATATGTGGTTCTCTCCTTCCCCTATGTGTTTCGATCCGTCGACGCGGGGCTGCGGGCGATCGACCTTCGCATGCTCACCGAGGCGGCCCAGAGTCTCGGCTCCCGGTGGGGAACGACGCTTTTTCGCGTGGTGCTGCCGAACATCCGCGTGTCGCTTTTGAGCGCCGCGTTTCTCACATTCTCGATCGTGGTCGGCGAGTTGACACTCGCCGTCATGCTGGCCTGGCCGGCCTTCGGGCCGTACATGGCGCTTGTCGGAAGGGATCTCGCGTACGAGCCCGCCGCGCTTGCGATCATCAGCTTCCTGCTCACCTGGGGAGCGCTCCTCGTGATGCAGCTCCTGAGCAGGGGGCTCCGTGGCCCGGGCACCACCGTGGGAGGCGTGCACTAGCAAATGGCATTCGTCGAGCTTCATGAAGTCGTCAAGCGCTTCGGGCGGCACGCCGCCGTGGATTCCTTCTCACTCCTCGTGGAGGAAGGGGAGTTTGTCTCGTTTCTCGGAGGCTCGGGCTGCGGAAAGACGACGACGCTGCGCATGATCGCCGGTTTCGAGACGCCCTCGTCAGGAAGGATATTGTTGAAGGGGTCCGATGTCGTGCAGATGCCGCCGAACAGGCGCGGCGTGGGAATGGTCTTTCAGAACTACGCGTTGTTTCCGAACATGACGGCGGGCCAGAATATCGGCTTTGGCCTCAAAGTGGCCGGCAGGCATCCTGAGG
>PMZS01000098.1 GCA_003170115.1 Spirochaetaceae bacterium
CAATGGAATGTCCCTCCGCCTGCCCGGCAACCATCAGGTTCGCAAGAACCGCCCTGCCGTCGAAGAGAATCGTATCCGCGCCGGTGAAACCTTCACGGTCGTCCGCGCGGCGAACCGAAGGTATCCCCATCCTCTGGAGCAGCACCTGCAAGTTCTCCCCCGGTTCGGCCGGGATCGTGCGGACCACGCGGTTGAGGGTGAAGGTGATGCTCACCGTGCCGCCTTGCTTATAAGAGCCGCCAGCAGGTCGGCAACCATGACGCCCGCCATGTAGCGCTTGTACGCGACTGACGCATGCATGTCAGGGCGCGGCGTGAACTCCGCGCGCGCGAGTGCCTCGATGTCCTGCCGCGACGGGATCGGCGCACCGTCCAGCTTCCGCTCCGCCGCCGTGAGCCTCACCCGCCGCCCGCGGCAGTCGCTCAACACCAGCCTGGGCCGATCCAGCATCGGTGCAGCCGCGCGCGCGCTCACCGCGGCCACCAGTGAGCGCGGACTGTGCGAAGTGCGTGACACGGCACTCACGGCAGCCGCAGCCTGCGCGGGAACCGAGACACCGAGGACGAGGCCGGTCCTGTTCTCATCGAGGAAACTCTCTATCGGCAGGAGCTTCTTCCTGCCCGCCACGGAGACTTCGGCATCAAGCACAATGAGCACGGGGATCACGGCAGAATCGTCAGGGGAAAGCCCGAACTCGCCGCCCACGGTCACCATGTTTCGGAGCGTCCGCGAGGCGGTGAGGCGCGCCGCCTCACGAAGGGCGGAGGGCACGAGGGGACTGTCCACCAGCGCCTGGAATGTGACCGACGCTCCAATGATGCACCGACCAGACTCGGTCTGGATCGAACCCAGCCCGAGGTTCTCCAGCGACACAAGCGTCGTGACGTTCTCCGCCCTTCCCGAGTTCAGCCAGGTTCCTCCGCCGAGGTAGGCCGCCCCGGGGGCGGTTTTTGCCCTGACCGCTTCGGTCACCGTCTTCGGCCGCACGATGTCGGTGATCATGGCGCGATTGTACGTGCTTGCCGCCGGGAGGGCAAGATCAAATCGGCGGAGCCACGCGGAAGTAATTTCAAAAAAAGACCGCCCCAGTTGTATCCCGTTCACGGTTTGACATCGCGGGTTCATTTCTATAGAAGGAAAGCAGATGCTCGACTACACGCTTGTGACCACCAAGGCGACATATCGGCTCCTTACGCCACAGGATATCCCCTTCTTCCTCAAACTGGCCCAGGCGGAACATGCGGAGAGGCGGGAGGCTCCCCCCTTCGACGCGCAGAAGGTTCTCGCCACGGTCAAGGAGCTGCAGCCGGCACGGGGCAGGGGCTCGGTGTACGTGTTCGAGCGGGAACAGAAGATCGTCGGCTACTGCTTCCTCGTGAACTGCTGGAGCAGCGATGAGTGCGGCACCGTGCTCGTGGCCGACGATCTCTACGTCGTGCCCGAGCAGCGGGAAGAGATCGCCGCGGACTTCCTCACCCTGCTCGTGAAGGTAGCCCCGGCAGGGACAACGTCAATCCGCATCGAGGTGCCGCGGGCCGGCCGCGGCAGCGCGGCCCCGTTTGTCAAGCTCGGCTTCCGCGAGTCCGGCAAGAGCGCTTTCTCGATGAGGACCATGCGGACGTAGCGCGCCCATGGTCACGGGCGCCGAAATCCCCTATGATCGATCCATGGAATGGCGCGCAAGTCACATACTCGTCAAGGACCGGCAACTGGCCAACGAGCTGCTGAAGAAGATCAAGCTGGGGGCAAGCTTCGAAGCCATGGCCCGCGAGCATTCAACGTGCCCCTCGAAATCGCGGGGCGGGGACCTGGGTTGGTTCGGTCCGGGGAAGATGGTGCCGGCGTTCGAGGCAGCCTGCACACGGCTTTCCCATGGCTCACTCAGCGACGTCGTGTCCACGCAATTCGGCCACCACATCATCAAGCTGACAGGACGGAAGGACTGACCGGCGATCAGGGAGGAGCGCGGCTCAGGTTCGGGTGAGGCGCTCTGAAATCGCGTTCGCTTTCCCGATCAACTCCTCTTCCTCCACGCCCGTGAGCCTTCCCTTGTCGACCACGATCTTCCCATTGCAGATCGTGTACTCCGTACCATGATCGTAGCCGGCAAAAAGCAAGGCGGCGAAAGGATCCGAGAGGCTCCCGCAGTACTCCAGCCGGCCCACGTCGAAGACCGCGAGGTCAGCGGCGTATCCCTGCTGGACCATGCCGATGCCTTCGAACCCGAGCGCCTGGGCTCCAGTCACGGTGGCCATTTTCAGCACATCCCGCGCTCCAAGAGCGGCGCTTCCCTTCCACACCCTCTGCAAAAGCAGCGCGTGACGCATCTCGCCCAGGAAGTCGGAGGAGTCGTTGCTGGCGGATCCGTCCACCGCGAGTGACACTGGGATCCCCAGGTCCAGCATGTCCCGCACCCGGCAGAAGCCGGATCCGAGGCGCATGTTGGAGGACGGGCAGTGCGCAATGTGCGCCCCGTGCGCATGCAATGTCTTCAATTCCTCGTCGTTGAAAAATATGCCGTGCGCGTAGAACACGTCGGGCCCGATGAACTCGCACCGCTCCATGAGCTCCACCGGCCGCACCCCGTACTTCGCCATGCAGAACTCGTTCTCATCGGCGGTCTCCGCCAGATGCGTGTGCAGCCGCACGCCGTGACGGCGCGCAAGCCGGGCAGACTGGAGCATGAGTCCTTCGCTCACGGAGAAAGGGCTGCACGGAGCAAGAACGACTTTACGCATTGACCGGGGCGCGGGGTCGTGGTAGGTGGCGATCGCCCGCTCGCTGTCGGCAAGGATCGTATCCTCGTCCTGCACAACGGTATCCGGCGGCAGGCCCCCGTCCTTCCTGCCCAGGGACATGGAGCCCCGCGAAGGAGAGAATCGCATGCCCAGTTTTTCCGCCGCCTTGAACTGCAGTCCCGGAAAGTCGTCGTTTGCCCCCCGTGGATACAAGTACAAATGGTCCGTGGAGCAGGTGCAGCCTGTTTTCAGCAGCTCCCCCATTGCGAGCACCGAGGACCAGTACACCGCTTCCCCGTCGATTCTCTTCCAGATCTCGTAAAGGTAGACCAGCCAGTCGAAGAGCTTCGCGTCCTGGACCGCCGGAAGATTGCGCGTCAGGGTCTGGAAGAAGTGGTGGTGAGTGTTCACGAAACCCGGAACGACAACGTGGTGGGAACAATCGATCACCCGCGCGTCCTTCGGCCGCGGGATCCCGCGCCCGATCTTCGCAATCAAGCCATCCTGAATCAGCACGTCGGCACCGCGGATCCCTTCGGAATCCGCCGAGGGCTGGATGTAAAAACAATCCTTCAGAAGCAGAGGAAGGTGCTGGCCCGAACTCATGTTCATATAATATCAGAAGCATGGACGAGAGTCGTGACGTCACGTGAGGGCTTGACCTGTCGGGCGGGGTGTCCAATGCTTGGACTCATGAATGATGCGAGAGTGGAGACTGATGTCCTCGTGATCGGGGGTGGTGGCGCCGGTCTGCTGGCCGCCGTTGAGGCGAAGAAGAAGGGTGCGGATGTCCTGATCCTCTGCAAGAAGGAAACGGGGAAGAGCGGCTGCACGCCGTACGCCGTAACGAATATCACCCGTTCGACGCCGCAGAGCGAAGGGGAGCTTTTCCGTCAGATGGTGGAAGTGGGAAGCTATCTCAACAATCAGGAGCTGCTCGAGGTATTCGTACGGGAGGTCGTGAGTGTCATTCCCGGCTTGAAGGAGTTCGGCGTGCCCATGACGGTGGCGGACGGGAGTCACTATCATCTCGAGAATTATCCCCAGGGCCCGCAGGAGAACCTTCCCGGAATCTACAATGTCACCCCGAGCGCCGGTCGGCCGCTGAGCTTCAACCTCACTCTTCCGCTCAGGGAAGCGGCGGAGAAAATGGGGGTCAGAATCATGGACCGCGTCCACGCCACGCGAATCCTGACCGTCGGCGGCGCCGCCGCGGGCGCTGTCGCGCTGAATCTCGCGGATGGCAGCCTCTTCCCCATATCGGCGAAGTGCGTCGTGATCGCGACCGGAGGGAGCGCGAGAATATATGAGAGATCGGACAATCCCGTGGATCTCACCGGCGACGGTTTCCACCTTGCATTCGAGGCCGGTGCCGACCTGGTGAACATGGAGCTCATGGCATTCAACCCGCTGAAGATCACCCCCGAGGTCCTGCGGATGATCCGCAGCGGCGCGCCCGACGAGAAGCTGATGAGCGTCGGGAGGGCGCACTACAACCTGGGCGGAATTCTGATCGATGTCCGGGCTGAGAGCACCATCAAGAACCTCTACGCCGCCGGCGAGGTGGCGGACGGCTTGCTTGGTGCCGCGCGGCTCGGGGGAACGGCGCTCGCCGCGGCCCTTGTCTTCGGAGCAATTGCCGGAAGGGAGTCGGGAGCTCGTGCCGCGCAGGTCCGGAGGAGCGAGATCCCCGCGGCGGGATTGGAGGACGAAGAGAAGAGGATTGCCGCCCTGACGCAGGGGACCGATGCGTCGCCGGCCGATGTGCAGAAAGACGTGAAATCGATCATGTGGAAATATGCCGGCATGGCGAAGACCGAGCAAAGCCTCCAGGAGGCCTGCAAGAAGCTTGCAGAGTTGAAGGCGGTGTCCATGAAGGTCAAGCCCGGTGATGCCCGGGAGAAATGCCAGGCGGTCGAGGCGCATCTCATGGCGTATGTCGGAGAGCTCATTGCCGTGTCGTCACTGCAGCGCAGGGAGACACGGGGGCAGTTCTGGAGGTTGGACTATCCCAGATCCGACAACACAAACTTCTTCTTCAACGTGGTTCTCTCCCGGCAGGGAGACAAAATCGAGATTGGACGGAGAGCGGTCGTCACGACCCGCATGCGCATCCCCCCCGACAATCCGCTCGTTGGATGCGGGTGTTTCAATTACCTGAAGCCCCTTTGAGCTCGAGCCAGGGATGGAGGATGAGGGTATGGAAGAGGATCGGGTCATCACCGTGCGGATACAGAAACTGAAGGACAGGTATGCGGTCACCGTCGACGGCGGAGAGGGTATCGTGGTTGACGACGACTACTACCAACCCCGGACCAGTGAAGAAGTCGGCAAGCTCATCGAGCTGTGGCTGAACGGATTCGACACCTGATTCGAGCCGTCTGCCACACGGGCGACGAGATCGGAATCGACGCCCTCAATCCTCTCCCTGCGCCCGCGTGAAGCCGGGCACGCCGTCGAACTCGTTGAGCTTTTCCACGTGCATCCAGCG
Organism: Spirochaetaceae bacterium; assembly: GCA_003170115.1. Classification (GTDB taxonomy): domain Bacteria; phylum Spirochaetota; class Spirochaetia; order SZUA-6; family Fen-1364; genus Fen-1364. The sequence continues at coordinate 5,230 of PMZS01000098.1, forward strand.
GTGCTTCGCGCCGACCAATGTCAGCACCTCCAGTACCTGTGCCTCGGTGAGGTCTCCCGCGGAATCGCGCTGCATCAGCCTGCATCGATAGTGGTCCACCGTATCGGTCATCGTTCCCGTGGAGGGATAGATCTTGGTGCCCCGGCTTTCCACCATCTTTAGCTCCACCGGACTTCCCGCGACAAGGCCTTCGACGCTTTTGCCCAGCTGCTCCACGGGCAGGGTTGATTCCACGAACACGTCCACGCCCACGACGCGGCGCCGGGCCACTTTTACGAAATCGGGAGCGGAGGACACCGACGGCAGGCTCAGCGGACGGTATTCACGCACCTTCGCCTGTTTCGGCTTCCTGCCCAGCCTCGAGATCACCGCCTCGGTGAAGGCGGTCGTGGAGACTGCCCCCGCGTCTCCCACGACATCCCGGGTGAGCACGCCGTCCTCCAGGGCGGCGAGGACGCCCTGTTCAACCGCCACGGCGGCGGTCATCTCGCCGATGTGACGGAGCATGAGCGCGGCAGTCAGGATGAGCGCCGTCGGGTTGATCACGTTCTTGCCGGCATACTTGGGCGCCGAGCCGTGGACGGCCTCGAAGATCGCCACTTCCGACCCGATGTTCGCCGAGGGCGCGAATCCCAATCCCCCAATCAGCGCCGATGTGAGATCGCTCAGGATATCGCCATTCATGTTCGTCGTGACGATCACGTCGAACTGCTCGGGCTTTTTGACGAGCTGGTGGGCACAGTTGTCGACTATGATGTGCTGGGCTTCGATCTGCGGGTATTCCCTCGCCACCGCCTCGAATGTCCGCTTCATCATGCCCTCGGTGAACTTCATGATGTTGGACTTCGTGGCGCAGTGCACACGCTTCCGGCCCTCCGCAAGCGCGACCTCGAATGCCAGCCTCACGATCTTTTCGCATCCCTTGCGCGAGATGATCTTCAGGCATTGCGCCACGCCGGGCGTCTCCATGTGCTCGATCCCGGCATAGAGGTCTTCCACGTTCTCCCGCACCATCACCAGGTCGACGCCCCTCCCCGAATAGGGAGTGCGCACGCCGGGGAACTCCCGCACGGGACGAATGTTGCCGTAGGTCTCGAAGAGCTTGCGCAGGGTGACATTCGCGCTTTTCTCTCCGAACCCCACCGGGGTTTCCAGGGGTCCCTTGAGCACGACGCGTGATTTCCTGATCGACTCCAGTGTGTCCTGTGGAACTCCCGAGGCGATGCCTTTCTTGAACACGCTCGCGCCCGCCTGCCGTTCTTCCCATTCAACCCTTGCCCCCGCGGCTTCGACAACCCGCCGTGCGGCGGAGACCACCTCCGGACCTATCCCGTCTCCAGGGATCAGCGTGACCATGGTCCTGCCGGACGACGTGACATGCACTTTTCTCTCCACGTGGAATCCTCCTGCTGCAAAGTACTGCGCAGCCTTGTGATTGGCAAATACTTCCCGCTACACTGCGCCGCATGAACACTCAAGCTGCTCCTCGCGTGGAATTATGCGGCATTCATTCGGAGGGCTTTGGATCGTCACCTACCCTGCGGCCATGATCGGAGTCCTCCGGCATGTCCGGCGGGTGGCGCGGAGCTGAAGACGCCCTCCTTCTCGAGTGCCGCCTGAGCCTGGCCGGCCCAATTCTTCTGCGACCGGGGATTCGCGGGACTTGGATGGGTGATGGACATGACCTTCGTTTCCGCCCGCGGGGAGTTCTGTAGAACCGCCCGGACGCGCTTCTCGGCGAACACTCCGACTCCGACGATCCACTCGGGGCGCAGGACATCGATCACGACCGAGAGGAATCCGTCACAGAGAGGAAAAAGGAGTGCCTGGTCCTGACGGCTGAGACGGTCAGGAGTGACATTCCTCCCCGCGTCATCGAGAAACATCAAGGGGCAGTAGTTGGAGACGAAAATTTCACGCGCAAACCTCTCGGCCAGGCCGAAAGTTTCTCGAAAGAAACCCCAGAGACGTCTCCCGCTCACTTCGCTGCGGGTGCATTCGAATCCCCGAACGGGAACACGGGGATGCGGGTCCTCGGGAGTGCCCACCGCGCCGGATATCCGCAACCAGTCCCTCACGGCGGCTACTTCGCCGAACGGGACTCCGGTCTGCGCCATGCCCCAGGGACCCGGGTTCATGCCCACGAAGACGACCCGCTTCAGCGAGTCCGCGTACCTTTCGAGATACGATTCGTGCGGCGCGCGAGCGTAGACCAGGGGATTGTAGAGGTATCGAACAGGCGGCCCGAACCGGAGCCTTCCGGCATCGCGCGCAAGAGCCCGCGCGGCGGTGACAAGCCGGCGAGATGGTGCGCCTCTGCGGACTACCACTGACCCGGGGGCTTCATCGCAAGCAGGACCGCTTCCGGTGGGTCCGGATCCGGCGGAGCGCCTGCCACCTCGAAGTGGCGCCGCACGCGGAGGATATCGCCGAAGCTGTCCCAGAGGTCTCCGGACGTCCAGTGCGGAGGGTTGTTCCGTCGGCTGATGCCCGAGTTCATGGCAAGCGCATTGTTGATGATCCGGCCCTGGGGATCGTAGTAGTCACGTGGATGGAGCAGGTTCATGGCTTCGATGGTGACGCCCTTGATGATGTGCTCATGGACGTAGTGGATCGTGCCATCCTGGTCCACCGACAGTACGATTCCCGCGTGCGTTCTCGGATCGTCGTTGAGATTACCGTCACCATTGGCGTCCCACGTGTTGTCCCAGAAGATGATGTCGCCGGGGCGCGGGTACAGGTCCTGGTGGATGGTGTTCAACGCTTTGAGGCTCTGGTAGAGCCTGTTCACACCGTCACCGCTGTAGCGGTGGAAGTCCCGCTGCACGTCGACGTTCATGCCATAGAAAATGGCGCTTACCGTGCCAATGCAGTCCAGGACGAACGTCCGTCCGTTGACTATCACGATCGACTCCGGTGCTCTCCCGATCAGGGTCCGGGCCGAGGCGAGCACCGCCTTCTCGTCAGCGCTCAACGGCTGGGCCCTTGCCTCAGAGGCGCGATAGGCGGCTTCGCCCTCCGGGTGCTGCGGCGGCGTGGATTCCCAGGAGGATTCCCAGGAAGGATCATCCGAGAACATGCCAAAAACCGTCGCACAGCCTGAGAGCGCAACCGCGAAGACGCAGATGACGATGCCGATCGCTGTTCGCGGGCGCGACGCGTATTTCAAGGTGAAGACCATCTCACTTCAATAGTATAGTGACCGGAGGATGTTTTCTCAATTCGGCTCCTCCGCTATGCTGCTGAACGATGACCGCGCCATGATCCTCGTGTTGAAGCTCATCCTGCCCCCCCCTCCTCATCGCCGCCGCAACTCTCGCCGGCCGCAAATGGGGCCCCGCGTTTGCCGCGGGCTCCGCGGTCGGCGTATTGGGCGGGCTGGCGTCGCTCAGCGTGTTCTGCATTCTCTACGCTCTTTCAGCGGAAAAGACCTCGTGGCCGCTCAGCTCAGCGCTGGCACTCGCCGGGTTCATCGCAGCCGCTTCGATCTGGAGATTCGCTTCCCTCCCCCTCTGGCCGATATTCGCCCTCATCGTGGCCGTCATTTCCGTCGTTGCGATACTCATGCCGCGTCGCGAGGCACGGGCCGGCACCCTCGGGCCGCAATTGAGCTGGCACATTTCGCCCTTCCCTGTCTTTGGGCTTGTCCTTGCCGCCTTTGCACACAAGGGCGAGGGCTCGAGCGCAGCGGCGCGCCTCCTGAGGGGGGCATTGGCTCCTTCGGGTTTGCCTCGTTTTTACTCGTCGTGGGGCTGCTCGTGACTCTGCTGCCTGTCGGCTGGATATATCTGCCGGCTTCCGCGGCCGCAGTGGGCGTGAACAGCGTCTCGCTGCGCGCGGCGCGTTGAGCGCGCGCAGCGCCATGTCTCAGGCGAAATCCGGATTTGGATGCTCCCCCACCGCATCCACAATCGCCCTGAAGTTCGCCGGGGGGATGTGGACCAAGAGTCCCGACAGGTCTGGGGCTGGCGCGTGAGGAACGCGAAGCTGTACGACAGGCCAATCTCGGCGTTAAGGGGCGGCTCGGCTTGTGGCGATTCGAAGGGAGGAGACGCAAGCATTGCGGCCCCCATGGACGAGCCGCCTTTTTGATTTCAAATAAGCCGAGACAGATTTACGTTCCCGATCTCAGGCAATCATTCGGGCATTTGCATATATTTTGCAATTTCAATCTTTCCCTTTTCGTTGGGAATCAATTCCATGTACGGACCATTGCCTCGTAGTGAGGCTTTGACATAGTACGCATGGCCAGCAACAGCTTCCAATTCAAGTGATAGGAAAGACGATAATTCTCTAATTTGGCCATACCCTCTGATGGGTCTTCTCTATGCACAAAGCAGCCATCCCGCGACATCAGCCTGCACTCACCCCGAAGATCGAATAAGACCGCCCGAGAGAAAGGCAGCTTTCCTTCTGGTGTTTCGCGGCCTTGCACGCATGAAAAGGCTGCCCTCTGCGCGTGGAGCCGCGCGCGATCCCGCGCTCCGAGGGCGGCAAGACACGGCGCGTGGTTGACAAGAGACGGATCTGAGTCCTCACCTGTCGAAGAAGGCTTGCGCGACGATGGACTTTTCACGATTATATCAATGGTATCATCGGACGGGTATTATCGAACGACAAGGAGCCCCGAATATGCCGGAGAAGGATTACTATGCCTCCATCGCCGATTCGAGCAAGCCGAATGCCGGACGGATCTACGATTTTCTCCTGGGCGGGAACCACAACTTCGAGGTCGACAGGCTGGCGGCACAGCAAGTCCTCCAGCTTGCGCCCTTCCTGCCGAAGCTTCTGAAAGTAATACGGTGGTTTCTCGGCGAATCGGTGCGAAGGCTGGCGGCATCCGGGTTCACTCAATTCATCGATTTCGCATCCGGGCTGCCGACGATCGATCACATCCACCAGGTCTCGCCTGCGGGCACGAAGGTGATCTATTCCGACATCGATCCCGTAACAGTCGCCTATGGCCAGGAAATACTGAAGGACAACGGCGATGCCCGTTATGTCGTCTGCAATGCGGGCAAGCCCGAGGACCTGCTGAACGCGCCTGTCGTCTCACAGCTTCTGGGGAACAGCCGCAGGGTTGCGATCGGATTCAATGGGATCGCGTGGTTCGTGAGCGACGACCAGGTCAGCCACGCGATGAAGGTCCTCTACGAATGGGCGGAGAAAGGCTCCTGTCTCTTCCTCTCCGACTCCGGTTTCGAGGGCGACCACGTGTCACCCGCACTGCAGGGGACCAAGGATATCTATGAAAAAATCGGCTCACCCATGACATTCCGAAGCCTGAATACCCTCAAGGAATTGATACGACCCTGGAAGGTCAAAGAGCCCGGGTTCCTGCCTCTCGAGGAGTGGTTCGGCATGAAGGCAGTGGTTGCCGAGGAAACCCAGAGGGCCAGCGCAACAACCTTCCAAGGCGCCATACTCGAGAAATGAGCCGGGTCTCCGATCGGTTCAGGGAGAAGGAACAGGAGCTTGCCGATGCTCTGAAAGCGCGCCTGCGCGAGGCGGTGTTCGAAAACCGCTACTCCCTGCACCCCCGACGACTCGCGGAGCTCGGGACGGAAAATGCCGGTATCTTTCTCAATTTTCTGGAAGCGCCTGACCGGACGGACGCCCTCGCGTACGGTCAGAAGCTCGCGCGCGAAGGCATCGGGGAGAAAACCATGCTCCTCGTCGCATCCGACATCCAGCGCTTCTGCCGCACGGAGCTCGGTTCTGACATCGAGCTGCTGAATCCGGCCCTCGATGCCGTCGACGCGTTTTCATCCCGCCTCCTGGACGGCTTCATGAAGGCGCGAGAGGCGCAGATCCTGACGGACCAGGAGCAATTGCGCCGCGCCCTTTCGGCCGCCCTGCAGAGCCAGGGCGAAGAGCTCCTCATCAAGAACCACGCGATCAACACCTCGATCAACGGAATCATGCTCGCCGACCTCGACGGGAAGGTGACCTGGGTCAATGCATCCTTCCTCCAGATGTGGGGCTGCGCGTCCGCAGACGAGGTGATCGGCGCCGCGATCGGCGATTTCTGGGTAGGAGAGGAAGCGCGCGACATGGTGCGGGTCCTTCCCCGCACCGGCGGATGGCACGGTGAGCTTTCCGCACGGAGGAAAGACGGCACGGTGTTCAGCGTCGAGCTGTCCGCATCGCTCATCCGCAACGAGGAAGGCGGGGCAATCGGCCTCATGACGTCCATCGTCGACATCACCGAAGGCAAGCGCCTTCAAGCGCAGATCCTCCAGGCCCAGAAGATGGACGCCATGGGCCAGCTCGCGGGGGGGATCGCGCACGATTTCAACAACCTCCTCACGGCGATCAGCGGATACCTGCAACTCCTCCTCATCAATGCCCCGCGGGGCACCCAGATCCACCAGGACCTCATGCAGATCAAGTCCGCGGTGGACCGTGGCACCGGTCTGACGCAGCAGCTTCGGTTTTTCACACGGCAGGCCACCGGCATGAGTCAGATCGTCCGGCTGAACGAGATCGCCCTGGAAACGTACGCGATCCTCCATCGCACCTTCCCGCCGGAAATCATCATCGAGCTCTCTCTCGCCCCGTCCGCGTGGACGATTGAAGCGGACCCGAACCAGATGAGCCAGATCCTCGTCAACCTCTGCGTGAATGCCCGCGACGCGATGATGGGAAAGACGGATCGCAGCCCCGGAGGGACTCTCAGGATCGCGACAACGAACGTCGAGCTCTCGGGCGAACAGGCGGGGAGGTACGTCAACGCGCGGCCCGGTCGATACGTCGCCCTGAGGGTCAGCGACACGGGGACGGGAATGCCCCCCGAGCTCCTCGAACGCATGTTCATCCCCTTCGTCACCACGAAGGGTGAGCGCAGCGGCACCGGCCTGGGGCTTGCCGTCGTCTACGGCATCGTGGCAAATCATCACGGCTTCATCGACGTCAAGAGCGTGGTCGGTGAGGGTACGGCATTCGAGATTTTCCTGCCTCGGACGGAGCGCAAGGACGTCGAAAAACCCGGACGGACCGCGCCGTCGACGCTGCCGCGCGGCCGGGGAAGGATCCTTGTTGTCGACGATGAGCCGCAGGTGCGCGGGGTGATCTCCCGGATCCTGACGGCGTGCGGGTACACGGTGATCCTGGCCGAGAACGGCCAGGAGGCGCTCTCCCGGTTCTCGGAAAGCGGCGGGATCGACCTTGTGCTGCTCGACATGATCATGCCTGACATGGGAGGCAGGGAATGCCTTGCGCGGCTTCGCAAAGCGGACCCGAATGCCCGTGTCCTGATTGCCACGGGCTACACGAGCGACGGTTCGGCCCAGGAGCTGTTGCGCGAGGGGGCATTGGCGATCATTGAAAAGCCGCTCGACCTGACGGCGCTCGCCGAGAAGATCGGCGGCATTCTCGGTGGCGCGGGCGCCTGTTGAGGCGAGGCGGAGGAGCGACGCGTGATCGACAGGACGATCGCCGACGTGGCCGTGCGCGCCCCATTGTCCTGCGCATGCTCCTGCCTGACGCGGGAGGATTCGCCGAGGCCATGCCGGGGAGGGTCATCCAGGGCCTGGAGCGGCGGGGACCATTCCTGCGCTTCGGCTTTATCGGCGACGCTGAGCTCATCGTCCATTGCATGCTCGCCGGCCGTCTTCAGATCGCTGAAAAGGGAGTGAAGCCGGTGCCCCATCTCTGTTTCTCGTTCACCTTCGACAACGGGGACGTGCTGCGCTATGGTGACGAGAACCGGATGGGCGGCGAACAGCCTTTGGTCGTGTCGGAAAAAGACCCGAAGGGCTTTTGGAATGGAGAAGACGAACTGGCGGTGGGGAGATTGAGCAGGAGCTGCTCGTCGAGGTATTCGGCGAACAACAGAGTGCGTTTCTGCGAGCACGACCGGCAAAGGCGGTGCACTTGCCCGCCCTAGGGGTAGAAGCCTTTGCAGGAAAAAGGACGAAAGAACTCCAATCGGCATTCCGGATTGGTACACTGGATCCTGGCGATACCCTTGGTGTAGTCGCGCAGCTTTCGAATCTGTCCACCACGCGGGAGATACGTTCCAAACGGAACTTGCCGTACTCATGAGCATAAAGGACGTCGTAGGCATCGTATTTCAAGAATATCGAAATCCGTTTCATCCGTGGCAGCAGGGGACATGCGAGGCTCTTCGGCCTGAGAGATGCGTCTGAGATGATCGGCAGGACCGACATGGATTTCTTCTCCTATGAACATGCCCGGCAAGCTTATGAAGACGAGCAACGCATTATTCGCACCGGAGAGCCTCTTCTGGACGTGCTTAAGACCGCTACCCCGGGGGAGACCATCCGCGTTGCCCGGGAGCACGCCGGGGAGATTCACATGCTGATGACCGACTTGATAATGCCCGAGATGAATGGGCGCAATCTGGCCAGGAGGCTGCTGGCCCTTTCCCCTGATCGCAAGTACCTGTTCATGTCCGGCTATACGGCTGATGTCATCGCCAACCAGGGCATGCTGGAAGATGAGTTGAGCTTCATCCAGAAACCTTTCTCTGCGGAAGGCTTGTCGGAGAAGGTCCGCGAGACGTTGGGATAGTGAAGCGGCGGAGGCTTCGATACTGCCCTGTCGGAGAAGGCTTTTCAATGCTGCGCTCAGAAACGCTTGGAGAAAAGACTTCGCATTTTTTCACCCAGAAGGCCGAGTGTGCGAATCCCTCGCAGACCTGAGTTCGAAAAACGTCCCCTGCGTGCGCCAGCGTACAGAAATGGGCCGGCTTTTGTCTCATCTTTGTGATGGTGTTTTCGACGTTCTTTTGGCAAGGAGCTGACGCATGGAAATGCGGGATTCAGCGGTTCCGAAGTCGTCAAGAACGTGAACGAAGAAATTGAAAGGCGATTGAAATGTTGTTACTTGCGATTCTCGGTGCGGTAGTGCTTGTCGTGGTCCTTGTGGTCGTCATCCTTTAGGAAAGGACCATCGTTCAGGCTGAATTGCATCATGCAACGTGGGTCGAAAGGAGTCTCTAAATGGGTGCAGCAGCTCTCATTCTTTCCATTCTCGGCGCCCTGCTGGCTTTGGTCGGTATTATACCTTGGCTGCATATTATAGATTGGTTCGCTGGCGGCCTTCTGGTAATAGCAATCATCCTCGGCGTCGTCGCCACGGTGGCATCAGAGAAGAAGGGAACGGCAATAGCGGGAACCGCAGTTTCTGCTGTTTTTTTGATCGTCGTTATCCTAAGGCTGGCGCTTGGAATTGGAATACATTAGAAGACTCTGAATCCAGTTTCCGAAACATCTAACCGACGGGTAGAATAGCGTTAATCTGCTGCCTGTATTTCATAGGTGGCTCAGAGGAATAGTGGATGCTCAGGGCGACAACGTCGTTTCTGCCCTCCACTTCTTCTACACGAACGATCCTGCCGTCCAATACGTTGTCATCCTTGACCTCACACCTGGCCAGTTTGAGAGCGATCCGTGTGTCACTTTGCGGGTTTTCCGACGCCGTGACAAGAATTTTTGCCCCACTGAAAGAAAGATCACGCACGATGCAGCGCCTCGCGGTGCCCGAGAACACCACGCAGCTTTCCTTGGACTCCATGCCGATCTTTTTCATGCTTTCTGAGGTGAGCACGATCCTTTCATCCTTGCGACGGATCGCGTTCGCATTGATTTCCAAGAGAGTGCCCAGGATGCCGATGAGAATGTCCGGCGGCCTCTGTTCAAAGGATAGTGTCATGAATCGAACGCGGCGACTCTTTGAGTTGTATTCTGCCAGGTCCTCCACCCGACTTGAGACAAAGAATGTGAGATCGGGCGCCTTGTCATGGGGTCGGAAGCTGAGATGCAAAGCCGCTATGTTGCCATTGCGCGCGAGTACCGAGGGGAAATCATCTCCGACCTCGGCGATGATCCGTGCGCCTTTCATGGAGCAGGCATACAGAACAGAGCGGGGGTGTAGATCGCCTGCACTGAGGTGGACGTCGCCTGTCACCAAGCCGCTTGCGAGAATGACCTGTGCGTTGAAGGCAACCTCGGTCGCGGCGTACGTCTTGTATAGTTGGGCAAGCCGCTGCGACGAAAGAATTGGCATCCTTCTTCTCTCCTTCAATGGAGCGGATTTCAGCTACCGCTCACAGACAAAGCCGCCGTCATGGGCGGATTTTTTGCAACATCGTGGGCAATCGAGGGTGAGTTCGCAGACACCGACTCCATCAAACAAAAGGCTGTTTCAGGATGCCTTTTTATGAGGTGATCGACCCTGCAGCTTATTGAGGTGTGTCCGCCCACAAGATCCACAATACGAAATCGCAAAGACGTTTGACCGACAGAACGGTATGTACCGTCGAGACGGCCCCTGAATATCCTGGAAAGACGCGCACAGTCTTCGAGAAGAGAATGCGAGTTGTTCTGCGCCGAGCCGACACGAGGCGGCGCGATGACCACAAGGCTGTGCACGCCGGTGCAGGCTTCCTCGGTTGCCTGCAGGTAGAGATATTCGTTCAGGGCTCGCACCGTCGTACTACTTTCTGACATGTAGGCTCCTCCACCTAGGATAATACTGGCGCAGGATTCCAGGTCTGTGCGGTAGGCATCTTTCGGCGAAACGTTGATATAAGGCCTCAATTGCATCAGGAAGAGACGTTCCGTCCACGCTTTTCCGTCCGCGCCCTCCCGAAAAAACTGCCGATAATGATAGCAAAGGAACGAGACAACAGATGAGCATAAGCGAAGCACGGCAAAGTCTGGCGCAGGTTCAGGAAGGAGCGGGCGATGCCAATTTGAAGGATAGGCTTCGCGGCATCGCTGCAAGACGGAGCCCCGTTGTGCGCAACGGCCGTTTCTTCTTTCAGACGGAATTGAACGCGCTAACCTTCTGGTACGAAGACCAAACACACTCCACTCGCATGGTTTACGTGACGGCGGCTGAGTAGTCTCGGTAGCGCATTTCGATAGGCAAATAGATTCTGCTCAGACCACGTCGTCCCTCCCCGTTTCGGCCCTCCGGGCAGTGAGTCCAGACCTCCTTCAGAATTATAGATCAATTTCATGCCACGGCTCCCGCGATCGCTGCATAGTCCGCGGCTGCCCGGTCCCTGGGCTTGTACTCGCAGATCGTCTTTCCCCACCCGGAGGCGCTCAGAGAGCGCCGAGCTGTAGCGCACTGGCAGCGTCACCAGGTCGCCGTACTTCGCGTGCAGGGCTTCGAGGATCTCCGCGCTCTTGCGTGTCCGACCGTCGACGAACGTCGCAAGAATCCACCGCCCCGCCAGGTCGTGGTATTGCTGGACGTGCCGCACTTCCTCCGCGAAGGATACCAGCCCTTCCGCCGCGAGCACTTCCATGCTCACGGGCACCACGGCCTCGGAGCAGTAGAACAGCACGTTCGTCCCGAGCTCAGAGAAGGACGGGGAAGTGTCCACGATCACGAAGTCGTACCGCCCGTCCAGGGCCTTCGAGAGCTGCTCCTTAGGTCGGATGCTTTCTCGGGCGATGAGCCGGTTGATACCCGCCAGCGCCCGCCCGCCTGCCAGCAGGTCTGCAGCCCTCTCCGGACAGCTCCGTCTCCGCTCGCCCCTGTTCCATTTCTCGACGCCGCCCTCCCGATTTCTGACAGCGGTCGCCTTTATATCCTGCTCGCCTTCTTCGGCGTGGTGCCGAAGAGTGGGTTCCCAATCAAAGGCAACGCATTTGGGCGGGCGCCATGGACAGGGTTCCACTTGGTAGATCCACATGCGGCCCCTGTTCTCCTTGGAAGCCCTGCCCCAGGTCCCGGGAATCATCCGTCACGGTGGTCGCCGAAGAAATCCGTTCGCATTATGCCTTCACAAACGTCGTCAACCCGCGTCGGGTCCGTTCACGAAGCTGGCAGTTGCGCAGCGTGTCGGCGATCGATTCCAAGCCGGGAATGCCGTATAAGGAAAAGTCCTCGAATTCCGCATCCGAGGAGAAAAGGTGCAGTCTGGCCTGTCTCAGCAGTCTCATTCCGAGCGGCTTGTGCAGCTCGAAGTGGTCGATGCGGAACA
>PMZS01000218.1 GCA_003170115.1 Spirochaetaceae bacterium
GCCTGGGCCTGGATTGCGTTTCACTCTTGGGCAGCCAGCTTGCCCCCGAGGACCTGATCGGAGTGCCGCAGATCGTGGATGGGAAGAGCCGTTTCTGCCCGCCGCAGATGATCGCGCGCGAACGGGCGTACTGTCTCTTCCTCGACGAGCTGAACGCCTGCACCCATGAAGTGCAAAAGTCCTTTTACAGCCTCATTCACGAACGCAGGGTTGGCGATTACGTCCTTCCTGAGGGCTCGATCGTGCTCGGGGCGGGCAACCGCGCGCAGGACAGCGCCATTGTGCGGCCCATGTCATCCGCGTTGATGAACCGCATGGTTCACGTGCACCTGCGAGTTTCCCATCGGGACTGGCTGGCCTGGGCGGAGACAAACGGCATCCATCCCTGGGTGACCGAATACATCGGANNCCATCTCTGGAGCCCGCCGCCGAAAACCGAAGAACCCTTCTCGTCTCCCCGATCGTGGCACATGCTGAGTGATTCTCTGCGCGAGTTCGGGGATGCAATCACCGACGAGCTGCTCGAGGTGCTTGCCTTCGGATGCCTCTCCGCGGCCCATGCCGGCCAGTTCAAGGCTTTTGTGAAACAGCTCCGAAACCGCTACGCACTGTCCTCGATTCTGAAAGGCGAGATGCGCTGGCCCGACAAGCCGGAAGATCGCGACGTGCTGTACTTCCTGGCACAATCGTTTCGTGCGCACCTGTCGCGGGAGCTGCCGCCGCGGCGGGAGGGACTGTCGCCCCAGGCTGCCGAGGCCGCGCACGCGGCCAAGGCGCTGCTGCGGCAGCTGGCGCAGATCAGCCTCGAGATCGCGCAGATGGTCCTCGCGGCGGACTCCCCTGAGGGCGCTCTTCCCGATTGGTTCATGGTCGAAATTGCGCGGGACCTGCCGCGAATCGTGCTGAAGTAGAGGGACCTCCGCGTGGCGCGCCGGCCTTCAAAGGCAAAGAAGTCCGCCTCGTTTCAAGACCCCGCTTCCATGGCATTCTCGAAGGGGCTCGAAGAGCTCGCCGCCAGGGCTCTTTTCTCTCCAATGTTCTCTCGCGCGCGTATCCAAAGGTCGGATGGCAACCTCTGCCCACCCTCGGGATGGGCGGTGGCCACGAGCAACGGCGACATCCATGTTCATCCCACCCGCCTGGCCGCGCCTGGAGAGTGGGCTTTCGTCATCGCCCACTGCCTGCTGCATCTCGCCCTGGACCATTTCAAGGTGAAGGAGAACCAGTTCTTATGGAACGCAGCGTGCGACACGACCATCCACACGCTGCTCACCTCGCTCAAGATCGGCCTTCCTCCATACGGTCATGGCATCGATCCCGGCCTCGGGGCCGGCACCGAGGAGGCGGTGTATAACCGGTTCCGCGCTGAAGGAATCCCGGATGAATGCCTTCTCCTGGGCACGACGGGAAAGGGCGCCCCGGATATGATTTTCGAGCGGCCCCGCCACTGGGACCATACCGCTCCCGAGCTTTGGCAGCGCCTTTTCAGCGAGGGGATCTCGCTCGCCGCGGAAGAGGCCGTACGCAAGGCTTCCGGCGTGGAGGACACCGAGGGCGGCCAACCGCATGACTGGCGTATCCGCGGCTCGGCCCGGAAGGCTCAGCAGTGGTTCATCGACCACTACCCGCTGCTCGGGGCACTTGCTGCCCGCATCCGTGTGCTGGAAGACAGGGTCCTGACTGCCCGCTACCAGATCAGCGTGGCCGCGGTAAATGCCGAGCTTCACGAGATGTACGTGAATCCTTCGGCAGGGTTGGACGACGAGGAGTGGCGCTTCGTTCTTGCTCACGAGATGCTGCATGTAGGGCTGCGCCACCAGGCCCGATGCATGGGGCGAGACCCGTTTCTCTGGAATGTCGCCTGCGACTACGTGATCAACGGGTGGCTCCTGGAGATGGCCGTCGGCCGAATGCCAGCCCGCGGGGCTCTCTACGAGCCGGAGCTCAAGGGGCTCTCGGCCGAATCGATCTATGACCGGATCGTCACCGACCTGCGAAGGTTTCGAAGACTTTCCACGCTGCGCGGTGCGGGTTTGGGCGACATGCTGGATGGAAGCCGGCCGGAATGGTGGCAGTCGGGAGAAGGACTGACCCTGGACGATTTCTATCGCCGTTGCCTTCTGCAGGGCCTGGAGTATCACCAGGGCACAGGGCGAGGACTTCTTCCTGCCGGCCTGGTGGAAGAGGTTCGAGCCCTTTCACAGCCACCGGTCCCCTGGGACGTGGAGATGGCTCGATGGTTCGATCCCCTCTTTCCGCCTTTGGAGAAGCGCAGGACCTATGCAAGGCTTTCGCGCAGGCAGTCAGCTACACCTGATATCCCCCGAGCGAGTTGGACGTTTCCAATCGGAGCCTGGGAGGCACGGACCTTCGGGGTCGTCCTTGACACTTCCGGATCCATGGGCCGCCCTCTGCTGGCGCGGGCCCTCGGGGCAATATCCGGCACGTGTTTCTCTCGTGATATCCCCGCCGTTCGGGTGGTCTATGCTGATGCCCTCCCGTACGATCAGGGCTATCTCAGGCCCGAGGATCTGATGCGGGACATCCGCGTGACGGGGCGCGGAGGAACCGTGCTGCAGCCGGCTGTGCGGCTGCTCGAAGGGGCTCGCGACTTTCCCGTTGACNNGCTTCAGTGTGCGCCGCGTGCACGCCTTCCTCGTGCCCAGAGGTCGGCGCCTGCCATTCGCGCCCCGCGGGCCAGTGTTCTACATGGAGTAGGACGGGCCCCGGGCCCACGCCTTTCCTGGAGCTGTAGGGGATTCCCGTCTCGATCTACAGAACCATTGGGCTGCAAGGTGCTGGCTTCATCGACACGAATATTGCGCGGGTCCAGTTTGAACAGGTCGGCTGATACTTCGAGCTGCCTCGAGCTACCTGGCGGCTATCGCCGGCAGCTGTGACATCGGGCCGGTCCGCTTCTATATGGGCAGCAATATTGACAGATACTTCCATATTGTTCATAATCGCACTGTGAAGACGACAATCGATATTTCCGACAACCTGCTCAACCAGGCAAGGGAAATGGCTCGTCGGGAAAAGACTACCCTGAAAGAGCTCACGGAAGAAGGGCTTCAACTGGTCCTTGCACGGCGTGCACGCGGTTCAGCCAGCAAAGTCAGCCCGGTCGTTTTTGAGGGACAGGGGCTTTCCCCCGCGTTTCAGGGCAAATCCTGGGCGGAGCTTCGCGACGAGATCTACCGGGGCTACGGTCCATGATTGCAGTGGACACCAACCTCCTGGTCTATGCGCACCGGGCGGACAGCGAGTGGCACAATCCTGCCTTGGAGGTCCTGCGGGGCCTTGCCGAAGGCCGGTCCCTGTGGGCCATTCCCTGGCCGTGCGTGCACGAATTCCTTGCCATTGTCACGCATCCGCAGATCTACGTCCCGGCTTCCACCCGGGAATCTGCTGTGGCAAGCCTGGCGGTCTGGCTGGATTCGCCGAGGTGCGTTCCCATCGGCGAAGGGCCCGGCTATTTCGACGTACTGGCCCGGCTGGTCTCCACCGGGAGGGCGGTGGGCGGCATGATTCACGATGCACGCGTGGCAGCCATCTGCCTGCACAATGGGGTCTCAGTCCTCTGGACTGCAGATCGCGACTTCAGCAGATTCTCAGAGCTCAAGACGCTCAACCCGCTGGTGAAGAAATAGACAGGTTGCGGAGTTCTGCGTGCTGGATGCGGTGGCGACAAGGTTCCGGACCAGGCCGCCGGAAATCTGGAAAGAATAAGAGCCGTCGACTCTAGAATTCGACCGCCGGCCGACAAGCGCGCAAACGCCCGCACGATTCCTTCGGCGGTCTGACTCAACGATCTCAAACATCGGGCTTTTTCTGACCGTGCTATTCTCACCGAGGCCCGCCGGCCCGGCTTCTTGCAGCCTCGACTTGGGCGCTTTTTTACCGGGATAGAGGAGGAGCGTATGCTTCAGGAAGGGAGAGAGGAGAAACCTTTGCGCTGCAGGATTCTCATTACTGAGGACGAAGATGGTGAGTTCGTCGCGGAGAGCCCCAGCCTTCCGGGATGCATCTCTCAAGGCAAGACCAGGGAAGCGGCAATCGAGAACATCCAGGATGCCATAGGGGATATATAGAAAGCCTGAAGAAGCACGGCGATCCCGTCCCTCCGTCTATCAGCGAGGAAATTGTAAAGTTCAACGTCTGAGCAGACTGCCCCGCGTTTCTGGGAAGCTGCGCGTTGCCGCTCTGCAGAAGGGCGCGAAGTGGTCCGAGCGAAGCGAGAACGGAGCCCCCGCAGCACGAGGCCCGGCCGAGGGCGCAACGACTGCCATACGGGCTGGAGATGAGCAATCTCCGGGCGGCAACGTTTAAGGGTTCCTGGCAAGCCGTCGTGACAGGTTCTCCAGTACTCCTTGTCCGGGGACTCATGTTGCACAACGGAGGGCCTGCCCAGAAGCCGGATCTTGCTCGAGAGGAGAATTCCGTATATATTATGTATAAACATGGCATTACGGCGATGAAGGCGAGAGTCCAGAAGTGGGGGAACAGCCTGGGGATTCGGATTCCCAAGGTACTGGCGCAGGAAGTGGCCTTGGAGACAGATTCCGAGGTCGACCTGTCGACGCAGGATGGCACCATCATCATCTCGCCGATCACGCAGAAGACGGCGTCTCTTCGACAACTCCTTTCAAAAATCACGGAAGCGAATCTTCATGGAGAGATCGCCACCGGTAAGGTCGAAGGCAGGGAAGCCTGGTGAAAGGCGAGCCCTACGCCCCTTCACGTGGCGAGATTGTCTGGCTGCAATTCAAGCTGCAGGCAGGACACGAGCAGTCAGGAAGGCGGCCCGCCGTGATCATCTCTCCGCGAGAGTACAACCGGAAAGTGGGGCTTTGCCTGTGCTGTCCGGTCACGAGCAAGGCAAAGGGGTACCCCTTCGAGGTCGAGCTGCCAGCGGGCCTGGAGGTCGGAGGCGTGGTCTTGTGTGATCAGCTGAAAAGCCTCGATTGGAAGGCACGGCATGTGCGCATGATTGGCACCCTCCCGGGCCGCTCGATGAAGGAGATCCAGGCGAGGATCCTCGCCCTGGTCCAGTAGGGGGGCAGAATGCCGCCGATTCGCCGCCCAGGACGCCGGGCGGGGCACGCCCAGTCCTGGATCGCAGTCTCGTCAACGGTGCAATTCACGACACCATTTGGGCCGTTCTTCCCTGGTGTGCCGCGTGGCAGAAATGTGCAGCGCTCGGGTGAACGGTGTGAAGACCTCGGGGACACAGCTCGACGAAGATCACCATGGACATGTACGTGCACGAAGCCTGGAAAACCCTTACCGGGATCCTGCCCCGGCACCCGCGAATCGGCGGGGCGACAACCACGTCACGATCATCACCGCCAGGAACGCCTCCAGCGCGCTCAGCGGCACCGCGGGGAGGAGCAACCGGAAAGGCAGGACTCCGAGGTTGCCGATCGTCACCCACATCATCGCGAAGCCGCAGAGCCATGCGAGAACCGTGGCCTCCAGCCGTGAGAACCGGCGCGTGATCACGAATACGGCGATGGCGAACAGGAGCGACCAGGCGCCCCACATCGCCCCGTTGATCGGTGCCGCGGGGAACACCAGGCCGAGCCCCTGGTAGTGCTCCACCCAGTAGGAGGTGAAGAGAACCTGGTTCCGCACGAACTCGGAGACGGCGATCCAGGCAGAGGCCAGGACGATGGGCAGGATTGTGAACCGCAGCACCTTCATGTTGGCACCTCCTCGCTGTTTGACCGCAGAGGTGACTATGCCATGAGAGCGGTGAAAGAGGAAAGCCGAACGCGCATTTCATTCTAATGGACCAGAACCAGCTCAGCGCATACGTTGAACAGGACTCGTTCCCTCTTTTCCATCATGTTGGTAACACCGCATCAGGTGAATTCTCTGAGCTCATCGCAAGGGTCTTCGCAGACAGAGTCGATTTCGATGGCGGATTTGCAGACGCCGTCTTCTCGGGAGACTGCTGGGCGTCCGTTTCTGACTGTCAAGCTTCTGGTCGCATTTCTGGATTGGACGATCTCGAAAAAACTTCAGGTTTTGGGTGGGAAGCTTGGCAACCAACGTTTCATGGATTTCTGCTCTGAGTCCATGAAACCGAAGCAAATCGGTCTGAATTCGGAGTGTGATTTCTTTAGGGAAGCGATAGGTACGGCGATTGGGCGTTTCGGGCAGCAAGATAACCCTCCGATGGTTGACGGCGTGTGGCATTTTTGATACCGTGGTCATATGTCCATGGTCATGAAGGGTGGAGGGAAAGTGATCGCTGCAGGGCAGTTCAAAGCCCGCTGTCTTTCTCTTATTGACCAGGTGAGCCAGACACACCAGGTCATCACAATAACGAAACGCGGCAAACCCGTGGCTCGGCTCGTCCCGCTGGAGGAGGAGAAACCGCGGAGACTGTACGGGTCTTTCGCGGGGCACGTTGTGGAGGAAGGCGACATCGTGAGCCCGACGGGCGAAGCATGGGAGGCGGAGCGTGGATAGACCCGTCCTCCTGGACACCCACGTCTGGGTATGGCTGATGGAAGGACGCGTGGGCGTCAGCCCTGAGGCTGTGCAGCTCATGGAGCAGGCGGGAGAGGAGTCGTTCCTGCGGGTCAGCGCTATCTCCGCCTGGGAGGTCGGGATGCTGGAGGCGAGGGGAAGGCTCCGCTTCGACATCCCTTGCGAGGAGTGGGTGGAGCACGCCGTCGGGCTGCCCGGGATATCGTTGATGCCTCTAACGCCTTCCATTTGCGTTCGCAGTTCCCGGCTTCCCGGCGTCTTTCACGGGGACCCTGCTGATCGACTCATCGTGGCAACGGCCCGAGAGCTGGGAGCTTTGCTGCTGACAAGGGACGAGCCCATTCTCCAGTACGCCGCGCTGGGTCATCTGCGGGCGCTGGCGGCATAGACGCTTTCTGTCCCCCGACTGAGAAGTCACGGCTGCCCGGTATTGCTGCCCGCGCGGATCGGGATATAGTCGGCCCGTGGCGCTCAGCTCCCCTTTCGAAGCATTCATTCAGCGGGTATCTGCGCGGCTCGACCCTGTCGGCCTGGCGAAAATGCCCGCCGCGGAAGAAGGCGTCACCCATGCGGCGGCAGATTGCTCGGCAGGCTCCCGACGGTCCGTCCGCTGAGCACCCGCATTCCTTCGATCACCGTGACGCCGTTCGTCGCCCTCGCACCGCAGGGTGCGATCCCCCGCCTTCAGCCGGCAGAGGTCGAGGAAGCCTTCTGGATGCCCCTCGCGGTTCTCAGAAGGACCGGACGCTCCGCCGTGGTGCGTTGGGAAGCCGAAGGCGGTACGCGGGAATTGCCTGCCTTCCCGTCTCCCAAAGGTCCGATCTGGGGCATCACCGAGCGCATCCTCTCGCAGTTCCTCGCACTGGCAGAATGATGCTCCCGCAGAAGGGCAGGGCAGAGGAACGTGTCTCAGCGCGCTCCGGTCATTGGAGCAGGCTGCAGCATGCCGACGCGGTTGCCTTCCGTGTCGATAAACGCGGCATAGAGACCGATTCCGGGGATATTGTCAGGTTCGCCGGGTTTCTGGCCGCCAAGCACCTTGCCGCCTGCCGCCGCCACGCTTTTCATGGCGTCACGGATGTCCTCAACGGCGATCACGACGCTGGGTGATTGGTCTTCCTTTGTCCTTCCGAAGAATCCGCCGTTGATCCTGCCGGGTTCCTTCGGGAAGTTGTTCTCTCCCGTTTCAGTTGTCTGAACGACAACATAGTTTCCCATCTCGGGGCCCAGTTGCTGCGTCTTCCAGCCGAATACCGCCGCATAGAACTTCGACATGCGGCCGTTGTCTCTTGCGGGCATTTCGAAATGGACGACCGGATTCATTTTCATTCCTTTCATCCTCCCTCCCCGGGAATATACTGACCAAAGGCTTGGCCGACTGGTACTCTGAACGGGGGACTTCATGACCTATCGCAGACTGGGAAGATCCGTCAACGAGGTATCCGTCGTGGGCCTGGGGTGCATGTCCCTGGGACGATCGGCGATCCGGGGCTCACGGGAATTTTCTGCTCAAAAATACGCAGATCACTCTTGACAGGCGCCGTGACACGTGCTTAGAATTAAGCACTAACCGGGGGTGGGGAAGTGCCGCATTCGAGCTTGAGCAGGCGGGAACGGCAGATCATGGAGGTCGTCTACCGCAAGTCCAGCGCCTCGGTGGAAGAGATACGGGCAGCAATGCCGCAGCCCGCCAGCTACTCCGCGGTGCGCGTCATCGTCAATGTGCTCGAACGGAAGGGCCATCTCAGGCACACGAAGCGCGGGAAGAAGTACATCTACAGACCCAGCGCTCCGCGTGCAAGCGCGATCAGGGGCGCCCTCAAGCAGCTGATGCGTACCTACTTCAGCGATTCCTTGCCCAAGGCTGTGGCCGCGATGGTTCAGCTCCATGCGAAGGACCTGACCTCCGAGGATTTCCGACAGCTCGTTCGGACAATTGAAAAGTCCAGAAGGGAGCATGAATCATGACCGATCCAGCCACCCCTCCGGCCTTGGTGTGCCTTTCGCTCCGGCTTCTTCCAGTTCTCTTTTCTGTCCTGATAAAGACGTCGATCCTGCTGGCGCTTGCATTCATCCTCCAGGGGATCATGAAGAACGCCTCCGCGAGACTGAGGCATGTGCTCTGGCTGTCTTCGATCGGCGGCTGCCTGCTGGTTCTGGCCCTGTCCCTGTGCGGACCGTTGTTTCAACTTGCGCCCCGCTCAGCGGAGGCCGCCGGGACTATGAGCGCGCTCTCCTCGGCGCTCGTGCCTTCGCCGGGCAGCTTTGCGGTCCGAAGAGACCTGCCCCACATCGCGGCCGTTGTATGGCGGCAGACGACGAACAGTGGAATCTGGCCCAGCCTCTGGCCGCCCCTGGTGCTGTTCCTTCTGATGGCGGGAGTTCTGTGGGGGTGGTTGAGGATGCTCTGGGGGAGGGTGCGGCTCGCGCGCAGCAGACGACGAGAGAAGAACAATCATGCGCGGGAGTACGACCGAATCATTCGTGAACTCTCCCGCGTCGTTGGAATCAGGCGCGAGGTCCGTGTGATGGAGTGCGCGAGCGCGACCACATCACTGACTCGCGGGGTTCTCCATCCGGTGATCGTCCTGCCGACTGCAATGAGAACATGGTCAGCCGTCAGCATGCGCAGCGTCCTGCTCCACGAGCTGTGTCACATCAAGCGCGGAGACTCCTTTTCCGTGGGCATCGCATATTGGATCTGTTCGCTCCTTTGGTTTGTCCCGCCGATCTGGCCTGCCTATTCCCGGCTCTACGTGGAAGAGGAGAAAGCGTGCGACGCGGCCGTGATCGGGAGCGGCGTCAGGCGACATTTCTATGCCGCGTGCATTCTGGATGCGGCACAGCTCTGCCGTCAGCCTGCGCTGCTCGCCGGGCTCGGCTTCTCGGGAGGAAGGAAAAAAGCCCTGAAAGACAGGATTCAGGCAATTGTCAGGGGAGGAAGAAACATGAAAAAGGGCGTGATTTTCTTCTGGGTCAGCGTGCTCCTGCTGGCGGCGGCCGTAGGGCTGAGCGCAGCCGGCACCGAGGGCAAGGGGAAGGTCCTGATGGTGCTTCGAGACGGGGACAGCCAGGTCGCGGATTTCATGCTCTCCCAGGAGGCCGCGGTCATGAAGATGACTCTCGAGAATGCCGGCTACCTCGTCGTCGTGGCGACGGTCAACGGCGAGCCTGCACAAGGGTCATCGATGTCTCTCAAGGCAGATATGAAGATGGCCAACGTGCAGGTGGCCGATTACCGGGGTCTCATATTGCCGTGCATGGCCGCGGGCGAGTCGCCAATACCAGCCGAGTCAGTCGCGATCGTGAAGAAAGCCATGGCGATGAAGAAACCGATCGCCGCCCAGAACAGTGCCGTTCTGATTCTCTCCCAGGCAGGAGCAACTCGGGGCAAACGTTTTGCACTCGAAGCCGACCTCGCACCTGCCGTGAAGGACGGTACGTACGGCGGAATTGGCGTGGTGCAGGATGGGAATCTCGTGACATCCGGAACGTGTCCCTTCATGGCCCAGCAGCTTGGAAAGCCGGACAGCACACCGGAGCTTATGCAGAAGCTTATCGCGCTGATGAATTAGCTCCTGCGAGAGAACAAACGACGGTCGGCGAGGAGCGTCCCGAAGGAGCTCCTCGCCCTTCTCGGACCTCGGAGAGTGCTGCAAGAAGC
>PMZS01000209.1 GCA_003170115.1 Spirochaetaceae bacterium
GTGCGGCTGACACTCGCGCCACTCGGCCTGCCCTCGTCCCGCTCTCCGCATTCTGCGCGGCGCTCGTTCCTTCGTTCCTCTTCCCGGATCAGTTCCGGTTCACCGGCCGGTCTCACGGGCTTGCTGCCGCGGCGATGCGTGAGGGAATCCGATGGCGCGCGGAGAAAGCGTGTCATGCCCTGATTGCGAATTGACCCGCGAGGGACTTCCTCCGCCGCTGTGTTTTGGCGTTGACATGTGTTTTGGCGTTTGCTTGCTTTCTCCCGCCTGCTCTGGTAGAGTCCGGGCGGCTCCCTTCCCCGTCCAGCGGAACTCTTGGCGTGCGCCCGTGCCGCGATCCGGCCTGCAGCCACAAAGGAACACCCAATGGGCAACACTATTTCCGCGTTGATCAAAAAGTACAATGGAGATTCCACCCGCCTCATGGACATGCTCATCGACATCCAGTCGGAGCGCGGTCACCTGTCTGACTGGACCATCGATCAGATCGCGAAATTGCTCGAAATTCCGCGGGTCGAGGTGGAGCAGACGGTGTCCTTCTACCACTTCTTCACGAAGGAGCCACGGGGGAAATACACCGTCTACCTGAATGACAGCGTGGTCGCCGGGTTCGCGGGCCGGGAACGCGTGAAGCGTGCCTTCGAGGAGGCCGCGGGGTGCACGTTCGGCCACGTCTCTCCTGACGGGCTTATCGGGCTGTTCGACACCTCCTGCATGGGAATGAATGATCAGGAGCCCGCGGCGCTCATCAACGAGCAGGTCTTTCCGTCCCTCACCCTGCAGAAGGCAAGAGACCTCGTGGATGGCATGAGGGCGGGACTGGACATTGAGGCGCTCAAGGGAACGGAGTACGGGGACGGGCAGAACGCGCATCCCCTGGTGCGCTCCCTCGTCCGGAACAACATCATGCGGAAAGGGGACGTGATATTCTCTGACCACGCGCCCGGACGGTCACTGCACAAGATCGCAACGATGAGCCCCTTGCAGCTGATCACCCTGGTGAACACCTCCAGCGTGCGCGGGCGCGGTGGAGCGGGGTTCCCGACAGGCTTGAAATGGGAGCTCGCGCGCAAGGCTCCGGGAGACACCAAATACATCTTCTGCAACGCGGACGAGGGGGAGCCGGGCACTTTCAAGGACCGTGTGATTCTCACCGAGCTGCCCATGCTCGTCTTCGAAGGAATGGCGGTCGCGGGGTACGCGGTGGGAGCAAAGAACGGAATCCTGTACCTTCGCAACGAATACCGCTACCTGCGCGAGTACCTCGAGCGTACGCTCGACGAGATGCGGGAACGGGGTTTCCTCGGTTCCACGGTGGCCGGCAAGGCCGGCTTCTCCTTCGACATCAAAATCCAGTTCGGGGCGGGCGCCTACGTCTGCGGCGAGGAATCCGCGCTCATCGAATCCGCCGAAGGCAAGCGGGGGGAGCCGCGCGACCGTCCTCCTTTCCCCGTCTCCAAGGGGTATCTCCAGAAGCCCACGGTGGTGAACAACGTGGAAACTCTGTGCGCGGTCGTGAAGATCGTCCTGAACGGGAGCGAGTGGTACAACTCGATCGGCACGAAGGAATCCAAGGGCACGAAGGTGATCAGTGTCTCAGGAGACTGCGGAAAACCAGGCGTGTACGAGATCGCGTGGGGATTCAGCGTGAACGACGTCCTTCGAATGGTGGAGGCCACGGACGTCCAGGCGGTGCAGGTGGGAGGCCCCTCGGGCTCCTGCATCGGCCCCGCCGAGTTCGGCCGGGTGCTCGCCTACGAGGATCTCGCGACGGGCGGCTCGCTCATCATCATCGGCGCCGCGCGTGACCTTGTGAAGGACGTGGTTCTGAACTTCGCGAGGTTTTTCCGCGAAGAATCGTGCGGCTCCTGCGTCCCCTGCCGGGCCCTCACGGGGATGGCCCAGGTGGTGCTTGAAAGCATCGCGGCAGGCAGGGCGACACGGGCCAACCTGGACGCTTTCACCGGCTGGGCCTCGATCATGCAGAAAAACCGCTGCGGCCTCGGCCAGACCGCGCTCAACCCGGTGGTCACGACCATGAAGAACTTCCCCGGTGTGTACACCGCGCTGGTCCCTGACGGGGACCCTGCGATCAACCCGGGTTTCGACCTCGCGGGGGCCGTGAGAGACTTCGACGCGGCGGTCGACCGGCTTGGAGGCGGGCATGCCTAAGATTGTGGCGTTCACCATCGACGGGAAGAAGTGCCAGGCCGCGGCGGGCACGCTCCTGGTCGCCGCCGCGGTGGAAAATGGAGTCTATATCCCCACCCTGTGCAACTACCCCGGGATCCCGCCGAAAGGCGCCTGCCGCATCTGCACGGTGCGAATCAATGGCAGGCTCGCCACCGCGTGCACCACACGCGTGCTTCCGGACATGGAGGTCCTGGCAATCACACCCGAGCTGGAGGAGTTCCGCGCCTCGGTCGTGGAGATCCTGTTCGCGGAGGGCAACCATCTCTGCCCGTCCTGCGAAAAGAGCGGCAGCTGCGAGCTTCAGGCCCTGGGGTACCGCTACCGCATGAGAGCACCGCGATTTCCCTACGCCTTTCCCAAGCGGGGCGTGGAGGCATGGCATCCGAAAATCCTGAAGGATCACAACCGCTGCATCCTCTGCAAGAGGTGCATCCGCGGCATCCAAAATGCGCAGGGCAAGTCGCTCTTTGCCTTTGGCAAGCGCGGAGACCGGCTGGTCATCAACATAGATCCTGAGACCTCCAGGGACGCGAGTGACGACCTCGTGCGGCTGGCGGTGGAGATGTGCCCCGTGGGAGCGATACTGCGGAAGGGGCAGGGATTCGACGTGCCGATCGGCAGGAGGAAATTCGACCGGATGCAGATCGGGTCCGACATTTCTCCGCAGGGAGGGAGCTGAATGGCGCAGAAGAAGATCATCGCGACCGCTTCCCTCGCGGGTTGTTTCGGGTGCCATATGTCGATCCTTGACATCGACGAGCGCATTCTCGACCTCGTGGAGCTGGTGGAGTTCAACAAGTCCCCGATCACCGACATCAAGTCGTTCACGAAGGAGTGCGACATCGGCCTCGTCGAGGGAGGCTGCTGCAATGATGAGAACGTGCACACCCTCATCGAGTTCCGCAGGCACTGCACAATCCTCGTCGCGCTGGGAGAATGCGCGATCATGGGCGGGCTGCCTTCGTTGCGCAATGAGATTCCCCTCGCGGAGTGCCTCAGGGAGGCCTACATCGACGGGCCGGGGATGTCAGAAGCAAATCCGGCGGGGATCGTGCCGGCGGACCCGGACATCCCGAGAATCCTGGACCGGATCTACCCGTGCCACGAGGTCGTGAAGATCGACTACTCGCTGCCGGGGTGCCCGCCGCGCGCCGATCTCATATGGGAGGCGCTCGTGGCGCTGGTGACGGGAAGGGAGCTCATTCTCCCGTACGACTCGTTCAAGTACGACTGAGCGCAGGAGCCGAACAGATGAGCAGGAAAATCGTCATCGAACCCCTCACCCGGGTGGAAGGCCATGGCAAGGTCACGATCCATCTCGACGACCAGGGCGAGGTGGTGCAGAGCCGGCTGCACATCGTGGAGTTCCGCGGTTTCGAGCGTTTCGTGCAGGGCCGCCCGTACTGGGAAGCCCCGGTCCTCGTGCAGCGGCTGTGCGGCATCTGCCCTGTCAGCCATCACCTCGCCGCGGCAAAGGCCATGGACGTGATCGTGGGAGCCGGAACCGGTGACGGGCTCACACCCACCGCGGAGAAGATGCGCCGGCTCATGCACTACGGGCAGATCTTCCAGTCTCACTCGCTGCACTTCTTTCACCTCGCGTCTCCCGACCTTTTGTTCGGCTACGATTCCCCGCCCGAAACGCGCAACGTGATCGGCGTTATCATGGCGAACAGGGAGCTCGCCACGCAGGCGGTGCTCATGCGCAAATACGGCCAGGAGATCATCGCCGCAACCGCGGGGAAGAAGATTCACGGCACGGGAGCCGTGCCCGGCGGCATCAACAAGAACCTTTCCATCGCGGAAAGGGACGTTCTGTTGAAGGGTCCACACCCAATGAACGCGGACGCGATGGTGCGGTACGCGCAGGGCGCGCTTGATTTCTTCAAGGACTACTATTCGAAGCACAAGGAGTTCATCGACAACTTTTCCCGGTTTCCCTCGAATCACCTCTCCCTGGTTCGCCCGGATGGCGCCCTGGACTTCTACGACGGGGTCCTGCGCGCCGTCGATGCGGACGGACGAAAGATCCTTCACGACGTGGAATGCCAGGACTACCTGGCGCACATTCGCGAAGAGGTGCGTTCCTGGACCTACATGAAGTTTCCCTATCTCCGGCACCTCGGCCCCGAGAAGGGATGGTACCGCGTGGGGCCGCTGGCGCGGCTGAACACGGCGGATTTCGTCCCTTCACCGCTCGCGCAGGAGGAGTTCGAGGCGTTCCGTAAGGTGACGGGAGGCAGGCCCAACGACATGTGCATGCACACCCACTGGGCGCGTCTCATCGAAACACTGCACGCGGCGGAAATGATCCGCGACCTCCTGCGCGATGCGGATCTGCAGGGCAGCGACCTGGTGGTGAGGGGAAAAAGGGAGGCGGAAGGGGTCGGCATCATCGAGGCGCCCCGGGGGACACTTTTCCATCACTACCGGGTGAGCCCCGATGACCAGATCGTGATGGCCAACCTGATCGTGTCCACGACGAACAACAACGAGCCGATGAACCGTGCGGTGAACAATGTCGCCAGGGCGCTCATGACGAAGGCGAAGGAGATCACGGAGGGCATGATGAATGCCGTGGAAGTGGCCATCCGGGCCTACGACCCCTGCCTGAGCTGCGCCACGCACGCCTACGGCTCGATGGCGCTCGCGGTTTCCCTCTGTGATGCCTCTGGCAATGTCATCGCGCAGCGCACCCGGTAACCCGCCGCCGCTGTACAGAGAGAGTCACGGGGCTGCCCGCGCCATCACCCGACGTCCGGCGTCCATGAATGCCTGGATGTTTTCTCTCGGCGTTTCCTGGGGCAGATCGCATCCCGTGCTGAGAATGAAGTTCGGGTAGGGCTCCATCTCCTTCAGCAGTCTCTCCACCTCGCGCCGCACGTCTTCAGGCGTCCCGAAACGCATCGTCTTTGCCGGGCTGATGTTGCCGATGACGACGACATCATCGGGGAGGCGGGAGGCGACGGCGGAAAGATCCACGCCCACGTCGGCGGAGTCCAGGCTGACGCCGTGCACGCCGGCGCGGACCATCTTCTCCACCAGGTGCATGGTGTCCCCGCACGTATGGTAGACAAAGTTCGCCCGGGAGTACTTGAAGCTCGTCGTGATGTGCCGGATGTAGATCGCTGAGAACTCCGAGAACTGCTCGGGGCTCAGCATGACCGCCGTCGGCTCAAGGATGCAGATCACGTCCGCGCCCGCGGCGAGCAGAAGCTGGATGTACTCCTGGATCTTTTCAGTCGTGAAGTGGCAGAGCCGGTGCAGACCCTCGGGGTCGAGAATCGTCGCCATGACGGTGTCATCGGCGCCCATCATCAGCCCGGCGAGGGTGAAGGGGCCGACCACGTATGCTCCCCTGAGGACTCCACTCGGAAGGCTCACGCTCATCATGCGGAGGGTTTCGACGAACCCCATCAGCCTGCTGTCAAAGGTGATGTTGATCCGGGAGAGCCTGTCCAGCTCCGCGATGGAGAACGTGTCCTTCGGAACCGTGGCTGATTCCCCGCGGGGAAAGATGGTGTAGCGCCCCAGGGCGTTCGCCTCCACCGAGAGGTCCATGAGCGGGAAGATCAGGTCGGGGTGGAATGCATCCACGAGCCCGCGAACGGCCTTGTAGTGCTCCCCGAAGTTCTGCTGTGCGAGCTTGATCGTGCTTCCGATCATCTCGACGCCCGGAAACCCCATCAACGGGGCCACAAGGCGACGCTTCTCACGAAACGCCTCGTGGGCGAGCTCGGAAAGGGTCTTCCCCGTCATCTGGATCTCCACCGCGCCGAGCGCGGTTGCAAGCTCAGGACACGTACACCTTGAACCTCTCCGACGCGCTGGCCGCGTCAGGAGCATAGCCGTCGGCACCGATTTCCTTCGCATACTGGTCGGTCAGGGGGGCGCCGCCGACCATGAACTTCACCTTTGCGCGCACCCCTTCCTTCACGAAGCGGTCGATGACCTCCTTCATGCCCGTCATCGTGGTCGTGAGGAGAGCCGACATGCCGATCGCCTTCGCGTCCGGGTTGTCCTTCAGGCCCTGGAGGAACTTGTCAGCGGAGACATCGATGCCGAGGTCCACGACTTCGAGGCCCGCGCCCTGCGCCATCATCTTCACGAGGTTCTTGCCGATATCGTGAAGGTCCCCCTTCACGGTGCCCAGCAGCATCTTGCCGATCGGCTTCACCCCGGCCTTCACCAGCTCGGGCTTCAGGATCTCCATGCTCTGGTTCATTGCCCGCGCCGCGATCAGGACTTCGGGAATGTAGATCTCGTTCGCCTTGAAGCGCTTGCCGACTTTTTCCATGCCGTCGAGGAGACCCTTGTTCAGCACATCCGCCGCGCTGGTCTTCGCGGCCAGAAGCGCAGTGGTGAGCTCCTTTGCCTTCGGTGCATTGCCCTTCTGGATCATCTCCGACAGTTCCTGCAAAGTGGCCATGATGTTCCTCCGTGGTTTCCCCGACTCTACCCCGTCAGACCGCCGGGGTATTGTACGGAATGGAAATTTTTTTGTAAAATCATGCTATGCCAAGACAGACCCGGGCACCGGGAACCCTGGACGCCAGCATTGACTCCCGGCGGGTGATGAGACTCGGCACGGAGTATCGGGCCACCGCCGGGCTTCCCCTGGTACTCGTGGACGCCGAGGGCCGGGAGGTATGGAGGCTCGGAAACTGCTCCGTGTGCGCGCGGCTTTCCCGCTCTTCCCGCAGTGAATCCCTCTGCCGGGAGCACCGGCGCAGGGCCGTGGAAGAATCCTTCCGCTGGGGCGAGCCGTACATCTCCGTCTGCCCGTTCGGCCTCGTGACTTTCGCCGTCCCTCTCTCACGGAAGCAGAAGCTTTCCGCGGGGCTCCTCAGCGGATTCTGTATTTTTCCCCAGATGGAGCCGGACATGCGGGAGGAGGTTCTCGCCCGTGTCCGACGGCACAGGGTGAAACTGGACCTGGGGCCCCGCTCCCGCATTCCATTCCGGGTAGTGCCCTCCGAAAGCCTTCGCCGCAGCAGCCGGCTGCTCTTCGACCTGGCCGCGGCATACGGGATGAGTGACACGGACACGATCACGGAAAGCCGCGAGAAGAGCCTCCAGCAATTCACGATCGCCAACTACCTGGATGACGTGCGGGCGGGAAAACAGGACCTGCTCACATCGCTTGCCAGCATGCAGAACGAGATCATTGACAAGGTCGTCCTGGGGGACCTCAGCGGCTCACGGGAGATCATCAACCGCTTTCTCGGCGTCATATTCCTGGAGTCCGGAATGAACTTCGACCTGTTGAAGGTGAGGCTCCTGGAGCTGATCGTGATCATCTCCCGCGCGGCCATCGGCAAGGGCATCAGCGCGGAGGGTCTTCTCGGTCCGCGCTACTCGTATCTCACCGACATCAACGCGGCCACGGGTTTCGACGACTTGTTCTGGAAGGTCACCAAGGCGCTGGAGAACTTCACCCGGGCGGTATCGGAGGAGCGCGGCCGCACCGCGCTTGCCCACATGACGCGAATGAAGGATTTCCTGTCCAGGAATTTCGCCTCCCGGGTGTCGGCCCGGGACGTCGCCGCCGCGGCCGGGCTCAGCGTGAGCAGGGCCCTGCACCTCTTCAAGAAGGAGAGCGGCGTGTCGCTGTCCTCCTCCGTCGCGCGCCATCGAATCGATTATGCCATATACCTGATGAAGAACACCGATCGCAGCATGGCGGACATTGCCTCGGAATGCGGGTTTTTCGACCAGAGCCATTTCACGAAAACCTTCCGCGCGCTGGAAGGCATGCCTCCCCTGCGCTACCGCAGGAGGGCCAACGGCGATCCTCCTGCCGGGGGCTACTCCCGGATTGCCTCCTCAATGCCTTCCAGCAGGGAAGACACGTAGCCGCGGAAGTCGGGGATCTGCGCGCGCGGAATCCGAAACCCGATGGCCCCCTCGTGGCCGCCGCCATTCGCAATTGAGAACCGGGTGAGAAGGCCTCGCAGGTCGTACTTCTTCCATCCTCCCGCCCGTCGCAGGCGGAACTGCACGAGATCGCTGCGTGAGGGGTTGTCGTAGTACGCGACCAGCCCGAGCTTGCCGCTTTCCTCCGCGAGCGTGTCGGCGATCACGCGTGCCGTGGAGACGATCGTGTCATCGTCGCAGCCCGCGTACAGCGGCTCCATCTCCTCCGTGGACAGCGCCACCAGAGAGATGGAACCCGAGAGCTTCTTCCTTTCCAGCATGTAGCCGAAGCAGCCCTGCTCGTGGGAGGAGAGCTTCTGCAGCTCGCTGAACACCTCGTCCATCGTGAAGAAATTGGTCCGCTTGGTCGTGCGCCGGGAGAGCATCTCGTTGAACATCGCCGAAAAGATCTGGTAGTACTTCTTCTCTCTCCGCGACTTCAGGTACTGCCCCATGTTTGAGTCCCCGATGATGCCGGTGAGGATGGCCAGCACGAGGTTGCGGGGGAAAAGCTCCGTGACCTGGTGGCGTTCCAGCAGGTCCTTGCGCACCTCCAGCTTCATGAGGATGTGTCCGATCAGCTCGCTTGCCGACGAGGCCTCGGTGACGAAACGGTACCCCTCGTCCCCGAAGTACGCGCTGTCGGCGGCGAGGTGGTGGTCGATCTCGATTCTCAGCACGTTCGGGCTCTTCAGGATCTCCCTCACGGCCGGGCTCGTCTCCATCATGGAGGGCTTGGGGGTGTCGCAGAGCACCACGGTGTCGATGTCGGCGGGCGGGACCTGGTCGACGCTCACGATGGGGATCGAGTTATAGCGGCAGATATCCAGGAGGTAGGTGAAGTGCTCGTGCACCTGGGAGCCGATGTACAGGGCCGCGTCCCTGTAGAACATGTGCAGGATCAGGGCAAAGGAGATCATGGACGCGATGCAGTCGTCGTCGGGGTTCTGATGCCCGAGGATGAGGAAGCGGCGGCGGTTGACGATGGCGTCAATGATGCGTTCGATGATCCGGTTTTTTTCCCGGATGCTTCGGATGGCTTCCTTGCGGACCGGATTCTCAGGCTCCTGCCGGGCAGGCATGGCGGCGCACACGACGCGGTTCCTCCCCTCTTCCTTGGCCCGGTAGAGCGCCGCGTCGGCGGCAGCGCGCAGGCCCGACAAATCGGCGGCGTGCAGAGGGAATCCCGCCACGCCCATGCTCGTCGTCACCGAGGTGACGGGACCCTTCATGCCCTTGAGCAGGGGGAGACGGGCCACCTCGGCGCACAATGCGTTCATCATGCGCGTGCCCTGCACCGGGTCGGTGTTCGGCAGGAGGATCACGAACTCGTCCCCCCCGTAGCGGGCGATCACGTCCGTCTCACGGAGCAGCGAGCGGAAAACCCGCGCGCTGGACTTGATGGATTCATCGCCCACCGCGTTTCCGTAGTGCTCGTTGATATCCCGGAAACGGTCAAGGTCCACCATGACAAGGCACAGGGGCTGGCCTTTTTCCCTTGCCTCGGCGAAGTAGGTTCCCTGGGAATCTTCCAGGAACCGCCTGTTGTAGACGCCGGTGAGCTCGTCGGTGACCGCGCGTCGGCGCGCGCTTTCCCCCCACAGCACCATTTCAGAGACGAACTCGCTGGTTCCCCGCAGCCGCTGCGTCGTGATGTTCAACATCCGGTACATGAGCTTCAGGGCGATGCCGGGTTGCTGGGCAATGACGTCGGTGAAGGCGCTGCGCGAAAGAGAGTAGAGGGTGCTCCTGGACAGGGCATGGCAGCTTGCGGAGCGCGGCGCTTCGTCGAAGATCGACATCTCACCGAAGAAGTCCCCCGGGGAAAACCGGGCGATCTCGTGCGTCCCGCCGTCCGGCAGCCGGATGCTCACCGCTGCCGACCCATCGGCGAGGATGTACAGGTCGTTTCCCTGGTCGCCCTCCTGGAAGAGCACCTGCCCTTCGGCGAGCTCGACGGCCGTCAGATGCTCCGTCACGCGCTCGATCTCTTCCGGGGCCAGGAGGGAGAAGACCCCCACCGTGGACAGGAAGGAAGAGGCGGGGCGCTTCATGCGCCGTCCTCCACGAGGATCCTGTCCCCGCCCGCGTTGCGGGCCTCCCACATCCTTTCGAAGGCGCGGGTCACCAGCGCCCTGGCGTCGGCGGCCGGTGCGGGATGGGTGGACACGCCCACGCTGCCGGTGAGCGAGATCGAGTCCGAGCCCGTCACCTGCTTCACGTCGATGGCACGCATTGCCGCCCTCAGGGCATCGGCCGCGGCGGTTGCCTCGCGGCCGGATCGACCCGGCAGGACGATGCAGTACTCGTCTCCCCGGTAGCGGGCGCCGATGTCACCCTCGGCCAGGCGCGACTTCACCGCCTCGGCAAGAAGCATGAGGGTCTTGTCCCCCGCCTCGTGGCCGAAGGTGTCGTTGATGGACTTGAAGTTATCTGGCTTCATCACGAGCAGGCTCGTGCGCGGCTGCGCCGCAACGATGCGCGGCAGCTCCTCTTCCAGGAATGCCCGGTTGAAGAGACCCGTGAGCCTGTCCCTGTGAAGCTGGCGCTTGAGGTCCTCTATCCATGGCGTCTTCTCGGAGATGAGACGGTCGATGGCGCGGATGCGCCGCGCTATCTCGCCGAGGAGCTTCCTCAATACTCGCGCGAAAGTGTCGGGATGCTTCTCCAATAGTCGGGCGAACTCGATGCCGTCGGGGAAGACGAGGAGCGTGGCCGCGCCGTCCGCCACGGCGGAGGCGCTCCGGGGCACCGTGTCCAGGAGGTCCATCTCGCCAAAGACCTCTCCATCGACAAAACGGGCGATTTCCTGCTCCGCCTCGTCCTCGCCCCGGCGGCGGATGGAGACGCTGCCCTCTTTCACGAGGTAGAGCTCCTCGCGGTGAGTGCCCTGCGGGAAGATGACCTGGCCCGGCTCGAACTTCCGGTAGCCGCTGTAGCGCGCGATCAAGGCAAGCTCGTCCGGACTGAGCTGGGAGAAAAGCGATGCCCGCTTGAGAAGCCCGGTCTTACCTGCGCTGCCGGAAACGTTTTTCCTCATGACTGCTCTACAAGGTAACGCGAACAGGCATGCCGCTTCAAGCGGACCGGCCCTTCTCGATGTTGCACCCGATGAGCAGAGTGGCCAGGTCATTCGTCGGGGGGAACCCGAAGGAGTCTCTCAGGAGCGCGTCCGTGGCCAGGGAAGGGCTGATGGAGACGATGTCCCGGATTCCCAGCAGCGCCGCTTCCCTCTCCAGCTCCGGAAAGGGGATCGGAGGCAGGACGAAGACGCAGGGCATCGCGGCGCTGCGCCGCCGGTCGGGGAAGATAACGAAAGAGCCTTCCAGGGGAATGGTTGCCTCGGAGTACGGTCCCGTTCCATCCGGTACCTCTTCCCCGATCACGGCATAGCGGCGGCCTGCCACGACGAGAATGTTCTCGCCGGCCTCCGGCGCGTCCTCCTCCACCAGGTACACCGTGGGCACCCTCGGAGGCCGGAAAGTCGAGTCCTTCAGCAATGCGTAGCACCTGTGTCTGTCTTCGAGCAGGCGTACGCCAAGATTACGGACCGGAATTGCCGAGGCCTGCTCATGGCGCGCTTCCAGTTCCACCGCGCGGCGGCGCTGCTCGTCCGAGAGCTGCACGGCCCGGTGCACGCCGGGGATCGACAGAAGGATTTCGAGTATCCGTTGCACGGGCCGGGATCCTATTGGCGGCGCGGGCTTGCGGCCAGCGTCACCACGATCGCCGGAGCCTGGGATACAATCATGCCGCCGAACATGAGCGCGCACCCCAGGGCGCCCCGGGCACCCAGCCTCTCACCGAGAAGGAGACTTCCGCCGATCGCCGCGAAAACGCTCTCCAGGGAGAGGAGGATCGCGGCATGCGCGGGAGGCGCGCTGCGCTGCGCCACCACCTGCAGGGTGTAGGCAATCCCTACGGAGAGAAGCCCGCCATAAAGGATGGGCCCGGCCGCGGCAAGGATGGCCGGCATGCT
The DNA here is from genome assembly GCA_003170115.1 of Spirochaetaceae bacterium. Lineage (GTDB taxonomy): Bacteria > Spirochaetota > Spirochaetia > SZUA-6 > Fen-1364 > Fen-1364. Next base: position 12,089 of record PMZS01000209.1, read on the forward strand.
CGCGTGCTCGGTGAGCAGCGCGCCGCCCGCGCTCACAGCGGAGCACACTGCGAACTGCACGCAGGCCAGGCGCACGGGGTCCGTGCGCGGAGAAAGCCACCCGACCACCTGCACGTGCGCCGCCCAGAAGAAGGAGCCGGCGAGCACGAAGAGATCTCCCCGTTCCACCGTGAAGGCGGAGGTCACGCTGAGGAAAAACAGGCCCACGACGCACAATACCGCTCCCGCCCACGCGCTCCAGCCCGTCCGCTGCCCCCACAACAGGCCGGAGAGCGGAACGAGCACCACGTACAGGCCGGTGATGAAGCCCGCCTTGCCGGCGGTGGTGTACACGAGCCCTATCTGCTGGAGAGAAGCTCCGAACACGAGGACTGACCCGGCGATCAATCCGGCGGGCAGGGCGCCGACCGAAGGGCGGATTCTGGCGCTGGTACTCGCCGACCACGGGCCCCGTATCCGCGCGAACGGCAGGAGGAAGAGCGCGCCCAGGGCGAAGCGCACCGCGTTGTAGGTGAATGGCCCGACATGATCCATGCCCATTCTCTGGGCGACGAAAGCCATGCCCCAGATCACCGCCGTCAGCAGGAGAAGGGAGTCGTTGGCAAGCACGGTGCCGGCGCGGCGCATGGGCGACACCGTAGCAGGCGAGGGACGCAGAAACAAGTGCGGCGCGCGGCCCAGCAGAAGCCCGGCGGGGACGGCTTGTTCATCCGCGGCCTTCTCATTATCATGGGGATACCTATGAACATTGGAAAGCTCATTCGTCTCAACAGGATATTCGCGCACCACTCCGGGCGCCTCTGCTCGGTGGCCGTCGATCACTTCATGATCTACGAGGACGGTTTTCCCGAGGGGCTGCGGGACGTGCCGGCCACGCTGAAGGCGGTGGTGAAAGGGCGACCCGACGCGGTGACCATGCAGATCGGCATGGCGAAAAACGCGTGGACGCCTTATGCGGGCCATATTCCGCTCATCATCCAGGGATCGATGCTGAGGTTCGACGATTCCGCCCGTGCGCAGGGTGCGACACCCGAGGATGCGGTCAGGCTCGGCGCGGACGCCTTCGCGATCGCCTGCTTCGTACGGGGAGCGACGGAGTGGGAGTACATGCAGGCCGTGGCCAAGGCCGTGCGCCAGGCAGAGCGGTTCGACATGCCGGTGATATGCCACATCTATCCCCGCACGTATAAAGCCGGCAAGGTCCAGGTTTCCTTCGCTCCCGAGGATATTGCCTGGGCAGCGAGGTGCGCCTCCGAGCTCGGGGTGGACGTGATCAAGGTTCCCTACTGTGGCGACGTGCAGGCGTACGCTCAGATCGTGGAGGCCGCTCCCGTGCGCGTGGTCGCCGCCGGCGGACCAAAGGCGCCGGACCTGCTCGGCTCGCTCTCCATGATGGCGGATGTCGTAAAGAGCGGCGCCGCGGGCGCGACCATCGGCCGAAATATCTGGGGGTTTGAGAACGTGGCGGCTAATATCAGGGCCTTCAAGGCAGTAATCCACGACGGCCTGAACGCCGAGGATGCCCTCCGAAAAGCCGGGCTCTAGCGAGCTGACCACGCGGTTCAGGTTCCCCCACCCGAACACGGCCGACGAGGACGGGTTCGTTGCCGTGGGCGGCGACCTGAAGCCGGGCACGCTTCTCCTCGCGTACGGCAACGGGATATTCCCCTGGACTACTCGTCCCCTCACCTGGTGGTCTCCCGATCCCCGCACCATCATCCCTCTCGGCGGGCTGCATGTCTCGCGCAGCCTGAGAAAAGTGCTGCGCACCGGCGGGTTTTCCACCAGCTTCGACCGCTCATTCCGCGTCGTCATGGAGGGATGCGCAACTCCCCGCCGCGGCCGGGAGGAGACGTGGGTCAGCCCGGCATTCATCACGGCATATACCCGGCTTCACGTCCTCGGGTACGCGCACTCGGTCGAGGTGTGGCAGGGAGAGATCCTTGCCGGGGGACTCTACGGGGTTTCGATCGGTGGATTCTTCTCGGGTGAGTCGATGTTCTCCGATGAAGAGAACGCCTCGAAGGTCGCGCTCGTGGCCATGGAGGAGAAGCTGAGATCCGCCGGCTTCGAGCTGTTCGACGTGCAGTTCCTGACCCCTCACCTGCGCTCGATGGGCGCGGTCGAGATCCCGCGCGCCGAATACCTGTTGAAGCTCCACGAGGCGGTGAAGGTGCACGCGGACTTCGCCGAAGCCCCAAAGGTCACGGGAGGACGGTGAGGACAACCTCGTCGTTTTCGATGTCGGCCCGGGCGCCGCCGCCCTTCGAAAGCCTGCCGAAAAGAATCTCGTCCACGAAGAAGTCCTTCAGCTTCGACGAGACCAAGCGGGCAATTTCACGGGCACCGAACTCCTTCGAGTAGCCCTTCCGTGCGAGCCATTCCATGCATTGCGGAGTCACCTCGAGGGTGACTTTCTTCGCGGCGAGCTCGCCCTGGAACTCCCGTACGGCTTTTCCCACGACCTGGAGAACCACGGCGTGGTCCAGGCCGTTGAACTTCACCACGGCGTCCAGGCGGTTCCTGAACTCCGGAGAGAAGATACGCTCCACCGCGTCGAATACGGCACTGTCATGCACGGACCTTTCACCGAAACCCACCAGGGGTTTTCCCATCTCCCGCGCCCCCGCATTGGAGGTCATGATGAGGATGACATTGCGGAAGTCGGCCCTCTTCCCATTGTTGTCGGTGAGGGTGGCGTAATCCATGATCTGCAGGAGCATGTTGTAGATGTCATGGTGAGCCTTCTCGATTTCGTCCAGGAGCAGGACGGCGTGCGGGGACTTGCGCACCGCTTCGGTGAGCAGGCCTCCGTCGTCGTAGCCCACGTACCCCGGCGGGGCGCCGATGAGCCGGGAGACCGTGTGCTTCTCCTGGTATTCGCTCATGTCGAAGCGCAGCAGGCTTACGCCAAGGATCTGGGCGAGCTGCCGTGCAAGCTCCGTCTTCCCGACCCCCGTGGGACCGGCAAACAGCAGGGACGTCACCGGCTTGTCTCTCTCCCCGAATCCGGCACGGGACTTTCGAATTGCCCGCACGACGAGCTCCACCGCGTGGTCCTGGCCGAACACCCGGCCCTTGAGGTCTGACTCCAGGTCCCGCAGCCGCTCGCGCTCGTCGGAGGACACGCTCGCCTCGGGGATCCGCGCAATGCGGGCCACGACGCGCTCGACAACCACCTTATCCACCACGCGGGGGCCCGCGGCGGGATCCGTCTCCGGTCCGTACACGCGCACCCACGCGCCGGCCTCGTCCATGACGTCGATGGCCTTGTCCGGAAGGTGGCGGTCGTTGATGTACTTCGCGGCCAGCTCCGCCGCGGCCCGCAGCGCCTCGTCGGTGAAGCGCACCTCGTGGTAGCTTTCGTACTTGTCCCGCAGGCCCAGGAGGATGGCGTGCGTCTGATCCACCGTGGGCTCGGGCACCTCGATCTTCTGGAACCTGCGGGACAGCGCGCGGTCCTTGTCGAAGAACTTGCGGTAATCCTCGTAGGTCGTGGAGCCGATGCAGCGGACCTTGCCGGAGGTGAGCACGGGCTTGAGAATGTTGGATGCGTCCATCGAGCCGCCCGAGACGGAGCCGGCTCCCACGACCGTGTGGATTTCGTCGATGAACAGGATCGCCTTCTCCTGCTTCTCCAGCTCGTGGATCACCTTCTTGAGGCGCTCCTCAAAATCGCCGCGGAACTTCGTGCCGGCGAGCAGGGCGCCCATGTCCAGGGCGTAGATGCGGGAATCGCGGAGCACCTTCGGCACCTTGCCCTCAACCACCATCTGGGCGAGACCCTCGGTGATCGCCGTCTTGCCCACTCCCGGCTCTCCGACGTGAAGGGGGTTGTTCTTCAGCCTCCGGCAGAGAACCTGGATGGTGCGCTGGAGGAGCTCTTCCCGGCCGATGAGAGGATCGATTCCTCCCGCGCGCGCCTTCTCGGTGAGGTCGACGGTGTAGGCCTGCAGGGGCCGTGCCGGCTTGCCCCGGCTCCGAGGCTCCTCCTCCGGCTCGGCCTCAGTCTCCTCCCCCGGAGAGTCGGTGACTCCGTGGGAGATGAAGGACAATACGGCCAGACGGTCGATGCCCTGCCGGGAGAGAAAATGCGCGGCGAACGATTCCTTCTCCTCGAAGATCGAAGCGAGGATGTCATCAATCTCCACCGACTCCTTCTCCGCGGAAGAGGTGTGAATGATCGCATTCTCCATGACGGACTGGAAACCGGCGGACTGCGCGGGCTTCGAACCCTCCATGACCGGCACCTGAACCTCGAAAAAACCCTCGAGGTCCTTCGACAGGTTCTCAAGGTTGCCACCACAGGAGAGGATGATCTCCCGGCCCCTGTCGAAAAAAATCGAGGCGTACAGCACGTGCTCTGGCGTGAGGTACTCGTGCCCCCGCGATTCCGCCTCGTGGTAGGCGGCCACGATGATCTCGTTCAAATCCCTGGAGATGTCCATTCAGGCCTCTTCGCAGCTCGCGCGCAGGGGGAACTCGCTTTGCCGCGCCATCTCGTGCACCTGGGAGACCTTTGTCGAGGCAATGTCCCACGTGTACACGCCGACCACTCCGTGTCCCTTCTTGTGCACGTCCAGCATGATCTTTGTCGCTTCCGCCGCCGGCTTGTGGAACACGGTGACAATCACCTTGACGACGAAATCCATGGTGGTGTAGTGGTCGTTGTGAAGGATCACACGGAAGAGCTTCGGCTCCTGCAGGCGCGGCTTCTGCTGGACGCCGGCATCCTCCTGGAAGGTCCCGGCGGGATCGAGCGGCATTCGGTGTGGTTCTCCTTCTTCTATAATATAGCGGGTCGGGGCGCAAAGCCAGGGACTCGGGGCGTGATCCGGACCGGTCTCAGCCCATCGAGATCTGCTTGAACTCGTACAGCTTGCCCGTGCGCGGCTCCCGTACCAGGAACGCGAATCCGAAAAAGGCGATTGCCGCGATGGTCGCACCGATGTAGAACACCGACGGGTAGCTTCCCGTCTGGTCGATGATGGTTCCCGCCAGCGGAGAGGAGACGGCGACAAATGGAAGAAGGAGCGTTCCGCCCAGCGCCGTGAGGTCGGTGCCCCCGATGGTGGGGCACAGCTCGACGCTCATGTTCACGAGCATGAACGCGCTGCTCACGTTCACAATGGAATAGAGCACGTATCCAATGCAGACCGCGGTGAAGCTCCGCGAGGCCACGGCAATCATGAAGAAGGCAACCATGAAGAAGGACTGGACGGCGCCGACGCTGCGGTAGCCTGCCTTGACGGCGAGCCGTCCCATGAGAGAGCCGAGCGCCGCGCTGGAGGCGAGGTAGATGACGCTCAAGGCGGTCGTGAAGCTGTCGGGCGCCCCAAGCCTCTCCCGCGCATATGGCACGATGAAGGTGGCGATGGTCAGGGCCACGGAGTTCAGCATGTGGAAAAAGAGGAAGATCCGGTAGTTCGGGTTCGCAAGGAGCACGCGGAGCTTGCCGGCAAGGGACCGTAAAAAGCCATCCGACGGTTGCCGGATCGCCCGGGCCGGTCGGTCGTGGATCAGAAAGAGGCAGAGCGAAGAGAGCGTCCACACGGCGTCGCAGATCATGAAGCTGATGCGAAAGTTCACCGGGCTTGACCAGCGGTGGAGGACCCACGAGGTGCCCAGCCCGGTGAGGATTCCTCCCACGCCCATGAAAAGGCTGCGAAGGCCGAAGATCCACCCCCTCCTGTCGCGGGGGATGTTGTCCGTGAGAACGCCCATGTAGATGGACTGGCCGATGATCAGGAGGCCGACGTAACTGGCGCACGCCAGGGTGAAGAACCCGGTAAAGCTGGCCGGTGTCCAGATGTCGGGAACGAACACCGCCAGTACGTCGTAGAGGAGCCGGATGCCGGTCGCGGTCATGTAGAGCAATATCACTGCCCGGACCCGGTCCTTCCGGCCGAAGTAGTGGCTCCCGATGAGCTGCAGCGGGATGAGGATGGTCCAGAAGGACTGCAGGAATCCCATGAGGGACTTGCTGGTCCCCATTGCGTTCAGGTACGCGGGCACCATGGACACGTACAGCCCGAACGGGATGCCGAAGCCCCAGGTGAGCTCGAAAAGGAGCATGCCCGTGACGTTTCGCGGAAGATTCCGCTTGAGAGCGGCCTCCGGATCACGCGGCCGCTTCGAAGAAAGGTGCGTCTCGTGCATTGAGGATTACGCCACAGTAGGCGCATCACGCGGGATTGTCAATCGCGGCTACGTATTCGTGTCACGCATTCGGCCATGTATTCCTGGCAAACGCGCGCCGAGGCGATTATACTTTTCACAGGGACTGCTGACATGCCGCTGCTCGCCCGCTATCTCCTGCCGACTCGGATCGTGACCCTGCGCAGCCGCTCCAGGGAGGGAGCGATCCGCGAGCTGGCGTCCGTGCTCGCGCCCGGCGGCAACGGCCTCGACGCGGATGTCGTGATCAATGCTGTTCAAAACCGGGAAAAGATCGTGAGCTCCTGGATCGCCCCGGGGGTCGCGATTCCGCATGCGCGGCTTCCCGGCCTTGCGGGCATTGAGGTCGCTGTCGGCAGGAGCCGTGCAGGAGTGGCCTGGGACTCCGGTGACGGGGACCCGGTGCATCTCCTTTTCCTCATCGTGAGCGGCGACACGGACCCCGACCAGCACGTGCTCCTGCTGGCGGAGATCGCACGCACCCTGCGCGACCGCGCCCTCATGCAGCTCGTGCTGACGGCACGTTCCCCGGCGGAGGCGTGGCGGCTCCTCGTCACCCGCGGCTACGGTGAGCAGGGCATCATGCCCGCCGCATCGGCAAAGGTGAGGCTGTCCCGGCTTCTTTTTGCGCACGCCCTTTCCGTTGCGGAAGAGGTCAAGGCAAAGGCCGTGATGCTGCATGGCGATGCGGTGGGAAGCCTTCGGTTCATCCAGGACATCCCCTCCCCGGCAAAGCTGATCCTCGTCACCTCCTCCAAGGCCGATGACGCCGTGGAAAACGAGCGGATCACGCATGTCCTGCAGGTGCCCTTTCCCACGCTGGACCGGTTCGACCAGGTGGAGCTTGCCCTGCTTTTTGCCGTCTCCCAGGGCCTGTTGGCGCGCGGGGACACCGTCGTGAGTCTCTCCGGCGTGCCCTCGTCCGGCTTTCTGGACACCCTGCTCGTCATCGACGTGGGTCGGGAGTTCCCCACCGTTTTCGCGAAGAGCGCGGAGACACCCCTGGGCGACGTTGAACCCCAGGTGCTGGAGAAGGTCCTTCAGCTTGCCACCGACATCGCGCGGGAGGGCCGCGAGGGAAAGCCCGTGGGAACCACGTTCGTGATCGGAGACTACGAGCGGGTCGTGCGCTACTGCCGGCAGATGGTGATCAATCCATTCCGCGGCTACAGCGAAGAGGAGAAGAGCATCCTCGACCCGAGCCTCGAGGAAACGGTGAAAGAGTTCTCCACGATCGACGGCGCATTCATCATCCGGGGGGACGGGGTGATCATGTCCGCGGGCACGTTTCTTCGTCCTGAAAAAGACGCGCCGAATCTGCCCTCGGGGCTGGGGGCCCGCCATGCGGCCGCGGCGGCCCTCACCGAGACAACGGCGAGCGTCGCCGTGGTGGTCTCCCAGTCAACGGGCAGCGTGTCCCTTTTCAAGGGCGGAGGCCTGGTGATGAGCCTGGAGAGGCCGGGCTCCGCGGGCTGAGCGCGGGCTGAGCGTTGACAATGCGGTGCACCGCGTGTAGTACTGCGGACGAGGAGCACCAGGAATGTTGAGCTTGAAGCAGGCGATCGACCAGCTGAACGCCAAGTACCCCCATAGCGCAATCGGGGCGTTCAATTTCAATGACATGACAGACATGCAGGGCGTCATGCGCGCCGCCATGCACACGCACCAGCCCTGCATCATGATGGCGAGCGCCGGCGCGGTCTCCTATATGGGCATCCATTTCGTGCGGGAAATGCACCGTGCCGCGAACATGACCTCCACCGTGCCCCTCTTCCTCATGCTGGATCACAGCGACAGCGTTGAAACCTGCGCCGAGTGCATCGACAACGGTTTCTCCCTGGTGATGTTCGACGGCTCCGCGCTCCCCTTCGACGAGAACGTTCGCCGCACGCGGGAAGTGGTGCGCGTCGCGCATGCGCGCGGCGTTCTGGTGGAGGCGGAAATCGGTCGGTTGCCGGGCCGGGAAGAGCACCTGGACGTGAAAGAAATGGACGCCCTGCTCACCGATCCACGCGAGGCGAAGGAGTTCTGGGAACAGGCGGGAGCGGACCTGCTCGCCATTTCCTTCGGAACAGCGCACGGGTTCTACAAGTCCCAGCCGCGGCTGAACCTCGACGTGATCAGGGCCACCCGGAAGCTCACCGACGCGCCATTGGTCATGCACGGGGGAACCGGCGTGCC
>PMZS01000203.1 GCA_003170115.1 Spirochaetaceae bacterium
CCCCGCGGAGGTCTGCCTCTATGGAGGCAATATCGTGCCCTCGATGCTGGGCCCTGGCAGAATCAGGGACTTCGTGCTGCCCTGCCTGCGGGAGTTCGCGGGTCGGATGGGAGAAAGAGGCAAGAAGCTCGGCAGCCATATGGACGCTGATAATCGGCTGATCATGGACGTCCTCGCCGACAGCAACCTGCAGCTGATCGAAGCGTTCACTCCTCCGCCCGACTGCAGCGTTTCCATCGAGGAGGCGAGGCGGATGTGGCCGCAGAAAGTGCTCTGGGTGAACTTTCCCGCAAGCGTTCTCATCGGCCCCGAGGAGCGAATCCGTCAGGTCACACACGAGATCCTGGAGCAATCGGGCGACCGGGAGGGATTCCTCATGGGAATCACGGAGGACGTGCCGCGCAGCCATTTGCTGAGAAGCGTGTCAATCGTGCTTGACGTGTTGAACGAACACGGTGGTCGCGAGCGGTGAGCCCAAAGCCTGTAAACTCCCCGCAAAATCTGCTTGCAATACGCTTCATCGTGTAGTTAAATGGCCAGGTATTACCGGTTACCTACCGGTACAAAGTCAGGATGGCGGGGAGCGGGGGAAAAGGCATGGCGAACAAGGAAAAGACGGGCCAGAGAGCGCACCACCTCATCGATACCAAGTTCGCGGCGCGGGAACTGCGCAGCCTGGGAGAAAAGGAGCTCGGCTACCTGGCGGAGGTGATGAGGGGGGAGACGCTGTCGAACTACATCAGCGAGTCGAGCATGACGCGGCGATTCGAGGATGCCTTTGCGAAACGCGTGGGCGCCAAGAAGGCGATGGCAAAAAACGCCGCAATGAGCGGACTGGTGGAGGCGGTGAGTGTCTCGGGTGCGGGGCCCGGCTTCGAGGTGATCTGCGACCCGATCGTGCACTTCGGGGGTCTTGCGGCCATCTACTTCAACGCGGTGCCGCGTTTTGCGGATGTGAAGCGGGACACGTACAACATGGACCCCGAATCGCTTCTGGCCAATATCACGCCGCTCTCCAAGGCGGTGATCGTGACGCACATGTGGGGGCAGAGCGCGGAGATCGAGACGATCCGGGACATTTGCAGGGAAAAGGGGCTGTTTTTGATCGAGGACTGCGCGCACTGCGTGGGAAGCACGTGGAACGGCAGGCACGTGGGAACCTTCGGGCAGCTGGGGGTGTTCAGCTTCCAGGAGTTCAAACAGTTGTCCACGGGGGACGGCGGGATGACGGTGACCACCGACGAGAAGCTCTTCGAGCAGATGCGGGGGGCGTGGTGGTTCTCGGGTGAGTCGCCGAAGTTCGTGTACATCAACTACCGGATGAACGAGGTGACCGCGGCGGTGGGGCTTGCGCAGCTGGAGAAGGTGGACCGGATCGTGGAGGGGACCTACAACAAGACCCTCGCGATCCTGGACAAGGCCATCGAGGGCTGCGAGTGGATCAGGCCGAGAACGGTTCCCCGTCAGGCGAAAATGGCCGGCTACTGGTGGGCCTGCACCTGGGAGGGAGACAAGGGAGGGCTGTCCTACGAGAAGTTTAAGGCGCTGGAGGAAGAGTTGGACATCGGGCTTCGCTTCGGCTTCAACTTCTACCCCGCCTACGAGTTTCCCTTTTTCCGGGAATCAACGGCCTACAGGACGCAGCCGGACTGCCCCGTGCGCTGCCCGTTCTACACCTCCAAGAGCAACTACCGCTATACTTGGGGGCTGACCCCCGTGACCGAGGAGCTGATGCAGAGGCTCATTACCGTGAACCTGATCTTCCTGTCGATCCCTGCGGCGGAGAAAATGGCGGAGGGGATCCGCCAGCTCATCAAGCGAATGGAAAAGTAGGATCCGCATAAACCTGAAAGGAAAGGAGGTCGAAGATCGATGTTTTTCGTTTTTCTGGTCATACAGCTCAAAGAGGAGGAGTCAACGTGAGAAGAATCATCGTACTGTTCCTGGCTATCTTCCTGGTGCTCGGGGCCGGCCTGGCCTCTGCGCAGAAGGTCACCCTGACCGTGGCACTCATGTCTTCGGACATCCCGGAGGCAACGCAGGCGTTCCTGGATGCCTTTGTGGCGGAAAATCCCGACATCCAAATCGACTTCACGTCTCTGCCGGATGACGTTGAAGGTTTCCTGCAGCCGAAGGCAGCTTCAGGCGAGCTGCCGGACTACATGTCCATCAACGGGGGATCGTTCGGCGCGGGCCTGGTGGACAAGGGTCTCATCCTTGACCTGAGGGGCACGTTCGCGGATAAGAACACCATCGACGCGGTGAAACCGCAGTTCACCTCGCCCATGGGCAAGCTCTTCGGAATCGCCGGGGGCGTGTCGACCTCCGTCATCTATTACCAGGTGAAGGCATTCAAGGACCTGGGCATCACCCCGCCGGACAACTGGGAAGACTTCCTGGTTGCGTGCGAAAAGCTCAAGAAGGCGGGCAAGACCCCCCTCATCATCACCCCGGCGGACGGCACGATCGCAAACACGCTGTGGAGCTGGGGCTTTGCGAACAACATCGTCGCGAAGTACCCGGACTACGCCAAGCGCTTCCGCGAGGGTACGATGCCGCTGGACACGCCGGAGTTCGCCGACGTGTTTGCCAAGGCGAAGGTCCTGTACGACAAAGGGTACACCCAGGAGGGAGCGGTCAGCACGCTCTACATGGACGGCAACCAGATGTACATCCAGGGCAAGGCGGTCCAGCAGTTCGCCGGGTCGTGGCTGGCCGGATCGCTCCTGAAGACCGATTTCGAAACCGGCATCTACATGCCCCCGTGGAACGCCAAGGGCAAGACGAAGGTGCCGATCGTTGCCACCGAGACAGGGTGGGCGGTCGCGGAGGGGCCGCACAAGGCGCAGGCTACCAGGCTCCTGGACTGGATGAACGGCAAGGGGTTCCACTACTACCAGAACGCGCGCGGAAACATTCCCGACTTGAAAGACCCAATGGGGCCGATCAAGCTCGACCAGCGGATGAAGACGTACCTGGACAAGCTGTACTCCTACAAGCTGACGTCCGGGCTGTGGTTCGAGTTCATCCCCGCGGCAACCATGCAGCTGATCCCCAAGCTCTACCAGGAAGTCCTCCTTGGGCAGAAGACGCCGAGAGAGGCAGCGGCGGCGTTCGACAAGGCCGCGAAAGACGCGGTAAAGAAATAGGACATCTCGACGATCGGGCAAAGGGTGCAGCTTGCACCCTTTGCCATTCATCTGCTGAGGAGGGGAGCTGGATGGAACGGAGGGGGTTGACCGAGGCGCAGAGGCGGCAAATCGTCTGCTTTCTCTTCACCCTGCCTGCCCTTGCCGTCGTATTCGTCTTCTTCCTTTTCCCCATGCTGCGCTCGCTCGTGCTCAGCTTCACCAACTGGGACGGCATTGGGCACGACTTCCAGTGGGTGGGGCTGAAGAACTTCGCGACTGTCGTCACTGACAGCTCGTTCCGGCAGGTAGTCGTCAACACGCTGTACCTGATCGTCATATACGTGCCCGTACTGAACGTGATCGCCCTCCTCCTGGCCGTGGCGGTCTATAACTCGGGCAGGGCGGGAAACATCTACAAGTCGATGCTTTTCTTCCCGAACCTTCTCTCCATGACGGTCATCGCGCTGATCTGGAAGATCATCTACAACAACGGCGGGATTCTCAACCAGTTCCTCAAGGCCGTCGGCCTCAAGATCCTGGCCCGTGACTGGCTGGGGCTGCCGCAGACAGTACTGCCGGCCATGAGCTTCACCATCATCTGGTTCGCGGTCGGCTACTACCTCCTGATCTACCTCGCCGGCCTGAACACCGTTCCGGTGGAGCTCTACGAGTCAGCGGAAGTGGAGGGGGTGACCCGCACGCAGAAGCTTTTCCGGATCACCATCCCGCTCATCGCGCCGTCTGTCACGATCAACATCGTGCTCTCCACCATCGGGATCATTACACTGTTTGACCTGCCCTTCGTGCTCACCCGGGGAGGACCCGGCTACCTCTCGGAGACCCTCGCGCTGCACGTGTACTTCTATGCATTCGTGCAGCTTCAGACCACCTACGCCCTGGCTCTCGCGGTCCTCCTTGGAATGTTCGCGATCCTCATCACCTCGATCCAGCTTCGTCTGCTCCGACGGCGAGAGGAGGCGTCCCGGTGAAATCCGCACGGTTGCTCGGACATCGACAACGCGCGCGACTCGGGGTGAACGTGGCGATGATCATTATTTCGCTCCTGCTCGTGCTGCCTCTCTGGTACGTGCTCAACAATGCGTTCAAGGTCGAGCAGGAGATCCTCCGGCAGCCGCTCGTCCTGCTGCCGTCCACCGCCACGCTGGCGAATGTCGTTCGCGCCTTCACGGCCATGAACTACCCGTTGCGCTTCATGAACTCGGTGGTGATCCTCGTGCTTTCCTGCGTTCTCCTCGTCTCCCTCGGCACGCTCGCCGCTTTCGGCATCGCCATGGCACGCAGCAGGTTTCTGGACAGGGTGTACACTCTGCTTGTCGCGATGATCACCCTGCCCTTTCAGCTCGCCATGGTCCCTCTCATCTTCATGCTGAAAGGGTTTGGCCTGATGAATACGTACTGGGGAACCGCCCTGGTCTACTCCGGGTGGTTTCTCCCTTTCGTCATATTCATTTACACGGGCTTTATGCGAACGATTCCGCGTGAGCTCGAGGAGGCAGGCCGCGTGGACGGGTGCGGACTGTTCCGCAGTCTTCTTTCGATCTACATACCCCTGCTGAAGTCTGTCACGGGGACGGTCCTGATCCTGCGCGGCGTACCGATCTGGAACGACCTGCTCGTGTCGCTCATCACGCTGTCCCGCTCGACCATGAGCACCCTCCCTTTGAAACTGTATTCCTTCATCGGCACCTACGGTTCGGCCGGGACCAGGTGGACTCTCGTTTTCGGCGGTACCGTTATCGTGAGCGCGCCCATCCTGCTCGTGTTCCTTTTCCTGCAGCGGTATTTCGTCCGGGGCGCGGTGGCCGGAGCGGTCAAGGGGTAGAACTATGAACATCGTGCACGTTGCGGCCCACCAGGATGACGAGGCGCACAGCCTCGGCACATTGCTCAAGTACCGCAATCAGGGCGGGCACAGGATACACCTGATCTGCACCACCAACGGGGACAAGGGCATGAGCTTCAGTCCTGAGATCCCGCTGGCGGAAGCGGCGAAGATCCGGAATCGGGAGATGCGGGAGGTGGCGGCGGCGCTCGGTGCCCGCTACTCCTGCCTGGGTGCCTCGGACGAGTTTCTCTACGACACCGAAGAGATGCGCATGAAGCTTATCGACGCCCTCCGGGAGTGCGAAGCCGACCTCATCTTCACCCATTGGCCCCGCGACTACAACCTGGACCACAACACGACGAGCACCCTGGTGTTCCAGTGCTCCATGAACTCGATCATCGCGTCCATGCAGAGCGCGCATCCCGCGCTGAAGGTCACGCCCAAGGTCTTCTATTGGGACGTGGGGGACGGGTTCGGCTTCGAGGGGACCCATTTCGTGGAGCTGGACGAGGAGACCATCCGCGAAAAGGCCCGGATCATCCGGCTCCACAAGAGCCAGATGGAGGTGATGCGGAAAATCGGGCCGGATTTCGCGGACATGGCCGTGGACCGGGCTCGCCTCACCGGCGCGCGGGTCGGCGTGCCGTACGCCGAGGCGTTCCGGCCGTGCCTGGCAAGCCGCCGGACGCCCCTGGCAAACATGCTGCCCTGAGGCAGCGCGCGAAACGAAAGGGGTACGGCATGTCCGGAAGGTTGCTGGTCTTCGGCGGTGGCGGGTTCGTGGGGGGCAACCTTTGCAGCCTGGCGCTCGGTGAAGGGTGGGAGGTGCACATCGCGGACGCGACGCTCAGGGCTGCCCTGCAGGGCGCCACCTGGCACGTCGTGGACATCACGCAATCGGAGAAAGTGCGCGCGCTTGTGCGCGAGGTCCGCCCGGATGCCGTGATAGATCTTGCCGCGGTTGCCGACGTGGACCGGGCGGAGCGCGAAAGGGACCTCGCCCGGACGGTCAACGTAGAGGCCGCGCGGGTCATCGCCGCGGAATGCGCCGGCGTCGGGGCCCGCTGCATCTACTTTTCCAGCGACGCTGTCTTCGCCGGCACCGCCGAGGGCTACACGGAAGAGGACGCGCCGGACCCTGTCAACTGGTACGGCCGGACCAAGGCGGACGGGGAGCAGGCCGTGCGGGAGGCGTGCCCGGGCGCGGTCATTGTCCGCATCTCCCTGGTGCTCGGGTTCCCGGTGACCGACGGCAACTCCTTTCTTGCGGGGCTGGAGCAGAAGCTCGCCGGGGGGAACGTGGTGCCCTGCCCGGTGGATGAAATCCGCACTCCCATTGACGTGCTGACACTCTGCGCGTGCGTGCTCGAGCTCTGCCGCCCCGGGTTCGCTGGCGTCATCCACCTCGGCTCCACCAACAGCGTGGACAGGTTCACCCTGTCGCGCAGGGCCGCGTCCCTCCTGGGGGCGAAGGAGACGCTGGTGACCGTGCAGCAGCCGGGCCTGCCGCAGCCGGGGAGGGCCGCGCGGCACCGGCGGGGGGTCATCAGCGTCGACAGGGCGAAGAGTCTGCTCGCCACGCCGCTTCTGGACTGGGAGCGGACGCTGCAGAAAGCATTGGACGACCGGCCGAAGAAGGAGAGATAGGACATGGACACACCAAAGGTCAAGTATGAGCTGGAGATCGCCTACGGCACGAAGTACGGATTCGAAGAGGCAGCGGCGCTCATGGACGTGCTGCGCGCCCATGGGCCGTCGTGCGGGAAAAAGGTCAAGCAGTTCGAGGACGCTTTTGCCGCCTACTGCGGTGTGAAGCACGCCCTCGCGGTGACGTCGGCGACCACCGGGCTGACGCTGGCCGGCATCGCCGCCGGCGTCGGCCGCGACACCGAAGTGATCTCCACCCCCGTCACGTGGGTGGCGTCCGCATTCGCGTTCTCAACACTCGGCGCGAAGATGGTCTTCTGCGACGTGGACCCCCGCACGCTCAACATGGACCCCGAGAAACTCGAGTCGCTCATCACCCCGCGAACCCGGGCCATCGTGCCGGTGCACCTCGCGGGCCAATGCTGCGCCATGGACCGGATCATGGAAGTGGCGCGGAGGCACGGGGTGCGAGTGATCGAAGACTGCGCCCACAATCCCGGCGGCTCCTGGCTCGGCAAGAAATCCGGCAGCCTTGGAGACATGGGCGTATTCAGCTTCCACCAGCAGAAGAA
>PMZS01000143.1 GCA_003170115.1 Spirochaetaceae bacterium
TACTTAGATTAAGTGTCCGAAATATGGCTCTAATTCCCCTTGATTCTCGCCTGACTATTGACCAATTCCTGCATAATATATATAGCGATGCTGGAAACATCGATGCAGAAACGGAACGCAATCCCTTGAAACAGCGGACGCAGCGCCGTACAGTTGCGCACGGCGGCAGCGCAATGGCACAGGACCAGGTCGACGTCAATCGCTACCTGTACGAGCAGATCTACAGCGAGCTGAAGGGCGAAATCCTTTCCGGCAAGTACCGGAAGGGAGATTGGTTTCCGCCCGAGCGGGTGCTGAAGGACCGGTTCGGCACAACGCACCTGACCGTGCGGAACGCCCTGGCCAAGCTGGTGCTTGAAGGATATATCGAGCGCTACAGCGGCAAAGGGACGCTCGTCATCTATTCCCGGGAGCGCACGGCTCCGTCGCGAAGGACGCTCAGGTTCCCGTACGCTCACCTTATTTTCGCCCGGCTCGACGAAGCGAATGCGCAGATCCTCGAAAGGCTCGAGGAGGAACTTCGCAAAGTGCCGCTCCCCGTGCGCTTCTCCTGCCACCGGGGCGACGTGCTCATCGAGCAGAGCATCTACCGTGAGGCGGAAGCAGCCGGTGCCCTGACCATCATCGAGCCTGCCGGATCACAGGACTCCCTCGCGCACGCGGGCGCCCCGCTGCGCAACACGATCGTCATCCGCAGCGCTGACCCCTACGTCAAGTGCCCCCAGGTCGTCGTGGATGACACGGAGGGCGCAAGAAAAGCCGTTCGTTACCTGCTGGACCTCGGGCATGGAAGGATCGCCCTGCTCGCCCCCGCTTTTTCTTCCGCGAGCACCGGCATGAGGCAGGGCTTCGAAGAGGAACTGGCGTCCCGGGGAATGCCTCCGGGAACCGGCTCGTTCGAAAGCTGCGCGCCGGGGATCGACGGAGGGGCGATCGCCATTCGCAGGATCCGCGAGCGCGATGCGAAATGCCGCGCATTCCTGTGCGCATCGGATGAAACTGCCGCGGGTGCGGCCCGCGGCCTGCGGGAGTCGGGACTCCTTCCCGGCGCGGACTGCGCGGTGATCGGTTGCGGGAACACGCGCCTCGCACTGGGGATGGCCATAACCTCGATCGATCCCTGCTACGACAGGCTGGCCGAGCGCGTGATGACCACGACGCTGGAAGCGATGAGCCGCGGGGCCTTCGACGACGACGTGTTCCTCATCACCCCCGAGCTCTGTATCCGCGAATCCTGCGCGAGGATGAAGCCGTCACCCTGAATTGGATATTGACCCGAATATTGTCAAATGTTATGATCTTTGTATACTCTTGACATTTGTCAAAAAGAGGAAACATTGGCCTACAACATCATCATGCCCAAAACCGGGATGGCCATGGAGGAAGGAACCGTCGTCCGCTGGTTGAAGAAGGCGGGAGACACGATTTCCAAGGGCGAGGCCATCGCCGTGATAGAGACTGACAAGGTCACGATGGACCTGGAGTCGGACCGCGACGGCACTCTGCTCGCGATCGTTCACGGCGACGGGGAAGTGGTGAAGGCAACTCACACGATCGCCTGGCTCGGCGCACCAGGTGAGAAGGTCCCGTCCGTTGCAGAAGCGGTGGCGGCCACCCCCGCCGCGCGTGCGTATGCCGCGGAAGAAGGCATTGCCCTCTCCTCCGTCGCGGGGTCCGGCCCCGGCGGGGCGGTCCGGATGAGGGACTTCCCTCAGGCCAAGGCGGTGAAGGCCACACCGCTTGCGCGGAAAGTGGCGGAAATCAACCGCGTCGATCTGGTCGGGGTCGAAGGATCCGGAGCGGGCGGAAAAATCCGCAAGGCCGACGTCGTGGCGCGCGTGGACACGCCCGCGGTGCCGCCGGCCGCGCCCGCAAGGCCCGCCGCGGGGACATCCCTCCCGATGACGGGCATGAGGCGCGTCATCGCCGACAAGATGCTGCGCAGCCACCAGCAGGTACCTTCAGTCACGCTGGTCACACACGCGGACGTCACCGAGCTTGCGGCACTCCGTGATCGCATGAACGCGGGCAGCGAGGCGAAAGTCTCCTACACCGATTTCATCGTGCGAGCCGCCGCGGCGGCGCTGCGGGAACACCCGCTCATCAACTCGGTCATCGAGGGAGACAAGATACTGCTGCGGGAGGAGATCAACATCGGCATCGCGGTGGCCCTTGAGGCCGGGCTCATCGTTCCCGTCGTTCGGGGGGCGGATACGCTCAGTGTACGACAGATCGCCGCGGAGGCCCGGGACCTGGCGGAACGCGCGAGGGCGGGTTCTTTCACCCCCGGCGAATACGCGGGAGGAACGTTCACGATCACGAACCTCGGCATGTACGGGATCACGGAGTTCACCCCGCTCATCAACGTTCCCGAGAGCGCGATCCTCGGCGTCGGGACAATTGAAGAGGCCTTCCGAACGGGGCCGGGCGGCGGGATCGAGTCGCGGAAAGTCATGAGCCTCTGCCTGACGCACGACCACCGCCATATCGATGGGGCGCCGGCCGCCGCCTTCCTCGGCAGGATCAGGGCCCTTCTCGAGGACTGCTACTCCCTGGTCGGCTGAGCCGGGCCATGGCAAAAGTGCCGGACGAGACGCGAAAGGATTTTCTCATCGAGGTTGCCAAGCTCTACTACGAGAGTGATCTCTCGCAGGCGGAGATCGCCCGGAAGTTTGACGTCTCGCGGTCACTCGTGTCCCACCTGCTGAAGCTCAGCCGTGAGCAGGGCATCGTCGAGATCCGAATTCATGATTCCCGCTCACGCGTGGCGCAATTGCGGGGGCGGCTGTGTGAGCGCTTCGGGCTGGAGGATGCGGTGGTCGTGGCGTCGAGCACCGACGTCCAGCAGACCAGGGCATTGGTGGGAAGGTCCGCCGCCGCGCTCCTCGAGCCCCTGATGAAGGACAACGTCCGCATCGGGATCAGCTGGGGCACGACCCTCCACGAGCTGGTCAGTCACGTGCGGCCCCTTCCGCTCAAGGGCGTGGAGATCGTCCAGCTCCACGGCGGGCTTGGTTCCGGTAATCCCGACATCGACGGATTTGGCCTGGCCCAGAAGCTCGCCGAAAAACTGTCCGGCAGCTACCGGATCATCCAGGCTCCCATCGTGGTGCGGAGCGTCGCGCTCCGGGACATGCTCATGCAGGAGCCCCGCATCGCGGAGACGCTGGCGCGCGGCGCCGGAGCGGCAATCGCGCTCTTCGGCATCGGATCCAACCTGCCGGCAATCAGCTCCCTCGTGAGGAGCGGTGCTTTGACGGAAAATGAATCGCGCGCGCTCGCCCAGGAAGGCGCCATTGGAACCGTCTGCGGGCTGCATATCGACGTGGAAGGGAAAGTGTGGTCCGGGTCGCTGAACCAGCGTCTGGTGGGCATCTCCTTCGAAACCCTTGCCCGGATCCCCCTTCGGCTCGGGCTGGCAGCAGGCACCGACAAGGCCGTGGCCGTGCGCGGGGCGCTGCGGGGCGGGTTCGTTACTACCCTCGTCGTGGACGAGGAAATCGCTGAAGCGATCGTCGGAGGAGACTGATGCAGGCTGGAGAGAAGGCGCGCCGATGCGATGCGGCCGAGGAGCGTTGTCAGCCCAACCCCTTTTTCCCAAACCGATTGTGATGCGTGAAGTCTTCGATGTCACGGCGCACCCGCAGGTATGCGGCCGGGTGGTCTGTCGAATAGCCCAAACGGCAGGTGAATGCGACCTTCAGGTGCCCCGGAATGTCCAGGAGACGTTTGAGCTCGCGTTCTACCGGGCCCGCCGCCAGGGAGCTCAGGATGTGCAGGCTTATTCCCAGGGAGCTCGCCATGAGCCACATGTTTTCCATGACGCAGCCGAGGCTCATGATCCCCAGGAAATCGCCTTCCGATGCCGGCGCGCGCTGGCCCGGGTCGTATACGACGATCATCAGCACGGAGCTTGCCTGCAGAGGTATCCGCGCCGCCATGCCCTTCTTTTCCTCCTCGGTCAGATCTGAGAGCCGGAAGTCCGGTTTTCGCATGAACGGAGGGAACATCGCGCCGAGGATCCCGACTTTCTTTTTCGCCAACTCCTCTTCTGAAAAGGAAAGCTGCCTGTAGTTTTCCCTCACGAAGACTTCGGAGAGGGGGAAATCGATCCTGCCGATCGCCTCCAGCTCCCGCCTGTCGTCCACGACGATGATCTCGAAGTTCTGCATGTTGT
>PMZS01000116.1 GCA_003170115.1 Spirochaetaceae bacterium
TGCGCCACCTGCGCCGCCCGTCTCAGGCCCACCGAGCATCAGGGGGAGAAAACTGCCAATAGATGTCATATGGTATCCTTAGATTGAAGATGAATAACCGCGCAAACATACCATAAAGCCGGAGAGAGCGTCAACGGCCGCGGCGAACGCGGCTACTGCCGCTTTCGGGTGCGGATGGCGCGGGAGACGGCGCGCAGACGGCGCGTGAAAATCGTTTCCACGCGCGCCGAAGCGTCACGCCCCTCCCGCATCCTCTCGACGAGGTAGTCAAGCGCCGCGCCGGCCTTTTCGAGATCCGGGAGGGTCATGCCGCCGAGATCGGCATCCGTCATGCCGAGGTCCGGCCCCGCCAGGCCGAGGATGGTGCCGATCTCGGCGAGGGTATAATTGAACGCCTGCAGGTCCTTGATGAAGGACAGCAGGACCACGTCGCCGGGCTTGTACAGGCGGAACCCGCCCTCGGTCCTGCGATGCGGGGCAACGAGACCTTTTTCCTCCCAGAACTTGATGGTGCGCACATTGATTCCGCTGCGGTCCGCAAGCTCGCCGATCGTCAGGAAGTCGCTGCGGGAGAAGTAGCGGCCCTTTTCGTCCTTGACCGGCAAGCCCACGCTGCGCTTGATTTTCTGGATTTCCTGAAGCGAGTACCCGAGGGAGGAGAACTTGCGGATCAGCTCGCCTTCCTCGATGGCGGATTCGGAGAACACATCCCCCGCGCCGGGGAGCGGGGCGATCAATTCGTGGTCCACCCATTCCTCGAGCTCCCGAGGGGTGATACGCAGGCGGTGGAGAAACTCCTCCTGGGTCAGCTCCACT
This sequence comes from Spirochaetaceae bacterium, assembly GCA_003170115.1. GTDB lineage: Bacteria > Spirochaetota > Spirochaetia > SZUA-6 > Fen-1364 > Fen-1364. The sequence continues at coordinate 817 of PMZS01000116.1, forward strand.
GCGGCCCTCTCAGACGACCGTGACCTTTTTTACTCCCTCGGGCACGCCGTTGACACCGAAGGTTCTCTTCAACTCCTCCACCGAAGCGATCGGGGCATGAGCGCGCGCGTTGTACAGGGAGAGAACCTCATCGAGCTCGCCCGGGGATCCGTTGAATACGGCGGAACAGACGGCCTGCTTGAACAGGCCCGCCTCCGCGAGCTGGCGCGTGGAGCGGGCGCCGTGCCGGCGCAGCATCCGTCCGTCAATGATCGCGGTGCTTCCTTCGAAGCCGATGCAGAAGACGAAATCCTCCCTGCGCATGCGGCAATCCTGACAGAAGGCCGATGGTTGTGCAAGGCGGCGCAAAATCCGCGATCCTTAAAAAAAACCGCCCCTGCTCATCCGAACAGAGGCGGCACACATTCTTTTCTGTGTCTCTTTCCGCCCTAGTAATCGCCCATGCCGCCCATGCCGCNNCCGCCCATTCCACCCATTCCACCGCCGCCTCCCGGAGGCATCGGGGAGTCTTTCTTCTCGGGGATATCAGTGACGATGCACTCGGTGGTCAGGAGCATTCCCGCGATCGAGGCCGCGTTCTGGAGCGCGGAGCGGGTGACCTTGGCAGGGTCGATGATTCCCGCCTTCACCAGATCGGTCCACTCCATGGCCTGCGCATCGAAGCCGATGCCCTTCTTTTCGTTCTTCGCACGGTCCACGACGATCGAGCCGTCCATACCGGCATTCTGTGCGATCTGGCGCAGGGGCTCCTCGAGGGCGCGCTTCACGATCATGAACCCGACTTTCACCTCCTGGGTGAAGCCGGAGATGTCGGTCTTCTCCAGTGCCTTGGCCGCCTGCACGAGGGTGACTCCGCCGCCGGGGACGATGCCTTCCTCGATTGCCGCGCGTGTCGCCGACAGGGCATCTTCCACGCGGTGCTTTTTCTCCTTGAGCTCGACTTCGGTTGCCGCGCCCACGTTGATGACCGCCACGCCGCCGGCGAGCTTCGCCAGGCGCTCCTGGAGCTTCTCGCGGTCGTAGTCGGAAGTGGTTTCGTCGATCTGGACCTTGATCTGCGCGATGCGGTCCTTGATATCCTTCTGCTTGCCGGCGCCTTCGATGATGGTGGTGTTTTCCTTGTCCACCTTCACCTGCTTGGCGCGGCCGAGCATGGAGATCTCCGTATTTTCCAGCTTCAGCCCGAGCTCCTCGGCGATGACCTGGCCGCCGGTGAGGATCGCGATATCTTCAAGCATCGATTTCCGGCGATCGCCGAAACCAGGGGCCTTCACCGCGCACGCGGACAACGTGCCGCGCAGATTGTTCACGACCAGGGTGGCCAGGGCCTCGCCCTCCACCTCTTCGGCGATCACGAGCATCGGCTTGCCGCTCTGTGCGATCTTCTCCAGCAGGGGCAGCATGTCCTTCATGCCGGAGATCTTCTTGTCGTGGATGAGAATATACGGGTTCTCGAGCACCGCCACCTGGGTGTCCCTGTTCGTGACGAAGTACGCGGAGGTGAAGCCGCGGTCGAACTGCATCCCTTCGACCACCTCGAGGTTGGTCTCCATGCTCTTGGATTCTTCAACCGTGATGACCCCGTCCTTGCCGACCTTTTCCATGGCATCCGCGATGAGGTTGCCGATCTCGTGGTCATTATTCGCCGAGATGGCCGCGACCTGCGAGATCTCGTCCTTCTCCTTGATGTCCTTCGCGCTCTTCTTTATGTCTTCCACGGCGATTGCAACCGCCTGGGCGATGCCCCGCTTGATGTCCATGGGGTTGATCCCCGCGGCAACCGACTTGAGCCCTTCCTTGATCATCGAATAGGCCAGGACCGTCGCGGTGGTCGTTCCGTCACCCGCTACGTCGTTGGTCTTGGTCGCCACTTCCTTCAGGAGCTGCGCGCCCATGTTCTCAAACGGGTCTTCCAGCTCGATCTCCTTGGCGATGGTGACTCCGTCATTGGTGACGGTCGGTGCGCCGAACTTCTTGTCCAGCACGACGTTCCTGCCCTTGGGTCCAAGGGTCACCTTCACCGCGGTTGACATCTTCTCCACGCCGCGGAGGAGCTTCTGACGTGCATCCTCGTCGAAACGGAGTTGTTTGGCCATTTCTCTCCCCTTTCCTTCTCCAGAGTTAAGTTTCGTCACGCGAATATGATTTGAGCGTGTCGGTCGCTTTTGCTGCTAAGATACAAAAAGAGCAGGAAATCATCAAGAGGTATTTCACCGAATTCGCCTGCCTCCCGACACCCATGGGCCGGAGCGATTGACTTTCGAGCCCCATCTGCTAAAAAGGTGGGATGATGAGGGAAATGCCACCTCAGTCGCGGATTACCGCGGCATCGGTGGCTGCGAACAGCGGGCAGATCTGCCTGGGATTCCAGTGGGACGCCGCATCCTGGGATACGGTTCCCTCCTTGTGGGAATCCTTGTTCGCGTGGATCGACGACCGGAATGTCCATTGGAACCTCCCCGCTCTGCCCATCGACATGCCCCTCCGGAAACGTACCGCAGTTCTCAAACCCCTCAAGTCCCGCATCGAGCGGCGGGGTGATATCGTCACGGCAATGGGCTTTTCCGGGGCAGTCCATCCGCTCCTCAACATGGACGAGCTCGAACGGGAAGTGTCCTGGGGGCTGAAGAACCCGTGGGGGACCGGGATCACCGACGTACTGGGCGTCTGTCCGACCATCCTGATTCCCCGGGTCGCTGATCCATGGCGGCCGGCGGCGTGGAAGCTCTACGGAGAGCACGGCTTCGGGAAGATAGGGGTTTTCCCGGATCCAGGCGACCTCGCCGCGGAAACCTCCGCCGGCTGTCTTTTCTTCATACGGACAATGGCGTCATCGTGCCCGCCGGGCAGCCTGGAAACGCGGCGGTTAAAAAAGCTCCTTGCCGCCTCGCCGAACGTGCGCCTCCAGCTTGACCTTTCCGGCGTGACGGACCAGGACGCGGTGCGGAAATTGCTGGAAGCGCCCGGCGGGTTGTTCGGCGGTCGGCCGCCCGCGTTTTCGCCCCTGGCGGAGCTTTCCGGCCCCCTGCCGGCCAGGTACGCGGGTCGCGCGGTGCGGCTGGACTGGGCGCCGTTCTCTCTCCCCGGGCTCCATGCGGCCCTCGAAAAAACCGCCGGGATTTCCCGGAAGAAGAGGAAAAAAACCGAAGAATACGGCGCTCTGCTCAGCCAGCTCGGGGCGATCGATGACGAATTGCAGGCGGAAGTGCCGGGGAAAGCGGAGGATCCCCGACGGCATCTCCGACTGGTCGCGCACATGCTGGGTGAGGTCTCGCTGGCCGGGAGCAGCTTCGACGTCCGGCTCCAGGGGGGCCGGTTCAGCGGCGTCACCCGCCAGGGAAAAGAGCTGATGCCGCTTCTTCCCGCACGGTCTTTCTTCCGTGTGGGGAGAAGCCTCTGGCAGTACCGGACGGTGAGCTCCTTTTCCTTCGAGAGCGACCATGGAACCGGCCTGCGGGAAGAGCTGCGCATCGACGGCGCGCAGGGCTCCCTCGTCAGTATCGAGTATTCCTTCCGCGACGATTCCCCCCTCCTCTCGATCGCGCTGGAGATGCGATTCCCCGATATCCCGGCGGGAGCGCAGGTCGACGAATACGCGCCGCTGGCACTCCCGCTGCGCCTGTTGAAGAAAAGGGAAACAGCAACGATCGAAATCTCCGCGCCTGACGGGAGCACGTCCTCGGTGGAAGTGTCGGAGGAGACAGGCAGCGTGCTGGCTCCGGGAGCTCTGCACAGGATCAGGAGGGTGGACGGAGGCTGGATCGTCCTGCAATTCGCCTCTGCGGAGAGGACCGCCTGGGGACTCCCCTCCTTCCGCGTCACCAGGGCCCGCGGCGCGCGGGTCCTGGAAGCCAACCCCTTCGGCAGCAATACAGCCCAACCCGGCCCAGCCTTGAGCGGACGGCATGCATCGTTCTCCCTCCGTCTCGGCCTGGAAGACGCCTGACGATGACCGGCATCGACTTCTTCGACGTGGACCACACACTCACGCAACGCTCTTCGGGCGCGAGGTTCGCTGCCGCCGCAATGCGGCGGCGGGTGTTCCCGCTCCGCCTTCTCATTGTGCTGCCCTGGTACTCGTTCACCTACCGGCTGGGACTCTTCCACCCTCGCGCGTACGAAAAAGGCTTCCCCTACCTGCGCGGCCTCGCGCGCACGACCCTGGAGCAGATCGCACGGGAAAGTTTCGACCGGGCGCTCAAGGGGGACCTTTTCCCCGAGGGCGTCGAGCTGGTGCATAGCCTTCGCGCGGGTGGACGGCGCGTGATGCTCGCCACCTCTTCGCTCGACCTCATCGTGGAACCCCTGGCGGAGTACCTGCACGTGGATGGCGTGCTCGCCACGGCGCTGGAGTTCGAGGACGGCGCGTGTACCGGCCGGCTGGCGGGAGTGCCGATGTTCCGGCGGGAAAAGAAGGATCGCGTTCTCTCGTTCATCGCGGGGGAGGGTGTCCCGGCACGGGAATGTTCGTTCTACTCCGACAGCATCTACGACCTGCCGCTGCTGGAGGCAGTCGGGGCGCCGGTTGCGGTCAACCCCGATTTCCGGCTGCGGCGGATCGCACACCGGCGCAACTGGCCGATCAAGGAGATGTCAACAGCTCGCCCTGCGTCACAATCTCCCGGCGGCCGTCGTTAAGCTCAAGAACCAGCCGGCCCTGGTCATCGACGTCCCGCAGTATCCCCTGCAGCGTTCGGCCTGGACCGATCAGGTCGACCCGCACCGGCTGGCCGCGCCGGTACAGGCGCGCGCGCAGATCGTCCCGCCACCCCTCATTGGCTGCCGCGGCCTTCAGCCGGTCGAGAACCGCGGAGAGCACGACTGAAGCGGACAGCATCCTGCCGCTGACCTGGAAGAGAGAGCAGGCAGCCCGCGTAATCTCCTCGGGGAATGAGGTCTGGGCGCAATTGACCCCAAGACCGACCAGCGCGGCGTCGCCGTGGGCCTCGCACAGCAGCCCTGCGAGCTTCCTGCCCGCCGCGGGCATGCCCCGCGCGGCCACCAGGTCGTTCGGCCACTTGATTTCCACGGCAATGCCAGCCGCATCCTCGATTCCGAGAGCCACGGCGACCCCTGCACGCAGGGGAAGCTCCGCGAGGGCATACCCAAGCTCGGCGGTCCTCAGGACGACGGTCGCAAGAAGGCTCTCCCCCGGACGCGACAGCCAGGTCCGACCCGGGACCCTCCCGCGCCCTTTCTCCTGGTAGTCAGCGGCAGCCACGGTGC
>PMZS01000030.1 GCA_003170115.1 Spirochaetaceae bacterium
CGCCCGTCAGCGCTGGCCCGTTTGTCGATTGCACCGACGTTGTGTGGATAATAGAGTACCCTGCGGCGCGTGGCACGTGTCCGCGCCACCGCAAGCGGCACGCTCGCGCGTCGCTAAGGCGTCGTAACGACAAGACCCCGTCACCAGCACGTGGCTGGCTGCCCTGGGGGGCGGGCCGATAGCCGAATTGTACAACTCCTATGGAGGTGGAGAGGGTGGCAACGGAGACCGGAGAAAGCATCGTTATCCAGCCCAAGCCCGAGTGGTCGGCGAATGCGTGGATCAAGAGCCTGGCCGAGTACGAGGCCATGTACAAGCGCTCGATCGACGACCCCGACGGGTTCTGGGCTGAGCGCGCGGCCGAACTCGACTGGACGAAGAAGTGGGACAAGGTCGTCGAGTGGCAGTTCGAGCCCACGCCGTCGATCAAGTACTTCATCGGCGGCGAGCTCAACGCGTCGTACAACTGCGTCGACCGCTGGGTCGAGGCGGGCAAGGGCGACAAGCCGGCGATCATCTTCGAGGGTGACCCCGGCGACAACAAGGTCTACACCTTCGCCCAGCTCAAGGACGAAGTGAGCAAGTTCGCCAACGTGCTCAAGAAGCACGGCGTCAAGAAGGGTGACCGTGTCGCCCTCTACCTGCCGATGATCGCCGAGCTGCCGGTCGTCATGCTGGCCTGCGCGCGCATCGGCGCCATCCACATGATGGTGTTCGGCGGTTTCTCGGCCGAGGCCCTCAAGGCCCGCATCGACAACTGCGGCGCCAAGGTGCTGATCTGCGCCGACAAGGGCTACCGCGGCACCAAGACGACCGCCAGCAAGACCAACGCCGACACCGCCCTGAACGGCGAGACGACGGTCGAGAAGGTCGTCGTCATCAAGCGCGTCGACGGCGACGTACCCATGCAGGAAGGCCGCGACCTCTGGTTCCACGACGAGATGGCCGCCGCCGACATCACGACCGACTGCCCGCCGGTGTCAGTCGATGCCGAGCACCCGCTCTTCATCCTCTACACCTCGGGCTCCACGGGCACGCCCAAGGGCGTCCTGCACTCCACGGGCGGCTACCTGCTCTACGTGCACGACAGCGCCAAGTACGTCTTCGACCTGCACGACGACGACATTCACTTCTGCACGGCCGACATCGGCTGGATCACGGGCCACAGCTTCATCGTCTACGGCCCGCTCAGCAACGGCGTGACCAGCATCCTGTACGAGGGCCTGCCGACCTCGCCCAACCCCGACCGCTACTGGCAGGTCGTCGAAAAGCACAAGGCCACCACGATCTACACGGCGCCGACCGTCATCCGCTCGCTCAAGGGCCAGGACGACAAGTGGGTCGATAGCCACGACATGCCGTCGCTGCGTGTCCTGGGCTCGGTCGGCGAGCCGATCGACGCCGAGTCGTGGCTCTGGTACTACGAGAAGGTCGGCAAGGGTCGTATCCCGCTGGTCGACACCTGGTGGCAGACCGAGACCGGCGGCCTCATGATCGTGCCGCTGCCCGGCGCCACGCCACTCAAGCCCGCGTCGGCCGGACGCCCCTTCTTCGGCGTCCAGACGGTCGTCCTGAAGGACGACGGTACGCCGGCCGAGGTCGGCGAAGACGGCCACCTCTGCATCAGCGGCCCCTGGCCCGGCATTATCCGCGGCACCTGGGGCGACGAGAACGGCAAGCGCTTCAAAGAAGTGTATTTCTCGATGTTCAAGGGCTACTACGTGTCCGGCGACGGCTGCGCCATCGACGCCGACGGCGACCACTGGCTCAAGGGCCGCATCGACGACGTGCTGAACGTCTCGGGCCACCGGCTGAGCACGATGGAGGTCGAGAGCGCGCTGGTGGCGCACCCCAAAGTGGCCGAAGCCGCGGTGGTAGGGCGTCCCGACGAAATCAAGGGGCAGGCGATCGCGGCCTTCGTCACGCTGCAGGAGGGCTATGCGGCGACGAACGAGCTCAAAGAGGAGCTGCGGCAGTGGGTCGGCAAGGAAATCGGCTCGCTGGCCAAGCCCGACGACATCCGTTTCAGCGAAGCGCTGCCGAAGACGCGCAGCGGCAAAATCATGCGTCGGCTGCTGCGCGAAGTAGCGCTCGGCGGCGAGGTGAAGGGCGACACGACGACGCTCGAAGACCTCAGCGTGATCACGCGGCTGCGGCAGCCGGACGAAGATTAGACCAGACGAGGCGCGGAGCCCGCGCCGGCGAGCCGGATCCGGATCTGCGCCGCGCGGTCGAAGATGTCTTCGCGGCCCACGCCGGCCGCGGCNNGTGGCGCGGCGGACTTCGGCGGCCGAACCGTTCGGCAAAAGGCCCTGGGTGTCGACTCCGCCCATGAAAGTGAGCGCGGAACCGAACTCGCGCTTGAGCTCCAGCGCATCCATGCCGGGGCAATTGGCCTGGACCGGGTTCAACACGTTCAAGCCCATTTCAATCAAGTCCGGAATGATCGGGCGCAGAGCCCCACAGCAGTGATAGGCGACCGGGAGATGGTGCGCTCGGCCGGCGTTGAAAACGCGCTTGAGCGGAGGCTTGACGAGCTTGCGCCACAAGGACGGCGACATCATCATTGACGTCTGGCCGGCGACGTCGTCCCCGGTCCAGAACCAATCGAGCGGGAATCGATCACAAGCTTTCTCACCGACCTGGATCGCGAAATCGGCGCAGCGCGAGAGCATTTCCGCGGCCAGTTCGGGATCGGAGGCCATGTCGAGCAAAGCGTTCTCCATGCCGCGCAGGCGCCAGTACATCTCGAAGACGCAGGGGGACACGTCGCACCCGATGAAATACTGCTCCTTCTGTGAGAGCACGGGGTCCATGAGGTGCAGGAGAAAATCCACCTTCTCCCATGGGAACTCGTAGGCGAGCATCTGCTCGCGCGATGCACCGGCAAGCGGAAACCCGACGGGCTGGTTGAACGCGCCCTCCTTCACCCAGCGCACGCCCCAGGGATCGACGTGACTTTCCCCTTCGCGCTCGTGCACGACTCCTTCCATGGCCCAGTTGTTGTTCACCCATGTCATGCGCACGTCGTCGCCCATGGCCGCGCCGACCGCGGAAGCCGGTATCCCCAACACCTCACCGAGGTGACGCGCGGTCTGCGGGTGGAACCACATGAAAACGGGCACCCGGTCCGATGGCGTGCGGCTTAATGCGGCGTGAACTCTCTGTTTTGGCGTCATGATCGAACCCCCAACCCAACCCATTGGATTCCGCGTATCTTCTCCTGGAGAAACAATAAATGGAAGACACGGGATATCAAAGATCTTCCACGGAGTGGGGTTCATGGGCGCAGCTCTTGCCCAGTACCATCTGCCCGCGCTCGTCGTATTCCTGATAGGGGCGGGGAAATACCGCATCGGCCGGGGAAAGGGTCTCCTGGGCTGAAAGCGCGGCCCCCCGCCGCCGCGCAGCCCGAGGTGACAGTCTAGAAGCGCTCTCCCGTGTAGAAGAACCCGCATCCGCGAAACGCCACACCGACCCTCCCCGCCCGTACGCATCTCTCACTGAAGGAGACATGTCATGAAACGGCGTGCCGCAGGGGTTGTGGCCGCCATGCACGTGCTATGATCCGTGTATGGTGCACGGGCACCTGGCGCGAGCCGTCGGAGCCAGCGGAGGAGGTTGTCATGTTTCGCAAGATCGAGGCCATCATCAGGGAAGAGGCCCTGGACGCGGTGCGCGAGGCTCTCGCGGGAATCGGCATCGTCGGCATGAACGTCTTTGAGATCAGGGGGCACGGGAGACTGGGCAGCCAGGAGCATTCCTGGAGATACACGTACCTGCACAAGGACATGCTGCCGAAAATTCAGCTCAACATCATTCTCAGCGAGCATAACGTCGAACGGACGGTGGAGGCGATCATGCGGGCGGCGCGCACCGGGAAGGAAGGTGACGGGATCATCTTCATTTCTCCGATCGAAGACGTCGTCCGGGTGCGGACCGGTGAACGAGGACGCGAAGCGCTGTCCTATCCCGACGACATCGACGCACGGCGGACGGGCGGGCACGAGCAATCTTCATGACGGAGGCGTGACGGGACGGTTCAGCGTGATGAGGAGGCTCGGCGCGGCAAGAGAGAAGGCAGCGACGATGACGAACATCGTACGGATCCCAACCGCATCGGCAAGGACACCGCCGATCCAGGGACCGGCAAACATTCCGACCGCATAGACGGCCTGGTGAATGCCCATTGCCGTGCTTCGGTGCGCGGCATCCACTCGCTGGATAGAGAGCCCGAGCAGGATGGGGAAGAAGAGGCCGTTCGCCAGGCCCATCACAACGGTGGAGACGAAGAGGGCGGGGACCGACTGGCCGAGCGCGGCCAGCATCGCTCCCCCTGCGAAGGCGGTGAAGCTTCCATAGAGAAGAAGCCGTCTGCCTCCCCGGTTGGCGATGAGAGTTGCGACGATGTTCGCCGCCATGTTTGCGGCGACGTTCAGCGTCATGATGAGGCTTGTCGCGATCCCATTCGCCCCCATCCGGCGAGCCAGAAGCGGCATGAATCCAAAGGTCAGGGCCCAGACTCCGAACTGACAGAGGGCGTTCGTGAAGGAGGGAACCAGGACGTCGCGCCTCCGAAAGACCGCAAGGACCGATCGCGCCGTGACCAGGCCGCGGTGCGCGGCGTCCCTTCGGGGAATCCTCACGCACGCCACAATGATGCTCGCGGCAATTGAAAGACCCGCGGCCGCGAAGAACGGAAAGTCGTGACCGCCCATCGACTCCAGAAATCCCGTAAGGCCCGTCCCTATCAACTGACCGAGAGAGGAGGCGAAGGAGAGGAGGGACGTGGCGAAGATGGTGAGCTCGGGCGGAAAGAATCCGGCAAAGACAACCATCATGGGCACCCATGCCGCCGCCGCAGCACCGGTGAGCGCGCGACCAAAGGCCAGCATGCCCAGTGACTTTCCGAGTGCCATGACCACGGCGCCGATTCCCGCCATGAGGATCCCGCCCACCAGATACGGCTTCTCGCGGCCCGTCGCGTCCGTCACGACGCCCAGCGGCATGCGCAGCACCGCCATCCACAGGCCGTACATCGAAAGCACCACCCCCACCGCCGCGAGGCTGGAAGTTCGCTCCGCGACATAGGCGGGCAGACCGGGCACGTATGCGTAGAGGGCGACGAAGTACAGGACCGCCGCCCCGAAAAGGGCGGGGATGCGACCGCGGTTCATGGTGCGCGGAATAGTAGCCGGAAGACGGGCGCCGGTCCATGGCGGCCCTTTGCCAAGCAACGCATTTTTCATATTCTATGTATAGGAGGAGAGTATGCCCCACGATCCTTTGGAAATGATTGGCAGAATAGATCCGGAGATGCTGAAGCGCCTCCGGGAGCAGAATGAGTTCGTCTATGCAGACGGAGCCCTTCCTCGAAAAGTGAAACTCCTCATTGCCATGGCGTTTGATGCCGCCCATGGAGCGGAGAACGGGGTGCGGAGTCTCGCACGCCAGGCAAAGAAAGCCGGAGCGTCGAGCCAGGAGATGGCGGAAGCGCTGCGGGTCGCCTATCACCTGAGCGGGGTTGGTGCATTGTATATTGCTTCCGCCGGGCTCACGGAGACCGACTGAACGGATCGCTATCCCATTCCGTGTGAGGAGAGCATGAAAGACAGCGGAGAGATTGCAGCGCCTCCGGACGCGACGAAGGATCCTTCCGGGCATCGGAGAATAGACTACAAGTGGATCGCGCTCAGCGTGACGACGATCGGTGCCCTGATGGCGGCCATCGACGGGACAATCGTCATTCTGGCCCTTCCGGACATGATGGTGAAGCTGCGCGCGGGCCTGGTCGAGATGGTGTGGGTCATCATGGCCTACATACTCATGAGCACCGTCTGCCTTCTGACGTTCGGACGTATCGCGGACATGTTCGGACGCGTGCGAATGTACAACCTCGGATTCATCATCTTCACGGTCGGCTCCGCGCTCTGTGGCCTTTCGCAAAGCGCGACGCAGCTCATTGCCTTCCGGCTTGTGCAGGGAGCCGGGGCTGCCTTCATGATGGTGAACAGCCCCGCGATCATTGCCGAGGTCTTTCCCCCTCATCAGCGGGGGCGGGCGCTGGGAATCAATGGCGTGACCTGGGCGATTGGCGGCATTGCCGGCCCCCTCCTTGGTGGGCTGATCCTTGCGGCCGCGAATTGGCGATGGATCTTCTACATCAACGTGCCCATAGGGTTGCTGGGCACCGTGTGGGGGTATCTGGCACTGAAGGAGATGTCGACGCGAAACAGGGCCGAGAGGTTCGATCTCGGCGGAGCGGCCATGTTCAGCCTCGGACTGGTGGCTCTGCTCTTCGCACTCACGCTGGGCATCCAGTTGAGCTGGACCTCGCTCCCCATCCTTTCCTTGTTCGTCCTCTTCGGCGTGATGCTGGCCCTCTTTCTCATACGGGAGCGACGCGTAGCCAATCCGGTGCTCGATCTCTCCCTTTTCAAGAATCGTGTCTACAACTTTTCCGTGGTGGCGGCGATGCTGCAGTCCCTTGCAATGTTCGCCGTCAATTTCCTCATCGTCTTCTACTTCCAGGGAGTGCGCGGCTACAGCCCGCTCACCGCCGCCCTCTTTCTCATCCCGCTTTCGATCATGAGCGTGATAACCGGGCCGCTGAGCGGCATGCTGGCCGACCGTATTGGCGCGCGGATCCCCGCCACTGTCGGGCTCCTTTTTCAGGCGGCGGCGCTGGTATGGTTCGTGATGAAGCTTTCGCCAACCACCAGCCATGGCTCTCTCGTCGTCGGTCTTGTGCTGGTCGGCCTCGGCACCGGACTTTTCTTTTCCCCCAATACCAGTGCCGCCATGAACGGAGCCCCGAGGCACCGCCTGGGGATTGCATCGGCAACCCTTGCCACGCTGCGGCAAACGGGCATGGTGACCAGCTTTGCCCTCGCCCTGGCAGTTGCCGCCGGCAGCCTTCCGCGGGAAGCAATGATGAAGCTGTTCGTCGGAACGAACGTCACCCTTGGCTCGCAGGCCATGCAGGCCTTCGTCGTCGGCATCCGACACGCGTTCCTTGTCTCACTCGTGCTCTGTGTCTTTGCGGCGGGATTTTCGCTCGTACGCGGCAAGGAAGATCGGGGAGCTGTCGTTCAGCCGAAGCGTCTCCGCAATCAAGACTGAAGAGGCCCCGCAGCAACCCTGTCACTATGCGTATTCATGGAAAGAACATCAATGCCGGCGGTCGGACTTGAACCGACACGGGCGTTGCCACCCACCAGATTTTGAGTCTGGCATGTCTGCCATTTCATCACGCCGGCGCAGCGGGAAGCATAGCGGGCGCCCGACTGAGCTGTCAACGAGACGGCCTCGCGATGCGGCCTCGCGATGTGGCCTCGCACCCAGGGGAGAAAACGCATGGCCTTGACACCCTGTGTGTTTTCGCTAGGGTAGGGGGCCGGGGCCCATAGCTCAGTTGGTTAGAGCGACGGACTCATAATCCGTTGGTCCAAGGTTCAAGTCCTTGTGGGCCCACCANNTGCCTCCGCTCCTCCTCATGGAGGAAGTCCGTGACGACCGCATCGATCTTGTCCAGGGGCGCGAAGATGGCGAAGGAGTTGTGGCCCATCTTGCTGGAGTCGAAGAGGAGAATGACCCGGGCGGCTATGGAGATCATGAGCTTCTTCGTTTCGGAGTGATTCAGGTCAGGCGTGCTCGCACCCTTCTCCAGGGAGAAGCCGTTGGCCGCCATGAAAGCCTTGTCCACTGTAAGATCGGAAAGGGCGTTCATCCCGGAGAAGCTCGACGCCACCGTGCAGTGGAATTTTCTCCTCACCATCCCGCCGATCAGCACCACCCGTACTGATTCGAAGTCTTCCAGGACCAGGGCGATGGGCAGGTCGTTGGTCACCACGGTGAGGTCGCTCTTTTCCCCGAGGAGCCGGGCAAGCTCGTAGGTGGTGGTGCCGGTGTCCAGGATGATCGTGTCCCCGTCCTCCACGAGACTCAGGGCCGCTTCCGCGATCCTCCGCTTTTCCTCGAGGTTCTGCACCTTGCGCAGGCTCATGTCCGATTCCAGGCCCGTCTTGGTTTTCACCATGGCCCCGCCGTGCGTGCGGATGAGAAGTCCGGCATTCTGCAGGTCGCGAAGATCGTTCCTGATGGTGGCGCTTGATACCTTGAATTGCTGGCACAACTCGATGACGGTCGCCTTGCGATGCTCCTCGATGAGCTCGAGGATCTTCATCTTTCTCTCTTCAACGAACAGAGCCCCCTCGATCGCTGGCATGGGTTTCCCTCTTTTCCCTGTGCTTTTATCTCATCTTCTCTCGGCCTCTGCAATCCGCCGAAGTGTGTCGAAGAAAGGACCGTTGAGCGGGATATTCTTCCCGAAGACCTCGCCGATGCCGGCAAGCCAGCCAATGACGAAGTACACCCAGCCGTCCTCCACGTGCAGCCCGCTGCGTTGCTCCTGCGCGTATGCCTGGCGCAGGAACTCGAGCTCTCCGCGGTAGTTGAAGTCCCACGCGAGCCCGTTCCGGGGGAAGACCCCCGCATCAGTGATGGGGGACCCCGGAGCGTCCTTGCCCAGTCCGGTCGCGTTGGCAACGAGCGATCCCGGTGCCAGCTTCAGCATGACGCGGTCGTTGTCCTCAGGCCGCGGCGTGAGCACGTACTCTATGGGGACCTCGATGCCGTGAGAGTCATGGATCCTCTGCATCTCCTCCAACCGGCGCGGGCTGCGGTTGGAGACGAAGATCCTTGCGGGACGGTTGCGTCCCCTGTCAGGGTGAGCGAGGTACCAGCTCAGCGCGATGCTCGACCCGCCTGCCCCCATGAGAAAGGCATCCGCACCGGTCCGTTCCCAGTGCCTTTCGGGAAGAAACGCGGCGAGCGCGCCGCCAGCCGTGATGGGGTCTTTTGCAGTGCCGATGAGACGTCCGTCGGATTTGGAGATCGCGCTCACCTCTCCCATGAGCGAGGCCAGCTCGTCCAGGCCGTCGAAGAGGTCCTTCGCGGCGTGCAGGAGGTCGATCTTGTGCGTCGTCACCAGGGCTCCGACCGAAAGGGGGTCCGTCTTGACGAAGCGCACGACCTGTCGATACCGCTCGGGCTGGTCGTGGAGCGCCAAGTCTATTCCAACCAGCTCACAGTCGCCCAGTTCCAATGCCCCTGCCCACGGGGGAAACACTCTCATTATCATTGATGTTTCCGTGTGCACCCCGATGAAGTACATTGTGGGTCGAATTGCAGCCTCGAGCCTCAATGGCCGCTGCACTATTGATTGAATTCTTTCAGCCACTACATCCT
>PMZS01000379.1 GCA_003170115.1 Spirochaetaceae bacterium
CGAGGCAAGCGCCGCGCCCCCTCCCACGATCCCGTTGAGATTCACGTTGCCCGTGCCCGCCGTCAGCCCGAAGGTGAACCCCCCGTCCACCGTCGTGCTGAAGTTGATGTCGTTGTTCAACGTCGATAACGTCGTGTTTGCCCCGAGCGTGACCGCAGAGCTGTATGTTTGCGTCCCGGTAGTCGTCACCGACGCCGCCGCGATGGTCGTGGTCCCTGAGATGGAGAGAGATGTGAGCGCGGATGTGCTCCCGACCAATCCATAGAACGCTGCGTTTCCATTCACGGTTACGTCAGCCGCACCGTCAAGGGTGGCTCCCATTCCCGTGGTCTGCCCGACAATGAGAGCATTCGTATTAAGCGAGGCCCCGAGCGTTAAGGCATTTCCATCATTGATTGTGACTGACCCTATCGGGCCGGCGGGGATTCCCGTGACTACAAGAGTCGTAGAACCGTTTCCAAAGGTCGCAGTGTCGGTTGCTAAGGATGGCCAGCCCGCGATATTCCAGAAACCGTTCGTTTGCCAGTTCTGGATTCCTGTTGTTGGGCCGTTCCAAGAGTAGTTGCCCCCCCATGCGCCCATTACGGTGCCGAGCAGGAGCACTAGAGAAATAAAAAGCGTCGCACGGAAACGTTTCATCACCAGCGAACGAGACTTGATGGATTCCTTGTCGTCGACCTTCCCTTTCCATAATAATAGGGCGTTGGACAGGAAATAGAAAAGAGAACCAGCGGAGAGAGAAGCACGAACATATTCCTTTTCTTCATGTGATGGCCTCCAGATCTCCCCTGGAACGATATTTTCTCCGACAAATCAGAAAATTAGCCCATTTGTGCTGGAGTGTCCAGTTATAGAGAAAGTTATCGCAGAATAGGCAAATCCAACATACCGCCGCATCGCTCCCAAAGAAAATGGGCAGCTTACGGGCTGCAAATTAGCTTGATTTCTGCCCCGAAGGTACCTAAATTCGTTCTAGAAAGATGCAGGAAAAAGTCTACCAAGCCTCCTGGTAGTCTGGATTTGGCAAGAGCAGTGTCCAGGATGGCGAAGGAGAATTCATGATGTTCAGAATGTCGGAAGGAGAGAATAAGTCGCACTTCCGTATAAAGACCGGTCTAGCCTTGGTTGGGCTTGCCTCGCTCGTTGTCGCCGCCTGTTCGCTCGGTGGCGGCAGCGGCGGCGGCGGTCAAGTTACACTGCCCACGATCACGACCGTAGCGGGCAACGGCACAGCGGAATATTCCGGTGACGGTGGTCTCGCGACCCTTGCGGAGCTCAATCGGCCCAACGGCGTTGCGGTGGATGCCGCTGGAAACATCTACATTGCAGATACAGCAAATTCGCGCGTACGGAAGGTTACAAGTGGGAAGATCAAAACGGTAGCGGGGAGTGCGACCTCCGGCTACTTTGGAGACGGCGGCGCACCGACCTCTGCGGAGCTGTCAAATCTGACCGGCGTTGCGATCGATAACGGCGGCAACATTGCCATTGCGGATCGTTTCAACAACGTCATACGCAAAGTAACCAGTACGACCATCACGACCGTGGCGGGTCAAGGCCCCCCGATACTAGGCGATTACTTCGGTGACGGCGGCGCACCGACCTCTGCAAAGCTCAATCAACCTTATGGGGTTGCCGTTGACTCGGCGGGCAACATCTTCATCGCAGACTTCTCCAACAACGTCATACGCAAAGTAACCAGTACGAAAATCACGACCGTGGCGGGTCAAGGCCCCCCGATACTAGGCGATTACTTCGGCGACGGCGGCGCACCGACCTCTGCCAAGCTCAATTGGCCGCAAGGCGTGGCAGTCGACTCTGCGGGAAATCTGTATATCGCAGACTACTCCAACAACGTCATACGCAAAGTAACCAGTACGAAAATCACGACCGTGGCGGGTCAAGGCCCGACACTAGGCGGCTACTCTGGTGACAACGGGCCCGCGACGGCTGCCAAGCTCAACCAGCCCAGCGGAGTGGCTGTTGACACATCCGGCAATCTCTACATCGCCGATATGGGGAACAACGTCATCAGGAAGGTAAGTACGGGCGGGACCATAAAGACAGTAGCGGGCAACGGCACAGCGGGATATTCCGGTGACGGCGGCGCACCGACCTCTGCCAAGCTGAATCAGCCTCGGGGTGTTGCAGTCGACGCGGCGGGGGCTCTGTACATCGCGGACACCCAAAACAACGTTATCCGCAAGGTCAAGTGAGGGCCTACTCCGGAGCCGGGCTTTTTCCGCCTCTTCCATACGCCCCCGACGGGCAGGTAAGAATCTAAAACCGGCCAACCCAAAGAAAGGGTTGCATCGATCCCCCGATTTTAGATCTCGATCAGGCGCACCAATCTTCGTGCCACCTTCTCGCACGCCTCCCCCAGTCTCGCGANNCCCCGAGCCCATGCATGACGAAGACATCTTCGAGAAGCAGAGCTAGCTGCAGGACCGAGTCTACAAGCTCCACGTCGCACACGTCGGGATTGCGTGTCTGGTCAGGCGAATCGCAGGGAGTCGCGGGATCATGCGGGAAGTGAACAGCGGCCATGGAGCTTGCGGGGATGGCGTTGCTGCTACGTCCCGTGCACCGTACCGTGATCCCCGATGCTGCAAACGCCTGTTCGACTGCATGCCGGGCCTTTTCCGCAAGGTCCGTGATCCGGGGGTACACAGAGGCCTCCTGCGAGACGAGGTGCGCCATCATGGTGAACGATGCGAGCATCGACGCGGGATGGCATGAATAGGTGCCACCGGAAAACTTCACCCCGCCGCCCCGTCCGGCGAGCTTCATGACGTCCGCTCTCCCTGCAACCGCCGCCACGGGCATGCCCCCGCCCATGACTTTCGCGTATGTTGCCAGATCGGGCTGCACACCAAAAAGCCGCGTGATGCTGCCCGCGCAGAACCTGAAGCCCGAGATCACTTCGTCGAATACCAGGAGCGCCCCGTATTTCTTTGTGAGCTCTCGGGCGGCGTGAAGAAACTCCCTGGTCGCGGGCAGGAAGCCGCCTGAACCGAGAAAGGGCTCGAAGATGAAG
This sequence comes from Spirochaetaceae bacterium, assembly GCA_003170115.1. Lineage (GTDB taxonomy): Bacteria > Spirochaetota > Spirochaetia > SZUA-6 > Fen-1364 > Fen-1364. The sequence continues at coordinate 3,038 of PMZS01000379.1, forward strand.
CAGGCGATGCGGCCGCCATTCCGTGCGAACTGCTCTTCCAGCATTGCCACATCGTTGAATCGCGTCACGATCACCTGCTCGGCAACCGCGTGCGGGAGGCCCTTGCTCTCCTGCTGTTCGAAGCTGTGCGCGTTCTCCGCGTGGAAATCGACTCCCACGAGCCCCCACGGCTGGGCGCCGTGCCAGCCTCCCCCCACCTTCATGACCGTCTCCCGACCCGTGAAGCCGCGGGAGAGAAAAGTTGCGTACATCGTAGCCAGGGACCCGCTGGAAGTAAAGCGGACCCGTTCGGCCCCCGTCCTCTCACACAGAAGCTCCGCGGTCTTTACCTGCAGGGCGTCGGTAAAGCCCGTCTGCAATCCGAAGCCCTGCCCGAACGCGCGCGCCAGAGCCTCGGCGACAACGGGAGGGTTGTGTCCGAGGATGTTCGCGTAGTGTCCCTGCCAGAAATCGAGGATCCGATGACCGTCCTCATCCGTCACATAGGCGCCATGGGCAGTGGTGATGCGCGGGGGAAAGGGCTGTAACAGCCTGATCGTGTGGCTTCCCCCGTCGACGAGATGCTTCAAGGCATCGCGCTGGATCGCGGCGGACCTCGGGGAGCGAACCTCGTAGTCCGCGGCAAGCCGGGCAAGGAGAGATGCGTGGTTTCTGCGCTTCATATGTGGCCCGAGAATAGAATCTGCGGAGCGCCGTAGCAAGCCCGGCTCGCGCCCGTCCCTTCGCCTGAGAGAGTCGACCGATATATATGTCTTTGCACCAAACGCAAGACTACTTGCCTTTGGTATCAACCTCCGTTGTCTGGCTGGCACCCATGAACCTCCAGGACCTTTCAGACTTCGGTGAGACGGATCTGGACGTGCGCATGCCGCGGGATGTACTCAGAAATTGAGCACAAGTGCGAATGCCGAGACCTGTCCATTGAAAAACCTCCCGCGCAGGAAAGCACGGCAGTGCGAATACCGCCCTCCATTGACTCGCGGCGCTTGCGTGCCGAAATTCTCACCTGCCATGAAAGACAAGCACAATCCGCTCACTCGTGAAGAGGAGCGGGTCATCGTTCACAAGGGCACGGAGAGCCCGTGGAGCGGGGAATACGTCTCCCACAAGGCCGCGGGGACCTACCAGTGCCGGCGCTGCAACGCGCCCCTGTACCGGTCCGAGGACAAGTTCGACTCCCACTGCGGCTGGCCGAGCTTCGACGACGAGATCCCCGGCGCGGTGAAGCGCACGACGGACGCGGACGGAGACCGGACGGAGATCACCTGCGCGAGCTGCGGAGGCCACCTCGGCCACGTGTTCCTGGGTGAGAGGTTCACGCCAAAGGACACGCGGCACTGCGTGAACTCCCTGTCGATAAGGTTCGTGAAAAGGGAATAGAGGGCGCCCGAGCCTATTGGACTATGCGTCCTTCCGCACCGAACTCGCCGGTTGTCGTCAGTACCTTTTCGGAAGGAGGACGCAATGAAACAAGTTGAACTCGCGCCAGAGACAAGGGATGTCGTAGAAATTCTCGAATCCGGTGATCCGGATACTCTCGCTGAGGCAATTGCAAGGCTTCGGCAACTGAGAATCCACTTCCAGACCAGTTACCAGTATGTTGTCGGGGATTGGAGCGGTGCTCGCAGGGCAAAGGACACCCACGATGGTCGATTTGTGACCAAAGAGGAAGTCATCGAGTATCTCGAGGCCGAGCGCCCCTGATCCGCGAGCGCGATCTGGAAGGCGGCGCGCGCCGCCCGGTTTTCTTTTCCCGTGATTCCCGCTATACCGGTGGCGGGAGATTCACCAGGTGGCCCGGGACTCGCTCCGCATTCTCTACGAAGACAACCACATTCTCGCGGTGAACAAGATGCCCTCCGACATCGTGCAGGGAGACCGCACGGGCGACGAGACTCTTGCCGACCGGGTTCGGGAACATCTTCGCATCGCGTATGGAAAGTCAGGCAATGTCTTCGTGGGCATCCCCCATCGACTGGACAGGCCCACCAGCGGCGTCGTTCTTTTTGCCCGCACGGACAAGGCCCTCGAGCGTCTCAGCGCGATGTTCCGGGAAGGCGGGGTGAGAAAAATCTACTGGGCGATGGTTGCGGAACGGCCGCCTGCCGATTCCGGTTCACTTGCGCATTGGCTGCGGCGAAATCCGGCCCAGAACAAGTCGTATGCCGTCGCGGGGCCGGGCGGCGGAACAAGGGAAGCGCGTCTGCACTACCACCTCCTCTTCAGCCTCGAGCGCTACCACCTCCTCGAGATCGAGCTGGAAACCGGCCGCCACCACCAGATACGCGCGCAGCTTGCCGCCATCGGCTGTCACATCAAGGGTGATTTGAAATACGGAGCGGCTCGGTCGAACCCCGGCGGCGGAATCCACCTGCACGCGCGGCAGGTGTCGTTTGTTCATCCCGTTCGCAAGTCACCCCTTGTGATCACGGCAGATCCTCCGAAAGACCCCGTGTGGGATGCGGTGATGGCCCAATGGCAGGATACCAAAGAGGGTACCGCTCAAATGTGAAGCGCCTTCCAAAAAAGCTTGACACACACATATTTGTAGATTACAATCGTTGTATATTGCATCTGTTTTAGACTACATCCATGGAGATACGAATGACCGAGACAGACGTTTCCATCCGTGAGTTCAGGAAGAATCTGCGCGTGCTGGAGCGGGAAGTCGAGCTCTCGATGACATCAGAGGCAGGTTGCTGCGGTGTCACCTTCGCCCAGTGCCATCTGCTGCTCGAAGTCGAGCGAAGCGGCCACACGAGCGTCACCGAGCTTGCTTCGATACTGGAGCTGGACAAGAGCACTCTCAGTCGGACCGTGGATACGGCGCACCGGGCAGGCCTTATCGACAGGACCGTGGATCCGACCAGCCGGCGCCAGCAGGTGATCAGTCTGACCGAGAAGGGTCGGGAGACGGCGGCAACAATCAACGGCCAATGCGATGCATCGTATACCCGGCTGTTCGATTTCATTCCCGGGGATGAACATCAAATGGTTGTCCGCGCGGTGGCCCTGCTCGCGGATGCCATGCGGCAGAAGCGCCGGAACCCCGAATCGGCATGCTGCGCGGATAAGTCATATGTCTGAACCCTGGATCGTGGGGAGCGTGAACGTGAAAGGCCGCACGGTGTCCGTGGTCTCGACGCGTCTCTCGCGTAAAGATGCCTGGGGTGGCGTGAAGGTCAGGTGGAACATCGGCAGGGATCGCTACGCGGTGCTTCCGGGCTTGTATGCGGCCGGCGCTCCCACGGAAGATTCCCCGGTCCTTGTCTCCGCAAATTACAAGCTCAGCTTCGACACGCTTCGGAAAAGTCTCCAGGGGATCGACGCGTGGATTCTCGTCCTGGACACGAAAGGCATCAATGTCTGGTGCGCCGCGGGGAAGGGAACCTTCGGTACCCGCGAGCTGGAACAGCGGATCATGAAGGTCAAGCTCGAGGAAGTCGTGTCCCACCGGACGCTCATCCTCCCGCAGCTCGGCGCCCCCGGTGTCTCGGCTCCCGAAGTGAAAGATGCCACGGGGTGGACGGTGAAGTATGGGCCCGTGCGCGCAGAGGACATCCCCGCGTACCTTGAAGCGGATCAGAGAAAGAATGAGGCGATGCGGGAAGTGCGTTTCCGGCTCCCTGACCGTATGGCGGTCGCACCAATGGAGCTCATGCAGGCCTGGCCGGTGCTCCTGGCCATACTCGCGGCGTCCGTGCTGTCAGGCCTCCCCTTCTCCGCCGGCTATGGAGCACGTTTCTTCAGCTTTCTCATCCCCCTGGTCGGCGGAGTGCTCATCGCTGTCTTCGGTTTCCCCGCGCTCCTGCCCTACCTGCCTTTCAAGGCTTTTGCGCTGAAGGGAGCGGTCCTGGGCCTGGCCTGGGGTGTCGCCTCGGCCGCGGCAACCGGGGCTTCAGCGGCCTCGGGCGCAGGCCTCGTGCTCCTCATCTGCCCGATCACCGCCTTCATCGCCATGAACTTCACCGGCTCCTCGACCTTTACCAGCCAGCCCGGAGCTGCGCTGGAGGTCCGCCGGGGAATCATCCCGATGAGCGCTTCACTTGTCCTGGGCATCGGCCTGAGCATCGTGACGCGCGTCTTCACGCTGTAGGAGAACCGACATGAAACTGAGCTACCTGAAAAACGGTGAAACACTCTTCCTGGACCAGGGCAAGTGCAACGGATGCATGGAATGCATCGAGGTCTGCCCGCACGCGGTCTACGAGATGAGCGGGGGAAAGTCGCGGATCGCGGATCGCGGCGCGTGCATGGAGTGCGGGGCATGCGCCCGCAACTGCGCACCGGGGGCGATCAGGGTGAAGGCCGGCGTCGGCTGCGCCGCGGCGATCATCGGCGGCNNGCGGATCGGCCCCCGCGGGCACCAGCTCAGGGTGCTGCTAGCCGACAAAAGACACTGCTAATAGTCCCGCAAAGGATCTGTTACTGCGCGAGGGGAAGACTGAGGGCGCCGCGGAACATGTGACGGGGGATGAACGACTTCTCCGTCCCGTCCGCGTAGATAATCTGCAGGGCAGTCTGTCCTGCCTTGATGTAGGCCACGGGTCTCAACGCGATTTCCAGGGTGGTTTTCCCCCCGGATTCCTTCATTGCGTAAGAGATGATCGTGCCGGTGACGTCGCCGCTCACGTCCTTGTGGGAGTGGCCCGAGCCTGCCTGCGCCTTGAACTGCACCTTCCCATCCGAGCCCACGAACCCGATGAAGATCGTGGATCCGTCCATTTTCATGGAGCCGAGACCGACGGAGACCCAGCCAGTCGTGTTGCCCACCGCGCCGAGATACAATGCGTCCGCCGTGCGGTTCACGGAGAGAGAGAGCTCGCCGAAGTCCTGTGTAAAGCTGTATTCGCCGGGATTCACCACCCCATCGA
>PMZS01000200.1 GCA_003170115.1 Spirochaetaceae bacterium
GATCTGCTTTTCCGTGCGCGCGATCTCGGCTTCGAGGTTCTTCTTCTCCTCTTCCCAGTTCTCCATCCCGGCGAGCTCCTGCTCACCCGCGGCGCAATAGGCAAGAACCTCCTCGATCGTGCCTCCGTACTTCTTTTCCAGCGTCCGGATTGCCGAGAGCCGGGACTGCACGTCATCCAGCCTTCCCGGGCTGAAGTCCGCCTTCGACTTGTACTGCCGTATGTTTTCCGCGAAATCCTCGATCTCGTAGAAGGCGTCCTCCAGCTGGTGCGCGGGCCGCGAGAGGGATGAATCGATTCCCAGGATCTCGTCCATGGAGTGACGGGTCTTTCGCAGCGCGGCGAGCACTCCTCCGGCGCTCTCCGCGACCTGGCCGTGCACTTCCTCCAGGAGCGTGAAAAGCTTCTCGTGATGAACGAGAATCGCCAGCTCCTTTTCCAGCTCCTCTTCCTCTCCGGGCTTGAGCTTCAGCGCCGTGATCTCGGTGACCGCGTAGGTGAGCAGGTCCGTGCGGCGAAGGCGATCACGCTCGTCGCCAATGAGCTTCGAGTGCCTCTCCCGCAGGGATGCAAGAGCCACATACATGACGTGGAAGCCCTCCGCGACGGGCTCGGTGCCCGCCCACCGGTCCACGAGAGTGCGATGGTTTTCCAGATCCAGCAGGGACTGGTGCTCGTGCTGGCCGTGCATGTCGAAGAGGTGGGAGCAGAAATCGTGGAGGTCCGTCCGTGTCACCGGCGTGGACTGGATGAAAATGGAGCCCCGGCCGCTGGATTTCAGCATCCGACGGAGGATGACGCCGCCCTCGTCGGGACTTATACCGTGCGCGGCAAGCCAGCCTGCAGCCTCGGAGTTGTCCCCGATCGACACGATGCAGGAAACGGTGGTTTCCTCCGCGCCGGACCTGATGATCGAGGTATCGGTTTTGTCCCCCAGGAGAAGTCCCAGGGCGCCCACGAGGATTGACTTGCCTGCCCCGGTCTCCCCGCTGAGGACGTTCAAGCCCGGAGCGAACTTGACTGCAAGCTTGTCGATGATGGCGAAATTATGGACGTGGAGCTCCTCAAGCATTCGGCTCCCCCGCCCAATTGAGCTTCGTTCGAAGGACCTCGTAGAAGGACCGCCGGTCGGTGTGCACGATGCGTGCCTTTGATGGCGCGCGGCGGATGAGGACGCAGTCACGCGGCTGCAGAAGGAACGACTCCTGGCCGTCGATCGTGAGCACGGCCTCCACTTTCTGCGGCTCCTCCACTTCCACGCGCAGGATTTCGTTCGCCGGAACGACCATGGGCCTGTTGGAAAGGGTAAAAGGGCAGATCGGCGTGAGGATGAAGGCTTCCATCTCCGGGTGGAGGATCGGTCCCCCCGCGGCCATGGAATAGGCGGTGGAGCCGGTCGGTGTAGCCACGATCACCCCGTCCGCCCGATAGCGGCCCATGTACGTGTCCGACATGAAGATCTTCAGGCGGATCATGCGCGAGATTCCCTTGATCCCGATGACCGCCTCGTTGAGCCCGAGAAACGAGGCACTCGGCGTCCCCTGCCTCTGGACCTCCACCGAAAGCATGAGCCTCTCGCTCACTCCGAGCGTGCCCTGGAGGACCTTCTCCAGGGTGTCGCTCAGCTCGCTCTTGGACACCTCCGTGATGAAGCCGAAATCCCCCATGTTGACGGCGAGGATCGGCACTTCCCGGGGGGCGAGCATCCGGGCGCACGAGAGGAGCGTGCCGTCGCCTCCAAGGGAAATGGCAAGGTCCACACCGCTCAGGTCTTCTGCCGAGGCATGCGTGGAGAAATCCAGCGACACCGTCTCTATGCCACGGCCCTTCATGAGCTCCAGGATGGAGCGCTTGACGCTCTGCACATCGTCCTTGCGTGAGTTGATAACGAGAAGTACTTTCCGAATGTCCCGCTGCTTGCCCGGCATGTGGGCACTACTATAGTTGCGCTGAGCAGGGAAGGCAAGTCTGGACGCTACGGGCTCGCTACCGTGCATCCCTTCCGCGCTTGCGCGGAGCTGCACTCGCTCGCCCTCGCCATCCTTGGCTACGGGCTCGCTACCGTGGCTACGGCAGCGTCGAGAGCACCCGGCAGACCGCCTCGACATCGCGTTTTCCCAGCATGGGATACAGGGGGAAAAGCAGGCATCGGAGCACCAGGGTGCGGGCATTGCCGCAATGCGCCGCGGGGGACTCCTCCAGGGCGGCGATTGTGTCGGCAAAGGCGGGAGCGGTGTCGACGTTCTTCTTCAGCGCGTAGTGGCGGACGTCTTTCATGCCGTCGGAGAGCGCCACGGGGAACGACGAGAGGACATTGTCCGCATCGATCTTCTGGACGAGCGACATATGCCGGGACTTCAGGAGGGCCTGCGCGTAGGCCGCGGCAACCTCGCGCCGTACCGCTACGAAGTTCTCCAGGGCCGCGATCTGGGCGATCCCCAGCGCGGCGTTCATGTCGGCCAGAGGTGAGTACAGCGGAGAGCTCTCTTGTATTCGCTTCAGGGCTGCCGCGGCGGTGCGTGAACGGGCGAGCACCAGCGCGCCGCCCCCGCATGTGATGATATTCTCCGGGTCCATCGACAGGAGGCAGATGTCCGCCGCGCTCCCGCAGGCTGCCTCACCGATTCTTCCTCCGAGCGCCTGCGATGCGTCTTCCAGGACCGGAAGCCCGTGCGATTTCAGGGCTTCGATGTCCGCCACGATCCCCAGCGTGTGCGGCACGATGATCGCCTTCGCGCCCTTCTGCACCAGGGCGGCCGCCTGCGCGGGATCTATCGAAGCCGATTCGAGGTCCACGTCGGCGACGAGCGGCACCATTCCCTTGTCCCGCAGGACCCGAAGCCAGAGCGCGGGCGCCAGGGCGGGCAGGATCACGGAGTCCGGCGCGGAGAGCCCGAGGGACTCCAGCGCCACCGACACGGCAAGGTAGCCGTTGGCCAGCGAAACACCGCCCGCGTGCCCGAGGAGATGGCAGGCGCGCGACGTGAGCTCGCGGGATATCTCCCCGGGACCGAGCTTGTCGGAGACGATACAGGACAGGACGCTCCCCATGTCCTTGCGTTTCACCGTCGGCCTGAAAACAGGTAGTGCCATCCCGCGCATTGGGCGCCGGACCCGGGGGCTTTGTCAACGCCCCGGCTCGGGAAAACCGCCCCTCCCGAGCAGCGGCACGAACCGGCAGCCGATGCTCGCGCTCACGGAAATGGAAGAACCGACCCTCCGCACGACGACGAGCTCCTGGGCCCCGCGAATGTCACCCACCGGAATCACGAGCAGACCATTGTCGGCCATCTGGTCCCGAAGCGCCGCAGGAACCTCCGGTGCGGCGGCGGTCACCATGATCGCATCGAAGGGCGCCTTTTCGGGCCACCCCTCGCTGCCGTCCCCGGTGCGCACGCTGACATTGGAATAGCCCTGCTCNNGTCTGGTAGCCGCTGCCGGTGCCTACTTCCAATACTCGTTCCCCGCCGCGAAGCTCAAGGGCCTCCGTCATGAAAGCGACGATGTAGGGCTGGGAGATCGTCTGGCCGTACCCGATCGCAATGGGGTGGTCCTCGTACGCCGCCTCGCGGCTGCCGGGGGGCACGAAGAGATGACGGGGAACGCTGCGCATGGCCGAGAGGACGCGCTGGTCGCGGACGTCTCTCGGCTCGACCTGCAGCCTCACCATCCGCTCCGCCGGGTTGTTCTGCTCGCCGGGAGTCCGCACGGCGGGGCCCGGGATCAGAAGGCGACGAGGACCGGCAGCTCGCTCCTGCGGATAAGGTGTGAGGCGGTCGAGCCGAGCAGGTAGTCGCGGATCTTGTGGCGTCCGTGGGAGCCCACGAGGATCAGGTCACTCGCCTCACGCCTGGCCACACGGGGGATAGTGTCCACAGGCTTGCCCGCCTCCATCACCAACCTGTAAGGGATGCCATGGGTGCCGAGGTAGCCCAGCTCAGTGTCGTACGGGAAGCTCTCCTCCATCTCTTCGGTAACAGTGAGGACCACGATCTCCTCCCAGATGTTTCCGAACGCGTTCACGCAGAACTGCAGAGCGCCTTCCGCCACCGGGCTTCCGTCATACGGGAAAAGCACCCGTGCCGGCGTGCGGAACACGACGGGACAGACCAGCACGGGACGCGGAGACGAGCGGACCACGTCCTCCGTGGTGGATCCCACAATGGCCCTTTCGATGTGTGCGTTCTCGCCCTTCTGTCCGATTACCAGGAGATCTCCCGAACGGGCCTCCTCCGTGAGGATACCGGAAGGCACCCCTTCCCTTACGACGGAGACCATCGGGACCTTGGCCGCATCCGCATCTCTCTTGCAGAGAAGGAGGCAGTTCCCCGCGAAGGAGCGGATATCCTGCCGGATCTTGTCATAGAATACTTTGAGGCCCGGCTCGGGAGGGATGTAGACCCTTTCGAACCCGTAATCGAAATGGCTGGCGGTGTAGATCATGGGAAGTTCGGTCTTGCGGGAGTCCACGACGAAAACGACCTTGACCTCTGCCTTGACCCTGTGGGCAAGATCCAGCGCGAACTGGAACGCCGTCAGGGAATTGAGCGAACCGTCAATGCCCGCAACCACCTGCCCGATCACGACCCACCGGTCTCCCCGCCCGATGCGGGCTTTCCCATGAGGCTCGAGTCCTTCGCATGCAGCTTCGAAAGCTTGTACTGTTTCAGGAGGAGGCGGATCGCGTCATTGATCCCCTCAGTTCGGCTTGCGTAGTACCCTTCCCGGACCATTTCATCCAGCCCTTCGAGGAGCTCGGTCGAGGTTTCCACGTACGTCTTCGACACTGCCAACCCTCCCTCTCGCGTGCTGGGGCGGATACTACCCCGGCCATCAGACGAAATCAAGCTCGCTCTCGCGGCTCTCTATGCCCGCTCCGCGGTCCAAATGTCGTCAGGAGCGACCGGGCTGCCGCCCTCCGCACGCCCCTTGGCCGGCAGCCGCGCTTGGCGCGGCGGGAGGCTTCGGCGTGCTGCCTTCCCTGCCTACGGCAGCACCCGCTGGGGCAGCCGATCGACGTGACCGCGGGGTGCCTGTTTCCACTGCTCATACACCGCCGCAAACCATCCCGCTTCAAGGCAATCCCTGAGAAACTTGTACAATCCCTGGGAACAACGACGCGCATTGCGCCGAAACTCCCGCAGCGCATCCTCGTCCCCGAGGTCGGAGACGACGCGGATGCTCATCGGCGGAATCCGGGCCCGCAGCGCACCGACGAACACCCCCGCGGTCTCCCAGCTTGAAGCGATCGCTCCGCTCACTGCCTGGAGGGACTCCCGCACCTGGGCTGACTGGATAAAGAACTCGCCGCAGGCCTGGATGCCTGTTCGCACGTGAAGGCCGTTGTCCTTGCCCAGCTCCGTGAAGGACCGGACGAGCTTCTGCCCCTCCCTGCGGGGGAGAAGCTCGAAGACGGATGGCAGCCTCATCTCGGGGATGATCCGATGGGGGAGCCCGTAGCCGGAGATGTCGTATTCAAGGCAGGACATGCCGAGCACGATTGCGTTGACGATCAGGTCGCCGTCCAGGGCGCCGCAGGTCCCCGTATCCGCCACGAGATCGGGCTGGAAGCTGCCGATCGCCGCCACCGTGGACGCGGCCGCCCGAGCCTTTGCCGGCCCGGTTTCCACGGCCATGATGTCGACGTTGCCCACTGCTCCGCGCGCAATCCGGCATCCAAGAACGCTTGCGGCGTCACGAAGGGACAAGGCCGTTCGACAGCTCGTGTATTCCAGCGGAATCGGACAGACGAGGAGGAGGCGCACGCAGACCTCCGGGTTGGTTTTCGGACAAAAATGTGGGGATAGGTAACACCTATCCCCAAGGCGAGACAGAGGGACAAGGAAAGGAGGTGAAACTTGCCCCAAACGAATCTAGATTCCGTCTTGTCTCTACTACAGTAAACACCACGAATCAGAAATCGTTACACAGGCACCAATCATTTTTCCGGCGCGCGCTCCCGTTTTGATCCTGCCTCGGCCCGGGCGGAAAGGAATATGCCTGCAAGGACGAACATGCCGCCGACGATGCGGAAGGCCGAAGGGACCTGCGCGAGCAATGGTATTGCGAGCAGCGTTGCCCCGATGGGTTCCCCGAGGAGAGTCACCGCGACGAAGGTCGCCGACACGTACTTCAACGCGTAGTTGTAGGACGTGTGCCCCAGGAGCTGCGGCCCGACTGCAAGAAAAAGGATCCACATGTAGCCCCTTGCGGGGTACCCCGTGAGGCGCACGCCGGTGAGACCCGCGATACAGAGCAGGGCGGACGCCGCCGTGACATAGCTGATGCCGACGTACAAAGGAAGCGACATACGCGTCCTCAGGCGCCGGCCCACCAGCAGGTACCCCGAGGCCGAGACCGCGCCGAGCAGAGCCATGATGTCGCCCCGGGTCGATGCACCTCCGCCCTGCCCCACGTCGGCAAACCCGATCACGGCTCCGCCGGCGACCGCCACACCGATTCCCACCAGGGTGGCAGGTCTGAGCTTCTCCCTGAAGAGGAGCGTCGACGCGGCGACGACGAACAGCGGGTTGGTGCTGACGAATACGACAGAGCTCATGACGGAAGTGGAGTCCAGCGAGCTCGTCCAGAACCCGAAATGCATGGCAAGGAAAATCCCCGAAGCAACCCCGAGGCCCACGTCCCTCACGGGGAGATCACGAATCTCGGCGCGGCAGCGGAGCAGCGCGACGGGCGCAACAACCAGCGCGGCGATCGCCATGCGCAGTGCCGCGATGGAAAGGGCGGGGACACCCTGCGCCCGGGCAAAAGAGATCAGGATCGCGGCGGAGGAGACGGCTGCCACGCCGAGTGCGAGTGCAATGGCGAGGCCCGTGCGTTTTTCGACAGGGGGTGCGTTCATCTTCTGGTCCCAGCTGAGCGCGGCATTGTAGTATATTGTGGTGGGAGCGGGGAAGGCGGCGCAATGGAAGTGAAATCGAGCAAGGTGGCGATCGTGGGGGCGGGGTCCGTGGGCGCAACGCTCGCGTACAACCTCTCCCTGAAAGGCGCGGTGACCGAGATTGCGCTCATTGATTCGAACAGGGAAAAGGCGGAGGCGGAGATCCTGGACATCAAGCAGGGTGCATCGATGGGACGGCCGGTGAAGATCGAGGCAACCGGCTACGATGCCTGCCGGGACAGCGGGATCGCCATCATCACCGCGGGAGCACGCCAGCGGCCCGGCGAGTCCCGTGTAGACCTCATGGAGCGCAACGTCGGGATCGTGAAGGGCATCGTGCACTCGATAAAGGACGCCGGCTTCCAGGGCATCCTCCTGATCATCACCAACCCGGTCGACGTTCTCACCTGGGTGGCTTTCACGGAGAGCGGGTTCCCCGCATCGCGGATCATCGGGTCCGGCACGACGCTGGATTCGGCACGGCTGCGCGAGTACGTGGCCCGGCGATGCCGTGTCAATCCACAGAATATCCACGGGTACGTGCTTGGAGAGCATGGAGACACCTCCTTCCCGGCCTGGTCCCTGCTCACCATCGGGGGCATTCACTTCGACGAGTTCTGCCCGATCTGCGGCGCCTGCAATGATCAGGACGATTTCAAGAAAAATGCCGCCGAGGATGTGCGCCGCACGGCATACAAGATCATCGAAGCGAAAGGCTCGACCTGCTACGCGATCGGCCAGGCGGCATCGCTCATCGTGGAGGCCATTGTCCGCGACGAGCGGCGCATCCTGCCGATCTCCACCGCGCGCACGGACTTCGGCGGGATCGCGAAGACCGCGTTCAGCTTCCCCACCATCGTCGGCCGTGAAGGCGTGGTCCAGGTGCTGAAGTTCCCGCTTGATCCTGAGGAAGAGAAACTGCTTCTCACCTCCGCCCGGTTCGTCGCGGAAAACATCGCCCGCGCGGGGTATTGAGAGCGCTTCCCCTGCGGGGTTGCCCATTGAACGGGGACTTTCCATACTGGGGCCATGCCGAAATTCATCGACGAAGATTTTCTGCTCACAACCCGGGCTTCCCGGCGGCTGTACCACGACCACGCGGAAGGCATGCCCATCCTGGATTTCCATTGTCACCTGCCGGCCCGCGACATTGCGGAGAACCGGGCGTTTGCCAACCTCACCGAGGCCTGGCTCGAGGGCGATCACTACAAGTGGCGGGCAATGCGCGCCTGCGGCGTCTCCGAGCGCCAGGTCACGGGGGAAGCTTCAGACCGGGACAAATTCCTGGCGTGGGCCGAGACCGTGCCGAGCACGATCGGCAATCCCCTCTACCACTGGACGCACCTGGAGCTGAAGAGGTATTTCGGCCTGCAGGGGGTCCTCCTCTCCCCTGCCACCGCGCCCTCGGTGTACGATCGCTGCTCTGCAATGCTCGCACAGGAGGACTTCCGTGTCCGGTCCCTCCTCACCCGCATGAACGTCCGGGTGGTCTGCACGACGGACGATCCCGTAGACGATCTTGCGCATCACGCGAAACTGAATGCCGACCCATCGTATCCTGTCACCGTCGTGCCTACCTTCCGTCCCGACGAGGCCAATGGCGTGGAGAACCCGGCACGCTTCAACGCGTGGGTGGACAAGCTCTCCCGATCGGCGGGCATCGAGGTGCTCGGATGGAGGGATTTCATTGCCGCCCTGCGCGCGCGGCACGGTTTTTTCCACGCGGCAGGCTGCCGAGCCTCCGATCACGGCCTCGAAGAGCCGTCTGCGGAGGAGTGCACGGAGGAAGACGTTGCGAAGATCTTCCACTCGGCGCGCGGCGGATCCGCGCCCGACGCGCGCGAAGCGCGGGCCTTCAAGTCCGCGGTCCTGCGGGCCCTCGCCCTGATGGACGCCGAAAAGGGCTGGGTGCAGCAGCTCCACATGGGGGCTCTGCGGGACGTCAACACGAGGTATTTCGCACTGCTGGGGCCCAACTCCGGTTTCGATGTGATCGGAGATTTCTCACTCGCCCGGCCGCTTGTCCGCTTCCTCGATTCACTCGAAGCCGCGGACGGGCTGCCAAAGACCATCCTGTACGGCTTGAATCCCGCCGACAACGCCATGCTTGCCGTCATGAGCGGTGCCTTTCCTCGAGAGAACGTCCGGGGCAGAATGCAGCTCGGCGCCGCGTGGTGGTTCAACGATCAGAAGCAGGGAATGGAAGAGCACCTGCGCACCCTGATGTCCATGGGCCTGCTCGCCAACTTTGTCGGGATGCTGACCGATTCCCGCAGTTTCCTCTCATTTTCGCGCCACGAATACTTCCGGCGGATCCTGTGTTCCGTGCTGGGCCTCGCGGTGGAGGCCGGGGAGCTGCCGCGCGACTTCGACCTGCTGGGCGGGATGGTGAAGAACATCTGCTGGTACAACGCGGAAAAGTTCTTCGGGATTCCCGCAAAACGGGTGGCGGGCTAGAAGCCCAGACGCTCCTCCAGCAGGAGGTGCAATCCATCCCAGGAGAACACCGCGACAGGGCCGCGCCTGCCGGCCTGGAGATCCGCCCACGCCAGGTCGCCGACGGCGGCCGCGGCGGAACGGGTTGCCATGAGCAGGGCAGAGTCGATGCCGGGCTCCGCTTCCCGGGCCAGCAGCTCGACGTCCTCCCGGAGAGTCCGCGCAGCGCCGGAGAGCTGGCTGGTTCCCTTCACGCGGAGTCCGCCGCCCCGAAGCTCCACCCTGTTGCCCTCCATCTCGTAGTCACCCTCGGGCAGGCCGGAAAGGTGGGCGAGATCGCTCACCAGGATCGACTTCGCCACCCCCTTCGCCCTGATGCCGATGCGCAGGGTTGCAAAGGGGACGTGGTGGCCGTCGGCGATGAAACACGCGTACAGCCCGTCCTCCGATAGTTGCGAGTAGACCACGTTGGAGTGCCGGTCCAGAAGCCGGGCGCACCCGTTGAACAGGTGCGTGCTCATGCGCGCTCCCGCTCTCACCGCCGCGGTGACGTCCGCGGCGGACGCGGCTGTGTGACCCAGGGATACGATCGTGCCCGCTCCCACCGCACTCTTCACCAGGTCCAGTGCGCCGGGAAGCTCGGGGGCGAGGGTGAGCAGGCGGATTCTTCCCATGGCCACCTGGTTCAAGGCGCCCCACTCGTACAGCGAGACCTCTCGCACGTGTTCCGTCCGGTGGATTCCGCGGGAGCCGTCCAGGCTTGAGATCCACGGACCTTCGAGGTGGATCGCCCATGCACCGGGAATCCTTCCGTTGTCCCAGGCCCGGCTGAATGTGCCGAGCACGGCCCGCGCCGTCTCGAGGCTGCAGGAGATGATCGTCGGGCAGTACCGGCTCACCCCGCCGGACCTGATGAGGGCGTCGGCGCGCTCGAGCTGAGCCTGGTCCAGGGAGACGTCCGTGAAATTGATGCCCGCAATGCCGTTGATCTGAAGATCGAAGAGTCCCGGCGTGATCCATCGGCAGTGCTCCTCCGCGAAGGAGGGGTCCTTGCAGGACAGGCTTTCCACCATCTCCTTGACGTATGACAACTCCCAGAGGCCCTGCCTGCCGGGAATCCTTCCGCGGATGATCATGCCAGCCGCACGCGGGGTGCCGCACCGCCGGAGGCGGATTCGGCACCGCCGGAGGCGGATTCGGTGCCGCCATAGTCGATGCGCGCGGGGCGGCCCCCGTTGAGGATCGAAAGGCGCCCCGCTTCCACCGCCAGCTCGTTCACGCTGCTGTTGAGGGGCGTGGCGATGATGCCCGCCTCATCGACGGCACGCAGGGCAAGCCCGCGAGCCTCCCGGGCCGCGGCAGCAGTGAGTCCCGTTGCCGCTGATTCCACGGCATGCACCGTTGCCACCAGTGCCTCGATGGAATCGTAGCCGTATCCCACCGGACGAAGTCCCTCCCCTTCCCACGGGACGAGACGGAAAAAGTCGGGGCTGACGTAGTTGTAATAGGACCCGCCGGGCACCATCTCCTCCAGGTAGGAGTAGCTCACCCCGCGGTGATGATCGTCGTGACGGATCATTCCTGATGCATTCGGACCTTCGCAGTACATGAGGAGGCCCTGGTCATTGCTTCCCGCCGCGCGGTCGGGATACCCCAGGCCATTGGAAACGGAAAGCAGCGCGCCGTTCTCCCAGCGGACGCTGGCCAGCGACCAGAGAAACCCCTCGTTGCCGTTGGGAAACCGGCGGCGCACGCCGAAGAGAGAGACCTCGACGGGCCGCAGGCCCGTGATGAAATGCACGAGGTCGAGGTAGTGGCACCCGACGTAGGTGAACGGATCCGTTGCC
>PMZS01000038.1 GCA_003170115.1 Spirochaetaceae bacterium
GGACGCCAGTGCGGGTATCCAGTTCGAGTTCGCCACACGCGAGAAGCACGGGAAGCTGATGGGAATCCCACTGCCCACGATCGACGTGGAGATGCCCCGGCTGGAGCTGAAGTACTCCTTCATGAGCACCAGCAGCGCGTGTGACGCCACGACGGTAGAGTTCTTCGAACTGCTGAAGCTCCTTGCGCGGATGGCGGAGATACGGACAATGGTGTGGCGGCTTGCAAAGGAAGTCCGTAAAACGCAGAGGCGCGTCAACGCTTTGGAAAGAATCGTCATCCCTGACGTCGAAGAGACGAGGAAGTTCATCGAGGGTGTGCTGGAGGAGCGGGAACGCGAGGTTTTNNCCATCGCCCTGGCAAAGGGCTACCGTTCCCGGATTCTCGCCGTCTACGTCATCGACACCGCGACGCTGCGGGAGCTGCTTCTCTCACGGATCTTCATCGAGGAGGAGAGCGCCGATTACGAGAAAAGCCTCGAGCAGAACGGCCACCGCTACCTGAATTACGTTGCCGAGCTCGCGGCAAAAAAGGGCGTCCAGGTGGAAAAGATTCTCCGCCGGGGCACCATTTCGACGGAGGTCGTGGAAGTGGCCGAAGACAACCAGGCGGGCCTGATCCTCCTGGGGGGCTTCGAGGACAAGGGCATCATCCGGGACGCGCTCAGTCGGCAGCACAGGGAAATCATGAAAAACGCGCGCTGCTCAATTCTTGTCGTAAAAGAGCCGGAAGTAGAGGCGATTTACAGGAAGTTATGATTCTCTACGGCGCGAGCGGTATCCGAAGGAGCCTGAGATCCCCCTGGGACACAAGGACGAAGAGGGCGTCAGCCGTCCGTGCAGCGGCGAAACCATCGATAATCGAATCCCCTGAAGAGAGAACAGCCTTTCGATACCTCGTTCCCCTCGCCCCGAGGAGCGATCCCGGCGCAATGAGGGAAACCTGGGAAACGCTTTTCCCGGCACCGACGGAGCGGATCTCGTCAAACAACACGATGAAATTCGAGTCAGTCTGCCCGGGAAGCAGGGCTACGGTTCTCGTGCCATCGCACACCGTGACCGTTGCCGTAGCGAAGGCGCCTCCCGCCGGGTTTTGCTGGGAGAGCATGAGCCGCCGCGCCTTCGCGTCCCATGACAGCACTCCGAGCCGTCCCGAAGAGGAACGGAGAGAGGCCTGGACGGGGCTTCCCCCGGGGACGATCAAAACGGAGAAGCCAGCTCCCGTCCAGCGAAGGGACAGGAGCTGGGACGTCAATGAGTCGAAGGCCGTGAACCCGCCGGCGCCGTCCGGGCTCGCACGCCCCTGGATCTTGAAGGGGATGGGCGGCCCCGCCACAGCGGCCTGGCCGTCCGCGGAGCGGTATGAGAGCAGACCGGAGGACCAGGCGGCGCCGAAGCCGCCCATCCCCGTGGAATCGAGGGCAAGCGGATCCCCTGCCGGTTCGAGGATGTCCAGGTTCCACTCTCTTGCGCCGAGCTGGCGGGTTGCCAGTTTCAGGACATTCTTGACGTCGGTCTCCCGGTCCAGGTAAAGAACAGCCGCGCTGCCGCCCGCGACGGAAAGCACGTGCTCCCCGAAGGCGGGGGAAAGCGGAGGAAGCACGTCCACCTTGTCGATGAGCTCGGGGGCAGGGGAGGCGGCGGGGAGGTGAGGGCCGTCCGGCAGCTCGACCAGGTCGAGCGTCGTCGTCGCCGGGTCCGCGAAGACCGCGTACACCGCGCCCGGCGAATGTGCAAGGGACAGAAAAGGAGCGGCAGGCCTCCGCAACAGCTCGAGTGACTCCGCCTTGATGTTGACGAATGGGCCGCGGTCCGCGCAGCTGATGAGCGCAAGCGCGCATGCAGCAATGACGATCGGGGTGAAGAGAGTCCTTGTCTTGACCATGGTTTTCCGGAAAAACTATACTACCGTGATGCGCGGAGAGTGTAAAGAGAATCACCTTGCCACGCTCCGCACACGCTACGGGGAAAAGAGGTTGTGCGAGGCCGCGGCCCGCCGGGAGCACCTGAACTACCAGCGGCTGTCCATTGGGGCCAGCCCGGGGAGCGGACGCGTGAAGTCGCTCCTGGCCCAGATGCACCAGACCTACTATTTCGGGTTTGCCGAGGGCGCGTGTATTCTCGCGGGCACGCTGCTCGAACAGGGACTGATCTACCGGCTGGGCTCAGCGCTGGACGAGCGGGGCCCTCTGCCTTTCACGCGGGGGGCCGAAAAACGCTGGTTGCAGACACGGCACGACCTGCTGGAGCTGGAGCTCGTGGACATGCTGGACCTGGCCCGCTCTGAAGGGATCATCACGGAAGGCCGCACTCTGCTCCTTGCGCATGAGATCAGGTGGATCCGCAACATGGTGGTGCACGAGAAGATTCCGAAATTCCGGCCGCACGACGAAAAACACCTGGAAATGCTGGTGACCAAGAGCCGCAGGGGGCGCGTGCGCTACGCTCGCATCCTCCTGGACATAGCCGAGATCGCGGACCTCGTGGATGAGCGGCATTCCGGTTCGGGCGTACTCACCGCGTACTTCTGCGTGAGCCGCACGCGGATGGTATTGCGACACCTTTTCAAACCACGCACGGAGGCGAAAAAACGCGATGAGAGTGGCGGTAGTCTTCTTCTCTGGTCAGAATCGTGACGGGATGATGCGGCTTGCGCAGGCTGTCGCGAGGGGCATCGAAAAGCAGGGGAACCAGGTTGATACATTGGAGGGCACGCGTGACCCGAACGCCAGGCTCACTATCTACCAGTACATCGTGGTGGGCGCGGAGCCCGTCGGCGCGCTTGGCGGGAAAATCCCGGACTCCGTGAAGACTTTTCTCGCTGCCGCGGGAGCGGTCGCGGGGAAGAAAAGCTATGCGTTCGTGTCCAGGAAGACGTTCGGCGCGGGCAAGTCGCTTGCGGCCCTGATGAAATGCATGGAAGGGGAGGGGATGCTCATCAAGACCTCGGACATCCTGCGTTCACCCGCGGAGGCGGAGGAGATCGGCCGCCGCCTCCGCGTGAGCTAGCCCATGTTCAGCATTGCGG